>CAZYTQ010000004.1:0-39920 GCA_964650135.1 uncultured Anaerolineaceae bacterium | reverse complement strand
CGCGGATGGCCGCCGAGATCTCCGCGCGCGCGCCCAGGTCGATACCCCGGAATGTCTCGTCGAACAGCAGCACACGAGCGTCATCGACGAGCCAGCGGGCCACCACCACCTTCTGCTGGTTACCCCCCGAGAGCGTCCCCAGCAGCGCATCAGGGCTGGGCGTGACCACGCGCATCGCGTCGATGGCCGCGGCGCCCCGTCGGCGCTCCCGATCGCGCTCGAGCAGACCCAGGCGCTGGAATCCGCGCAGGAATGGCAGTGTCACGTTGTGGGTGACCGACCAGGCCCGGAACACCGCCTGGGTCGACCGCTCCTCGGGCACGAGGTGGATGTGGCGCGCGACCGCGGTGGGCGGATCATGAGGCTGATACGGAGCGCCGTCGAGCGTGCAGCTGCCTCCGGCGAGCGGGCGCGCGCCGAACAGCCCCTCGAGCAACGTCGACTTGCCGGCGCCCACCAGGCCGAACACGCCGACCACCTCGCGGCTGTGGAGGAGGAGCGATATCGGCCGCCCCTCGCGGTGGAGCCGCACATCGTCGAGGGTGAGCACGACCGGACCCGGCTGGACGCGGGTCACGGGACGTGCGATCGCGGCGTGGCCCAGCATCGCCTGGCCGATGACCGCGGCGGAGAAGGGCGGGTCCATCGTGCATACCAGTCGTCCGCCACGGAGCACACTCACCCGGTCGGCCAGGTCGGCCACCTCGGCGAGCCGATGGGAGATGTAGAGCACGCTCACACCTTGTCCCGCCAGGTGTCGGATACCCCGGAACAGGCGTTCGGACTCCCGGGTCGAGAGTGCCGATGTCGGCTCATCGAGCACGAGCAGACGGGCCCGTCGGGCCAGGGCACGACAGATGAGGATGAGCTGACGGTCGGCGTGGCTCACTCGCTCGACGGGGGCCTCGAGCGGCACCTGGAGGTCCATCGCGGACGCGATGCGCGTCGCGGCCAGCGTCATGGCGCGCGACCGATACCAGGGTCCTGTCCGCGCATCGGCCAGCCGGTCGAGGGCGAGGTTCTCGGCGACCGTGTGCCCGGGCAGGATGCCCGCATCGATCTCCTGGTGGACGGTCTGGATGCCGGCCTGGTGCGCCAGGGAGGGATCGCCCAGCGGCATCTCCTGGCCGTCGACGCGCACATGTCCT
Organism: uncultured Anaerolineaceae bacterium; assembly: GCA_964650135.1. Taxonomy (GTDB): domain Bacteria; phylum Chloroflexota; class Limnocylindria; order Limnocylindrales; family CSP1-4; genus JAFMJV01. Next base: position 38,772 of record CAZYTQ010000004.1, on the reverse strand, counting down.
GCGTCCGGTCGGATGGCACCGGCGAGCATCCGGATGAGCGTGGACTTGCCGGCCCCGTTGGCACCCACAAGACCGTGGATCTCGCCACGTGCGAGCGCGAGATCGACGCCTGCCACGGCCACGGTGCCACCAAAGCGCTTGCGCAGGCCCACCAGCTCGACCGCCGGACCGGGCGGGTGCGGGGTCGTCGGGTCGGACCCGACGACCCCTGGATGACCCGGATCGGTCACCGGCACATGCACGAGGGACCAGGGGCCGTCACTCGGCCGGAGCGGCCCACGGGATCGGCAGCAGGTCCGGCGTGTCCAGCTCCGGCAGCTGCGCGCCCAGGTCGGCGATCGTGACGATGCCGTTGTCACGCAGGAACTGCTGGGTGATGAGGGCGGGCGGCACGATGATGGACGCCGGAACCTCCTCGCCTGCCGCGGCCAGCGCGGCGGCACGCACGGCCACACGGCCCACGTTCGCCGGGTCGGTGCCGACGGTGGCCACCCATGGGCTGCCCTCGGCGGTGATGACCCCGATGTCGGCCGCGGAGATGTCCGCGCCGTACACCTTGACCTGGTCCTGAAGGCCGGCCGCCTCGATGGCCAGCACCGCTCCCTTGGCGAACTCATCGTACGGCGCGAAGATCGCCTTGATGTCCGGATCCGCCAGGAGCACGGCGGCAGCCTGGGTCTGGACCTCGGCGGCGGTGGACTCGCTGACCGTGCCGAACGTGGCCACGTTCACAAGCTTCGGGTTGGCTGCCAGGACCTCCTGGAACACGGCATCCCGCCGATCGAGGGGAGCGAAGCCGGCGACGTAGACGTAGGCGATCGAGCCTTCGCCACCGGTGTCGGCGATGAGCTGCTCGAGGGCCAATCGTGCGATGTCCGCGTCCGATTGCTCGATCTGGGGCACCGCCGCATTGCCCGCATCGACGTCGAAGGCGACGACCGGGATGCCCGCCTCCACAGCGGCCGCGATGCCCGGAGCCAGGGACTCGGTGAGGCCGTGATCGACGATGATCGCCGCCGGTGCCTGGGTGATGGCCGTCTGGAGGTTCTCGGCGTTGGCGGCGTTATCGCCCTCGGCGCTCGAGGTCAGGAGCTCGATGCCCAGCGCGCTCGCCTGTGCCTCGGCACCCGCGAGCCACTGCTCGAAGTAGTCGCCGGAGCTCAGTTGGCGCACCAGCGCGATCCGCACCGGAGGGACATCGAAGGGCGGCGGTGCGACGCTGGCGGGTGACGCGGGCTGAGCGAGCACTGCGGCAGGCAGCAACAGCACCGCGCTGGTCAGCGCAACGGCGCGCGAGATTCGGCGTGGGGAACGTGTCGGCGACATGTGGAGGACCTCTCGGATCGGTCGGGGGGCGGTCGGTGACGTCGCGACGCGTGGTGCGTCACGATCCGGATGCGAGGCCGAGCCCGGACGAGCAGGCCCGCACTCGCCGGGTACACGCTCGGGAACGACGGCCAAGGGACCCGATCGACATGGCAGTGGACGTCCGGGGCGGGGTGCCAGGTGCGCCACTTCCGGGATGGACGCCGATGCCATGCGGCCCGGCGGCCCCCATCGTCGGCCAGCATCGACCGGCGACAGGTGCACACGGCATCGGCGTCCAAGGATCCATGGGATGGGGACTATACCCCATATCTCCGATGGACTATATGACAGGCACAGCCCGGACGGCCGGCTCCGGCCCCGGGGTACCCGCGTTCACATCGGCATGGTCTCCGCGACCTCGACCCGGCCACCGCGCGCCAGCAGCGGACACCCCGCGGCGAGGGCCACGGCTGCCGTCATGTCCGGAGCGGACACGATGGAATAGCCGGTCGCCGCATCGATGGCACCGTCCGTGACGCTGCCATCGGCGGCCACCGTGCGAACGGCACCCACGGGGTTGCCACCGTCCACGACCGCGCCGCCGAGCCGGCCGAACCAGGCGGTCCAGTCGGCCATCACCTGGTCGATCTCCGCCCGGTCCGCGGGCTGGCTGCCACCGTGATAGACGAGCAGGAAGTTCGCCACGTCACATGCCCTCCCGATCACGGAGCGGCCGGATCTCGACCTCGCCGCCACCCGGCCACGACGCCGCGATCGCCGTGGCCTCCTCGATGGACGGCACCTCCAGCAGGGCGTAGCCGCCCACGACCTCGGATGCCTCCGCGAACGGCCCGTCGGTCACGATCGGGCCATCGGCCGTGATGCGCACCTTGCGTGCCGTGGACGGACCCCGCAGCTCATGACCATCCGTGATGGTGCCGGCCGCGGCGTTGCGGCCCCACCACTCCCCGATGCGCTCATAGGTCGCGGCGAGCTCGGCGGGATCCCCGTCCGCCTCCTCGGCCGTCCCCATGAACAGCAGCATCACCTTCATCCGGTTCCCTCCTGTGGGTGGTCGCTGGCGACCCGCATGGGTCGTCCACCATGACGACGAACGAGCGCCACGCGAATCGACATCCCGACGCGCCCATCGTGGACGCATATCCTCGGGGTCATGTCGCACGCCCCAGCGGACCAGCCCACCGGGATCGACGATGTCATCGGTGCGGCCGTGGAGGCCGCCTTCCGCGACGAGGGTGGCCGGGTCATGGCGCGCCTCGTCGCGGCGCTCGGGGGTGACCTCGATGCGGCCGAGGAGGCGCTCCAGGACGCCTTCGTCCTGGCCCTCGAGCGCTGGCCCACCGATGGCGTGCCGGAGCGACCGGGCGCCTGGATCACCACCGTGGCCCGCCGCCGGGCCATCGACCGGCTGCGGCGGGCACGTCGTCGCCTGGACAAGGAGGGTGATCCGGACGTCGCCGCGCCGGTCACAGCCGTCACGGATGACCCCGCGCTGCTGCTGGAGCTCCCCGACACGGACGTCATCCCGGATGACCGGCTGCGGCTCATGTTCACGTGCTGTCATCCCGTCCTGCCGCCGGAGGGTCGGGTGGCACTCACGCTGCGTATCGTGGCGGGGCTCCAGACACCGGTCATCGCTGCGGCCTTCCTGGTCCCCGAGCCCACCATGGCCCAGCGGCTGGTCCGGGCCAAGCGCACCCTCCGCGACGCGCGGGTGCCCTACCAGGTGCCGGTCATCGAGGAGCTTCCGGAACGGCTCGCATCGGTGCTGCTCGTGGTCTATCTCGTGTTCACCGAGGGGTACCGACATGGTGCCGGTGCCCGCGACGAGACCGGCACGACGCTCACCGGCGAGGCGATCCGTCTGGGCCGGCTGCTGACCCGGCTGATGCCCGACGACGGCGAGGTCCGCGGGTTGCTCGCCCTCATGCTCCTCCAGGAGGCGCGTCGACCGGCCCGCCTCGATGCCCAGGGAGAGCTGGTGCTGCTCGAGGAGCAGGACCGGGCGCTCTGGGCCCGGGCGGCGATCGAGGAGGGCTCCGCAGAGCTGGCGCAGGCGGTCCGGCTGGGTGCCGCGGGCCCATACCAGCTCCAGGCGGCGATCGCGCTGGAGCACGACCTCGCCCCGGATGCCGCGAGCACCGACTGGGTGGCCATCCGGCGCCTCTACGAGCGTCTCGATGACGTGGCGCCATCCCCGGTCGTGGCGCTCAACCATGCCGTCGCGATCGCCATGATCGACGGTCCGGAGGCCGCTCTCGCACGGGTCACGGCACGCTCGGAGGACGCGCGGATGCGGGCGCATCCCCTGTATGACGCCGTCCGCGCGGACCTGCTCCGACGGGCGGGCGACCGACCAGCGGCCGCGGCTGCGTATCGCGCGGCCATGGGGCGTGCCGTCGACCCCATCGAGCGGCGCTACCTCGAGCGACGTCTCGCCGGCCTGGGCATCGCGGAGCGGACACCGACCAGCATCGCTGCACGGGCGACCGACGATCCACCACCAGACCCCGGCACGCCGGCACCGGCGGACATCAGTCGGGTGGATCCCCCCGCTCGGGGCCCGTGACCACGGGCCAGCCCGCGTTCACCCAGTCGCTGTAGGAGCCCGCGTAGAGCACCGGGTCGGGCAACCCCGCGACACGCATCGCGAGCGCCGTGTGACAGGCGGTCACGCCACTGCCACAGCTCACGACGACGTCGGGGCCACCCGCTCCCAGCGCCTCGAACCGCGAGGCGAGCACGGCCGCGGGGCGCAGCAGGGCGTCCTCGCCCACGTTCTCGGTGGAGGGCGCCGAGATGGCGGTCGGGATGTGACCCGGCAACGGGTCCACGGGCTCGATCTCGCCGCGGTATCGGGCCCCGGCACGCACATCGAGGAGCGCCACCCGACCGAGACGCTCGCGGAGCGCGTGGCGGTCGATGGTCCGGGGCCAGCTCGCGAGCGTGACATCCGCCGCATCCGGGATCGGTCCGTCCGGTGCGACCTCCTCGCCGCCGCGCACGGGACCATCCGCGGCGCGCCAGGCCGCCATGCCCCCATCGAGGACGCGTGCGCCTCGGTGGCCGATGGCATCGAGCATCCACCACAGACGCGCCGCAGGCACCCCGGAGCCGTCGTCGTATGCGACCACCAGATCCTCGGGACCGACCCCCAGCCGCACGAGCGTCGCCCTGAAGCGCGTCGGATCCGGGAGCGGATGACGTCCGAGCGCGTCAGGGTCCGCGTGATCGGCGAGATCGGCGTCCAGGTCCACGAAGCGAGCCCCCGGGATGTGCGCCTCGAGGTACTCGCGCCGCCCTCGGTCGGCATCGCCGAGGTACCAGCGCACGTCACACACCACGACTCGCGCGTCGTCCAGCCGCGCCGCCAGGTCGGTGACCCGGATCAGCGGGTCAGGAGCCAGCTCCGCGATGCGCAGCTCGGGGCGCACCCGCTCCTCCTTCTGCTTCGTGGGCACGGCCGGCGTGCCCAGGTTGACCCAGCCGAGGAGCCGCTCGTCACCAGCCATGCCAAGCAGCCGGCGGACGGGCGCGCCATCGAGGTGGTGACCACTCTTCCACGTGGCACCCACACCGAGCGCGGCCGCAGCGAGCGTCATGGCATATCCGGTGAGGCCCGCCGTGATCCGCTGCTCCCAGGCCGGCACGGTCGGATGCGAGCGGGGCGACCCGATGATGGCCACGAGCAGGGGCCCGAACATCGGCTTGCGGACCGCCTTGGCGATGGTCGCCGGATCGCTGTCCGCCTCGATCGCGGCATCGCGCAGCGCCCGCCCGAAGCGCTGGCGCGCGTCCCCACGCACGACCACGAACCGATACGGTCGCAGGCGCCCATGGTCCGGGACGCTGCCCGCCGCATCGAGGATGAGACGCAGCTGCTCGTCGGTCGGTGCGGGGTCGGCGAGCGCGGCCGCGCTCCGACGCTGGAGCAGGAGGCGCAGACCGTCTGGGGGGTCATGGGCGGGGATGGGGCGATCGGTCACCGGTGCATCGTCCCACGGAACCTGCTCGCGGCCCGTCAGGGCATCCCGAGGGGCCGGCGGGCGCCCATGGCCGGATGCCCGATGGCCGGATGCCCGATGGCCGGGTGCCGATGGCAGGCGCCGATGGTGGCTCAGCCGCGGGGCACCACCGGCAGCACCAGGCGGGATGGATGCAGCGCGTCGTGGTGGATGGTGTGTGTCGCCACGCGCGGTGTCCCCTGCCCGAACGGCGAGCCGTCCTGGGGGTTGGCATCGAAGCGCGGCCAGTTGGACGCCGCGACCTCGAGCCGGATGCGATGACCAGCCCGGAACAGGTTGGACGTCGCCAGCAGATCGACCTCGACCTCCACCACCTGGCCGGGCTCCAGCAACGCGCCTGCGGCGCCATCGCGGGTCCGGACACGCCGGATGCCTTCGGTGAGGTTCCAGGCATCGTCATCGAGATCCACGTCCAGCAGCCGTGCCGTGACATCGAGGTCGGGTGCCTCGGAGGACACGAACAGCCGCAGCCGCACGGGGCCGGTCACCTCGACCGCCTCGGCCAGCCGCTCGCTGGTGTAGACGAGCACGTCGGGTCGGTCCTCGACATCGCCCTGGTCGAAGGCACCCGGCTCCTGGACCACCTGCCAGCAGCACAGGTTGCCGCCTCGCGTGGGCACGGGGTCCGAGGGGTCGGCCCGGAACGAGTCCGCGGGCTCATCCGCGACCGGAGCGTCCCATGCGAGCCGACCGTCCCCCGACCGGGTGCTGGCACCACCCGCCGACCGGAGATGGAGCTCCCGCGACACGGCCCGTGGGAGCGGCCATGTCTCCTCCGTGCGCCAGACACCCTCACCCATGACGAACAGCCGGACCTTCGGGTCGTCGGCTGCGGCGGGCTCGATGCCCCGCAGCCAGCGATCGAAGAACCGGTACTGGATCTCCGGCAGCCCGAGACCTGCCGCCTCGGCGCCCAGCCCGAACACCCGGTCCCCCGCCGGGTCCGCCAGCAGCGGCTGGGCATGCCGCCACGGCCCCACGATGAGCCGGCTGCCGTTCCGCGCCGCCTCGCTGCCGCCACCATCACGGACACCCTGGTGGCTCTGGAGCGAGCCGCCCAGGAACACGTCGAACCAGCCGGCCGTGTCCAGGACCGGCACCCGGATGCGGGCATGCGCCTCGCGGGGCGAGAGCGCGGTCCAGTAGCCGTCCCGGGTGTGGTGGTCGATCCACGCCCGATAGATATCGGCGATGCCGGTCTCGTCGAAGTGGCTGGGCATGACGCCTTGTGCCAGCGGGACCTGGTCGCCCAGGTGGTCGATGGCATCCACGATGCGCTCCGCCCGGGCGACGTCCCCGGGCGATCGATGGGCCACGAGGTCCGGGCCCAGGCTCGCGGTGAGCCACGAGACATCGAACCAGAGCTGCTGGGCACCGCCCTCGTAGACCCAGTGGTCGTACAGGTCGGAGGTGGCCACGACCGGCGAGATGGCACGCAGGTGGGGCGGTTCCTGGCTGGCCGCCATCCACTGGGTGTAGCCCACGTACGAGGCGCCGAACATGCCCACGTTCCCGTCGCACCACGACTGCGCCGCGATCCACTCCACGGTGTCATGACCGTCCTGCGCCTCGTGGACGAAGGGCACGAACTGGCCATCGCTCGCATATCGGCCGCGGACATCCTGCATCACCATCGCGTAGCCACGTGCGCTGGCGGAGAGCGGGTCCGGCATCGCGCCCACGGCCATCGGCATCGAGCGGTCATACGGGGTGCGCATCAGGAGCACCGGGAACGGACCGCCCTCGGCCGGCCGGTAGACATCCGAGCGCAACAGCACGCCGTCCCGCATCGGCGTCTCCACGTCTCGATCCACCACCATCGATACCCGGGCCATGTCGCCTCCCGTCCTGCCGCCACACCAGCTTCGAGTGTACGCAGCGAGCGCGCGCCGCTGGTCGCCGATCCGCATCCGGCAGGCATCCGGCGCAGGTCCGTGGACCATGCAGCCGTCACGCGGCCGAAACGCCCTGCGGGTCGTGGGCCGCGCGCCCGAGAGGACCCGCAGGCGACGGTGGATGGGCACGACGCCGGGACGCGGGTGTCGTCACGCATCGGAGGCACCACATGGCCGAGCTCGACGAAGCCACCCGCGACGCGCTGCGGGACAGCCAGTTCGCCTACATCGACCGGTCGGGTGAGCGACACCTGCCCATCCGCGACGAGAGCCACGTGCGCAACGCCATCGCGCGCTGGGACCAGACGGACTTCGAGAGCAAGGCGGCGAAGGAGCGGGCACGGCGGCGCATCGTGACCGCCGCGAAGCGCTACGACATCGAGATCTCCGATGACGCCAAGGTGGCCCATCACGCCGAGTGAGCCACGCGTCCCGGGCGGGACGCCTGGCGGGCTCTCGATGCCCTAGGATCACGGGTCATGGGACGAGACGAGCTGTCGGCCGGGGTCGGACGGCGGGACATCACGCCGCCGGACGGTCTGCGCACCGCCGGCTTCTCCTCGCGCGAGACGGTCATCGGTGGTGCCGACGAGCCCCTCCTCGCCACGGCGCTGGTCCTCGAGGGCCGGGGCGCCCGGGTGTGCATCCTCGCCATCGACCTGTGCATGGCGCCCCAGGATGTCGTGCGGGAGTGGCGCGAGGCGGTGGGTGCGGCCATCGGCACGCCCGCCAGCCATGTGCTGGTCAACCTGAGCCATACCCACAGCGGCGGCGCGCTGCTCCGGACCCAGCCGGAGTTCGCCGACCAGGCAGACCTCCTGCTGGCCTACCAGGAGACCCTCGCGGCGCAGCTGGTGGCGGCTGCGACGGAAGCCGCCGGAACCCTCCGGCCGGCGCGCATCGGCGCGGGCGCCGGCACGAGCGACATCGGTGTCCAGCGCCGCGAGCAGGGCCCCGACGGCTACACCTTCCTGGGGGAGGTCCCGGACGGACCCATCGACCCGGTCGTGAGCGTCGTACGTGTGGATGACCTCGACGGGCGGGCCATCGCCATACTCGCGGCCTACGGCTGTCACACCGTCGCGGTCGGACCACGCGCGACGGTGGCGTCACCGGACTTCCCGGGGCCCATGCGTCGGATGGTCGAGGCGACGCTCGGCGGCACCTGCCTGTTCCTCCAGGGCGGAGGCGGTGACATCATGCCCTGCTGGGGGATGGCCCACGAGGTCGACGCCACCGACAGCAAGGAGCGCATCGGCTGGATGCTGGGTGGCGAGGTGGTGCGGGTCGCGGCCACCATCCGGACCCACATGCAGCGTGGCGAGCGCACCTCCCTGCCCTCGCTTCTGGGCCCGGGCATGACGATGCGACCGCTGGTACCGGTCGAAGGACCGAGCTGCACGGCACTCGCCGCGGTCTCCAGCACGGTCACCCTGGACCTGGTGCCGCTGCCATCCGCCGAGGACGCGGCGCGGCTGCGTGCCGATCGGGCCGCGGCCCTGGCACAGGCCCTGGCCGGTGACAGCGACCGGGCCATCACGGTGGCGAGGCGCCAGGTGGCGTGGACCGACGAGCTCGTGGCGGCCGTGGCGCGAGGCGACCGGACGCGCCCCATGGAGGTCCAGGCGATCCGGGTCAACGACATCGTGTTCACGGCCATCGCCGCTGAGGTCTTCTCGGCCACGACACGTGCGGTACGCGAGGCATCGCCATTCGCGCACACCGTGGCCATGGGCTATTCCAACGGCGTGCTGTGCTATCTGCCCACGGCCGCCGACTTCCCTGCCGGTGGCTGGGACATCCACGACCGATATCGCATCCCGGACCTCGTGTTCCAGGCCTACCTGCTGCCGGTCGCCATCGCTCCCGACTCCGAGGCGCGGGTACGGGCGGCCCTGGTGCGGGCGATCGAGGCCTTGGCCGACTGACGCGGTCGATCGTGTCCCTGGCCGCGGATCGACGCGCGACGCGTACGGCCCGGGCAGGAGATCAGCCCTCCCGATCGTGCTCCAGGAAGCTGGCCACCTGGTCGGATCGGCTCAGGTGGTGCTCGGCGAGCAGGTCGGCAGCCTTGTCACGGTCGCCCCGGCCGAGCGCCGCGACGATCGCGCGATGCTGGCGTAGCGAGCCTTGGTGATAGGCGCTCACCCGATACGCGGCATGGGCTGCCTGACGCGACCGCAGGATGAGCGCGCGAGCGAGCGCCCGCAGGGGCTCGTTGGAGGAGCCGCTCGCGAGCTGGATGTGGAAGGTGCTGTCGATCTCCGCGGCGTCGTCGGGACGGCCATCCGCGATCGCCTCTGCCTGTGCGTCGACCAACGGACGCAGCGATCGGGACAGCTCCCTGGGATCGCTGGTGGCACCTCGCACGGCCTGGCTCTCGATGGCCGATCGAAGCTCCACGAGGTCCGTCAGCGCGGCCTGGTGACGACGCAGCCAGTCCTCGAGCAGTCGCTGGCTCCGCCATTGCTCGTTGGGGTCCACCACGAAGGTCCCCCGCCCGAGGCTCGACTCCACGTACCCCAGCGATCCAAGGCTGCGCAGGCTCTCGCGCAGGACGGCCCGGGACACCCCCAGCTCCTCCGCGAGGTCACGTTCGGACGGCAGACGCTCACCGAAGCCGAATTGGCCATCCTCGATGCGGTCCCGGATCTGGGTCGCCGCCGCCTCCGCGAGGTCCCCGGTGCCCGGATCGAGGCGCGAGAAGGCTGCGGCACTGACCTTGCGGCGCCGGACGGGCTGCTCCGACCTGCTCATCCCACCACGATACCCGTCCGGGTGACATGAGACCGGTCTGACCAGTGATACCATGTCGCGCGGACGGCCGCATGGCTGACCACCGGGTGCCTGGATCCGAGTGTGCGGGAGGAGCGTGTCGCGGTGAAGTCGATGGTCGATGCCGGCAGCCTGGCCCTGCCGCCGGGTGCACGCCCCACGCCCGGGACCGGGGCACCCCTGACCACGCGGGGCCACTCGATGGCGTATGGACCTCCACCCTGGAACATGCGCGGTCGGACCCTGTCGTTGCGCTATCGGCTCGCTGACCCGGACGAGGCGCGACGCCATGTGCCGGCCGGCATCGAGATGGACGATGACCCGATCGTACGCGCACGGATCTGGGACATGGAGCACGACGGCCTCACGCGACCCGGTGAGCCCACCCGCTGGACCCGCTTCCGCGAAGCGGTCATCGCGTTCCCGGTGCGTCATGCCGGGATGGAGGGCGACTACCCCACATACATGTACGCCGATGAGTTCTCGTACACGGCGATGGGTCGCGAGGTGATGGGCTGGCCCGTACGTGACGCGCGCCTGGAGGTCGGCCCGGAGCCGGTCGATGGCCTCGCCGCCGGCGTCACGATCACCGGTCGCAGCTGGCGCGGCGACGAGGAGCTCATGCGTATCGACCTGGTGCTCGACGGCCGCCACGAGGTCGTGCGCATCGAGCAGCCGGGCCGGTGGATCTCCACCAAGATCGTCCCGGACGTGGGCGACACGGGGCGGGCGGCCCTGGCACAGCTCGTCTGGTCCGGTCCGGTGCGCATCGAGCGGCGTGGCCTCTGGGCCGGCAGCGCGACGCTCACGCTGCCCCAGACCACCACCGAGGAGATCCATCACCTGGCACCGCGTGAGATCGTCCACGCGGAGTACTGGGCGGACCAGCTGATGACCGTGGGCGGCGGCGGCGTGCTCGCGGATCTGGGCCCGGACCCATGGGCATCAGGAGTCGCTTGACATCGATCGACCGAGGTCGCATCGTTAGACTGGTCAGACCACATCGGAGCTTACGCCACGATGCGGCCCACCCGGGAACCGTGTGGCAAGTGAGGAGGAAGGCACCGTGACAGTGGGCCTCGACCGCTTCGGACGACCCATCTCCCGACGCGATCTGCTGAAAGCCGGCGCGATCGCCGGCGCCGGTCTCGCCGTCGGTGGCACGCTTGGCGCACGCCGGGTGCTCGCGCAGGCGAGCGAGCCGCTGGCACCTGCGACGCTGGAGCTGTGGTACCAGGACTGGCCGCCCCTGACGGCGGTCTACCAGTCGCTCAAGGCGAGCATGGAAGCCGCGCAGCCCGACGTCACGCTCACCCTGACGCCGCTGCCCTACGAGCAGCTGCTCGCGAAGCTGCTGCCGTCGATCGCCGCAGGCGAGGAGCCGGAGGTGATGAACGCCTACAGCTCCTGGCTGGTGGCCTCGGACATCAGCAACCTGTTCGCGGCGGTCACCCCGGACGTCCTGAGCGTGGAGGAGGCGCAGACGCTGTTCTACCCGAGCGCACTCGCCGAGGGCATCCGGGGCGATAACGCCTACTACCTGCCATTCCTGAACGGCATGGGCGGCTCCACGTGGACCTACAACGCGAGCATCCTCGAGGAGGCGGGCATCGACCCGGCCACGCTCACGACGTGGGACGCGTTCGTGGAAGCCGGCAAGGCGCTCGTCCAGTGGGACGGCGATGAGCTGGTCCGCGCGGGTCTCGCGTTCAGCCCCTACATCGCCTCCGCCTGGGTGACCCACATCCGGGAGCTGGGTGGCGAGTACTTCGACGTGGAGCAAGGCCGGTTCACGCTCGACCACGACATCGCCAAGCAGGCCCTCCAGCACCTCGATGACCTGCTCAAGGTCCACAAGGTGGACGACATCACGAAGGAAGCGCCGAGCCACGCCAACATGACGGGCTTCGGGGCACCAGACGGCTTCGAGCAGGGCAAGGCCGCCATCACCAACTTCGGTGGCTGGATCGTGTCCGGGTACGAGACCACCTCGCCGGACTTCCGGGCAGGCATCCTGGCCAACCCCAGCGTGGGCACGGCGACCGATCGCATCGAGCTCGGGCACAACGGCATCCACCTGCTGTCCCGCAAGCTCCTGGACGACCCGGCGAAGCTGGCGGCAGCGCAGTTCTTCGTGTCCCAGTTCGCGAACCCCTCGAACTTCTTCCCGCTCGTGGACGTGTACGGCGGCTCGGTCATCATCCCGGCCGTGGCGCAGGATCCCACGATCGGCGAGCGCCACTGGGGCTCGCTCCAGCAGCAGTACGACCAGCTCGTCTGGCCGCGCGCCGTGTTCGAGCACCATCACGTGCCGGACTGGAACATCACCATCGCGTGGCCGCAGCTGCTGCGCGTGTTCAAGGACGGCGAGTCCATGGACCAGGTGCTGGGCGACCTCCAGCAACAGTCCAACGAGCTGGAGCAGGACGCGCGCGACCGCCTGGGGCTGTAGCCTCGGTCCGCGTTCGCGGCTCGACCCGGCGGCGCACGAGCGTCGCCGGGTCTCGCATCATCGGGAGGGGCGGACCCATCGTGGATCCACTGCGCGGCCGGGTCGCGGTCGTGACGGGTGCCGGCACCGGGTTGGGTGCCGCCATCGCCGTCGCGCTCGCCGAGGACGGCGCGGACGTGTGTCTCCAGTACCGCGAGCATGCCACGGGCGTGCAGCGGACGGCGGCAGCGTGCGAGGACCTGGGTGTCCGCGCCATCACGGTCCAGGCGGACTTCGCGGCCGACCCAGGGTCCGCCGCGGCCGTCGTGGACACGGCCGTCGAGCGGCTGGGCCGCGTGGACATCCTCGTCAACGACGCCGCGATCACCACCCGCTCGGAACCGGTCCTCGAGCACTCGCGGGAGCTGTTCGAGCAGGTCCTCGCGGTCAATGTGGAGGCGCCGTTCCTCGCCGCACAGGCATGCGCTCGGCATCTCGTGGCGGCGGGACGACCGGGTCGGATCATCAACATCGGATCGGTCCATGGTCGCCAGTCCGTGGATGGCTGGGCGGCGTACGAGACCAGCAAGGGCGCCATCGAGGCGCTCACGCGGGCCCTGGCCATCACGCTCGGCCCGCACGGCATCACGGTCAACTGCGTGGCGCCCGGGCTGGTGGTCGTGGAGCGCTACGACGAGCTGGACTGGGATCCCGACTGGGCGACCGGGCGGATCCCGGTGGGTCGTGCCGGGACGCCCCGCGACATCGCCGAAGCGGTGCGGTATCTCGCATCGGATGCAGCTGGGTTCATCTCCGGCGAGACGCTCGTCGTGGACGGCGGTATGACCCGACGGATGTCACTCGCCCGATAGCGGGCGTCTGGAGGCGATCGATGACAGGGAAGCTCCGGGCCGGCACCGGACGAGCGGACATCACGGCACCCGAGGGGATGCCCATGGGCGGCTGGAGCAACGCGCTCCACGACCGTGCCGAGGGCAACGACGGCCGTCTGCTCGCGAACGCCCTCGTGGTCACCGACGACACCGAGGCCGCGGTGCTCGCCGAGCTGGACCTGTGCCTCCTGACCCAGGAGCAGAACGACACCATCCGGGCCGCCATCGCGGACGCGACCGGCATCCCGGCACGCAACGTCCGGGTCACCGCCACCCACAGCCACTCGGCGCCCGTGACCGGCGACCTGACAGGCGCGGGCTACATGTTCGACGGCCTGGACATGGTGCAGCCGTACATGGACATGGTCACCGACCGTCTCGCGGCAGCGGCTCGCTCCGCGCTCGACGCCGCGGTCCCGGTCCGTGCGGGTCATGCCCGCGGCTCGTCGCCGCTCGGCGTCAATCGGCGGGTGGGGCTCCCGGGTGGCGGGATCCGCGTGGGTCACGCCTGGGATCGCGTGGTCGACCACACGGTGCGCGTGGGCCGGCTCGACCGCGAGGACGGCGACCCGGTGGCGACCATCGTCCATTACTCCGCCCACCCGACCATCATGGCCGGCGGCAACCGCTTCATCGCGCCCGAGTATCCGGGCCCGGTGCGGGACATCGTGGAGGCGGCCATCGGCGGGACCGCGCTGTTCCTGCAGGGCACACCGGGCGACATCGGCCCGGTCGAGACCTTCGTCGACCATCTCGAGCCGTATCACCGGCTGGGCGCCATGCTCGGCCACGATGCGGCTGCCGCCGCCATCCGGGCGAGCGCCGACCCGCATCGCCAGCAGGTCGCGGCGTCCCAGGACCCCTCCACCTGGCTCGCCTTCTACGAGTACGCACCGATCCCCGCCGCAGACACGACCCTGCGGGTGGTCTCGCGGGTCATCGATGCCCCGGTGCGCGAGGGGGCGATCGGGAGCGCCGCCGAGCTGCGGGTCGAGCTCGACCGGCTCCAGGACGACCTGTTCGAATCCCTGTCTCGCGGCAACGATGCGTTCGAGACGCGGGAGCTACGGGTCCGGACCAAGGGTGTCCTCATGCGCGCCGAGCGCGCCGGCGTGCTGGAGGGTCGGTCGACCTGGCCCTTCGAGATCCATGGCCTGCGCATCGGACCGCTCGCCTTCATCGGCGTGCCGGTCGAGCCGTTCATCGAGCTGGGCCTCGCCATCGAGGCCGGTTCACCGTTCCCCATGACCATGGTGTCGGGCTACACCAACGGCTATCGCAACTACCTGCCCACGATCCCCGAGTGGGAGCGTGGCGGCTACGAGGTCGACAGCTGCTCGTTCCAGCCGGAGATGGCCGACGTGTTCGTGCGGACCGCCCTGGACGTGCTCCGGGAGCTCGCCGAGTGACGTCGCGAACGGCCGCTGGATGACGGCCCTGTCGACACCCCGCCGGACGGGGAGCGATCCGAGCGGCACCCCACACCGACGCACGTGGCTCGATCGGCGCCCGCGCGGGCTGGCGCTGGTGGTGACCCTGGTGCTGCTCGCCTTCTTCCTCGTCATCTTCGTGGTGCCGCTGCTCCAGGCGATCTGGTACAGCCTCAACGTGTACGACATCCAGACGGGCCGGATCGTCCGCTTCAACGGGCTCACCTACTACGAGCGGATGTTGGGCGACCCCAAGTTCTGGAACGGCCTGCGCGTCGCCTTCCTGTTCACGGGCATCGTGCTCGCGGTGGGCCTGGTGCTCCAGCTGGCCCTGGCCGTGGTGCTGACCACGCTCCGAGGGCGGCCACACGCCATCCTGGTCACGCTGTTCTTCCTGCCCGCCGTCATCCCCAACATCTCCGTGGTCATCCTCTGGAAGCAGATGTACCGCGTGGACTACGGCCTCATGGACGTGCTGGCGGTGACCTTGGGCCTCCAGCCCCTGCCATGGCTCACCGATGGCACCTGGGCGCTCCTGTCCATCGTGATCCTCACCATCTGGAAGTTCCTGGGATTCGGCGCGGTCATCTTCATGGCCGGGCTCAACGAGGTCGCCGACGACCTGTACGAGGCGGCCTCGCTGGACGGCGCGGGTCGGGTCCGGCAGACGTTCGCGATCAGCCTGCCGCTGCTGCGACCGCTGCTGCTGGTCCAGCTGGTGGCGAGCGTCATCACGCTCATCCAGTTCTTCGATCCGTTCTACGCGCTCACCAATGGCGGACCATCCGGCGCCACCGAGACACTCATCCTGTACATCTACAACACGAGCTTCCTGCGCGGGAACTTCAGCTATGCCGCGGCCATGACCACGGCGCTGTTCCTCATCCTGCTCGCGGTGAGCGCGTTCCAGCTGTGGCTGGGGCGCCACCAGCTCCGCGCAGACCGGGGCGCCTGATGCACGGCACGGCGGCGGGCTCGCATCGGCCCAGCATGGGACGCGTGATCGTGCTGGCGGTGACCGTGGTGGCCGTGATCGTCGTGCTCATCCCGGTCGTGTGGGCCATCACCGGTTCGCTCAAGACGGAGGCCGAGTACCGCGAGATCCCGATCCACGTGCTGCCCCGGACCATCTCCTTCGATGCCTACCAGGCGGTGCTCGCGGACGGACGACTGCCGCGCGCGTTCCTGATGTCCGTCGCGGTGGCCGTGCTGGAGGTCACGGCGGTCCTGCTGACCAGCGCGGTGGCGGGCTACGTGTTCGCGCGCAAGCTGTTCTGGGGCAAGGATGCCCTGTTCCTGTTCGTGCTCGCCAGCACGATGGTGCCATTCACGATGCTGCTCATCCCGCTGTACATCCAGTTCGTGGACGTGGGGTTCACCAACAACCTGCTGGCGGTGATGCTGCCGACGGCGGTGTCCGCATACGGCATCTTCCTGTGTCGCCAGTTCATCCGGGGCATCCCGCGGGACCTGTTCGACGCCGCCGCCATCGACGGTGCCGGGGACACGATGGTGCTCCGCGAGATCGTGCTGCCCATCGCGAAGCCGGTGCTCTCCGCGCTCGCCATCTTCACGGTCATCGCAAGCTTCAACTCCCTGCTGTGGCCGCTGGTCATCCTCAGCGACGCGAGCTTGTTCACGCTGCCCATCGTGCTCGCGTCCTATGCGCGCCAGGGCGAGTCGATCATCTGGACGCAGATCCTGGCCGCGGCGATCATCGGTGCCATCCCGATGGTCGTGGCGTTCCTCGTGCTCCGCCGCAACTTCGTCAAGGGGATCTCGCTGACCGGCCTCGGCGGCCACTGACGCGATCGCGAACCACGTCACGGCCCGACGTCGCGGATCGGCTATCGTGGTGGCGGGGTGGCCGGACCGGTGGGCGGACGGGCCCGGCCAGGAGAGAGATGACATGCGCATCGAGACGGTCGAGACGCTGCTGGTCGGCAGCGACCTCGTGGGCGGCAACCACGTCGTCCGCATCACCACGGACACCGGCCTCACGGGGATCGGTCAGTCCGGTGCCTGGGGCTTCCCGGACGCGGTCGCCAAGGTCGTGGAGCAGTACGCGACCTGGCTCGTGGGGCAGGACCCGTTCCGCATCGAGCACATCCAGCAGACCCTGTACCGGCTGCGGCCCTTCCGGGGCAACATCGTGGGCGGCGCGTTGTCGGCCATCGACATCGCGCTCTGGGACATCAAGGGCAAGCACTTCGGGGTGCCCGTCTGGGAGCTCCTCGGCGGCAAGGTCCGTGACCGGGTGCGGCTCCACCTCCTGCTCGACGGCAGCGACCCCGACGAGATCCGGACCAACGCGATGGCCGCGGCGGAGGAGGGCTTCACGGCCCTCAAGTACGACCCGATCCAGGCCGGCTTCGAGGACCAGACCCTCGCCCGCATCATCGAGGGCGTCCGGGACATGGCAGCGGCCGCCCGGGAGGCGGTGGGTCTCGATGTGGACCTCATCTTCGAGCTGCATCGGAAGATGACGCCGATGCAGGGCCTCGCCGTCGCCGAGGCGCTCGCGGAGTTCCGGCCCCTGTTCATCGAGGACCCCATCCAGATCGATTCGGTGATGCTCCAGGGCGAGCTCGCGCGGCGCATCTCGTTCCCGCTCGCCAACGGTGAGCGGCTGGGCTCCATCTGGGAGTTCCGGGACCTGCTCGCGTCAGGCAGCCCGCAGTACGTGCGACCGGACCTGGGCATCGCGATGGGGCTCACGGGCTGCCGCAAGATCGCGGCCATCGCGGAGGCACATCACGCCGCGCTCGTGTCCCACAACTTCCTCGGGCCACTGCTCACGGCCGCGTCGGTGCATCTGGACGTGACCATCCCGAACTTCCTGACCCAGGAGTTCCTGATGCTCGACGAGTCGCCACGGGCACCGGATGCCCTGTTCCGGACGAGCGTCCGACGCGTGGGTGGCCATATCCCGGCGCCCGAGGCACCCGGTCTGGGCGTCGAGATCGACGACACGCTGCTGCCCGAGGCGCCCTACGGCTACCTGCCGGCGAAGCCGCTGCTGCGTGCCGACGGCTCACCCGGCCACGCCGTCTGACTCGCCGGTGAGCGCTCGGCGTGGGTTGTCGATGAGCAGCCGGTCGATCTCGGCGGCAGACAGGCCGGCCTCCTGCAACCGTGATCGGAAGCCTGTCAGCAGATATGCGTAGCCCGGTCCGCCGTACGCGGCGAGGTCGCTCGTGAGACACACATCTTGGGACAGCAGCAGCCGCTCGCCGTGGCCCGCATCCATGAGCGCCCGGATCCAGTCGATGCGTTGCCGGGTGTCTCGCTCGTGGAGCCCTTGGATGGTGTCGAGCTGGACCCACGCGCCACGACGCGCGAGACGCAGGTGGTACGCGGGGTCCGGGACCATGTCGCAGTGGCCGATGATGACCCGACCCGGATCGACACCCTCCTCGGCCAGCAGGTCGAGCTGGGCCTCACCCACCGGCCAGCGCGCCGCATGCGTGGTGATGGTCATGTCCGTCCGCCGATGGGCACGAGCCGCCGCCCGGAACACCCGCTCCTCGACCGCGCTGATGGCCCGGTCACAGCCGATCTCACCGATGATGCCCGCCCGGATGCCGGTGTCCCCGACGCCCACCGTGAGGTCGTGCACGATGCCATCCGCGAGCGCATCCACGGACACCCCGTCGATGGCCACCTCGTCCAGATAGGGCCGCCGATAGTGGCCCGAGCCCATGACCACGTGGACCCCCGTGGCCTCCGACACCCGCCGCAGCGCCTCGGGCGATCGACCGAGGCCCTCGCTGGTGCAGTCCACGATCGTTCCGCCACCGGCCTCGCGAAACCGACCGACCTCCTCGATGGCCAGCCCTGGGTCCGCGAGCAGGCCGACACCCCGGTACTCCCGTAGCAGGTCGATGAACAGGTGCTCGTGGGGCAGCGTGACGCCCAGCGCGTCCGCCCTGACCGGGCCTCGCACCGTCTGGACGACCGGCCCGATCATGGCCTGCTGGCGGCGGGTGTCGCCACGGCGTCGGCAAGCTCCGGGTAGGCCGGCACCTGGAACAGGCCCGCCACATCGAGGGGCCAGAAGCGCAGCCACGCACGGCCGATGACCCGGTCGACAGGCACCGGCCCGAAGGTGCGCGAGTCCTCGGAGCGGGCGCGATGGTCCCCCATGACGAACACCGAGTCGGCTGGCACCACCCAGCTCGACCCATCGGACTGGGGGAAGGTCGCACCATCGTCGCGACCATCGTCCGAGCGATATGGCTCATCGAGCACGACCCCATCCACGAGCACCTGGCCGCCGACCAGCTCGATGTGGTCACCCGGCTCGCCGATCACCCGCTTGATGTAGGGCACCTCGTCCAGGTCCATGCCGGGCGCATGGAACACCACGATGTCACCGCGACCGTAGCTGTCGAAGCGCGGCGTCAGCTTGTCCACCAGCAGATGCTCGCCGGCCACGAGGTTCGGCTGCATCGAGACGTTCTCGACCCGATAGGTACCCACCAGGAACGTGGTGATCCCGAGGTACAGCAGGGATGCGAGCGCGAGGGTGATGCCCAGCTCCAGCGCACCGCTCACCAGGCGGCCGCGCGGACGGGCGATGCTCGGGTCCGCGGCGGGCGGAGCGTCGGAGGTGGTCACTGGGTCAAGCGTAGCCGGGTCGGCCCGGCGTGGCCACCACGGTCGGGTCGAGATGGACCACGTGACGCAGCGGGTCGTGTTGGGTATGGTGCAGACGTACGCCGTCCTGTGACCGGCGACCCGAGGGAGGACACACCAGGATGATCAAGGAGTTCAGGGACTTCCTGATGCGCGGGAACGTCGTGGACCTCGCGGTCGCGGTGGTCATCGGCGCTGCGTTCACGAGCGTGGTCAACAGTCTCGTGGAAGGCGTCATCACACCGCTCGTGGGCATCTTCGGCGTGGAGTCGATGAGCTCGTGGAGCATCCAGGTCGGCCCGGCCACGCTCAACTACGGCCTGTTCCTGACCGCCTTGCTGAACTTCGCGATCGTGGCGGCGATCATCTTCTTCCTGGTCGTGAAGCCCATGAACGCGGCCATGAAGCGCCTCCGCAAGGATGAGCCTGCGGCGCCTGCCGGCCCCACGGAGGTCGAGCTGCTCACCCAGATCCGCGACGAGCTCGCCAGGCGATCCTGACCGCGGTGACTGGTCCGGGGTGACCCCAGGCCACGTGGCCCAGCGTTGGCCAGGCCGCGGATCGACCCGGGCCGCGAGCCCCAGCGATGACGAGAGCCCCGGCCAGCCGGCCGGGGCTCTTCCCTGTCGTGTGTCGGGAGGGCTACTCCTCGGACCCGGTCTCCGTGGACTCGGCGGTCGGCTCCGGGGCGGCGCTCGGCTCGGCGACCACCGGCTCCTCCGCGACACGCGGCTGCTGGACACGGGCGATGGCCTCGCTCGCATCCGTCAGGACCGTGACGCCCGCGGGCACCACCAGGTCCGCGACGGTGATGACCGCATCGAAGTCGGTCAGCAGCGCGGCATCCGCCTCGAGCACGCTCGGCAGGCTGTCGGGCAGCGCACGCACGCTCACGGACTCGCGCAGGTGGAGCAGCGTGCCGCCGTCCCGCTTGACCGCCTCCGACTCGCCCGTGAACTCCACGGGCACGTCCACGGTCATCTCCTCGCTCAGCTTCACCACGAACAGGTCGACATGGATCGGCCGGCGCGTGACGGGGTGCTCGTGCACCTTCTGGAGGATCACGGGCGTCGCCTTGCCCGTGCCCAGGCTGAGGTCGAGGATGGTGTTCCGACCCGTGCGTCGTCGGAGCGTGTCGAGCTCGTGCGCGTCGAGCTGGATGGGCTGGGACTCGTGGCCGTGGCCATACACCACGGCCGGCACGATACCCGCCCGTCGCAGCGTGGCGACCTTCTTGCCGATGATGGTGCGAGGCTCCGCGACGAGGCGCGGGCGGGTGCTGGTGCTCACAGGTGGACCTCTCGTGATCGGTGTCGTCCGGGCGGGCGCGGCACTGGTCGCGGACCCGCGGCATCGGACGTGCCGGGGCGACATGACGGGCTCCGGCTCGGGACCGGCATCGTAGCACGAGCGGACGCCGTCCCCCCGGGGTACCATCGCGGCCCCATGACTGCCACGATCCTGATCGTCGAGGATGAATACGCGGTCGCACGCGGTGTCCAGTACGCCCTCGAGCAGGAGGGCTACACGGTCACCGTCGCACCCAGCGCGGAGGACGGTCTCAAGATCGCCGAGGAGCTGGTGCCGGACCTCATCGTCCTGGATGTGCGCCTGCCCGGCATCGATGGCTTCGAGGCGCTGCGACGCTTGCGAGCCATCGGCTCCAAGGCACCCGTGCTGATGCTCACCGCACGTGACGAGGAGATGGACAAGGTCATCGGCCTGGAGCTGGGCGCGGATGACTACCTCACCAAGCCGTTCGGGCTGCGCGAGCTGATGAGTCGGATCAAGGCCCTCCTGCGGCGTGCCTATGGCGACCTCGCGGATGCGGCCGGTGGCCGCCAGATCCGCCACAAGGACCTCGTCATCGACCTCGAGCGGCGGCGCGTCCAGCGGGGAGCCAGGCGCATCGGGCTGACGGCCACCGAGTTCGAGATCCTGCGCCACCTCGCATCGCGTCCGGGTCGCGTGTTCTCGCGCCGGGAGCTGCTGGAGCTCGTCCGGGACTACGAGGCGCTCGACCAGGACGAGAAGACCATCAACGTCCATGTCAGCCACCTGCGCGAGAAGCTCGAGGACGACCCGGGTGACCCGTCGTTCATCCTCACCGTCCGGGGTGCCGGGTACGCGTTCGCCGAGCGCTGACGGGGTCGCCTGATGGGCGTGCTGCGGGCCGTCGCCAACAGCTTCCGAGTGCGCCTGGTGCTGGCCATCTTCCTCGTGGTCGCGATGGCCCTCGCCATCGTGCTCATCGCCCTGCCGCGTCAGCTGGACAGCTACTTCGCGCAGCAGGACCGGGCGAACCTGAAGGCCCGCACGGAGGCGATGGCGACCCTCGTGGGCAACCAGCTGATCATGGTCACGACGCTCGCCGCCAATCCCTACCCGGTGCTCGAGGAGGACGGCGCACAGGCCAGCTTCGCGGTCTACCGGGCGCTCGAGCAGACCGATTTCGTACGCAACCTGACACCCAGCGTGGCGCTCGCGGACGTGCGGGTGAGCATCGCGCCGGCTCCCGGCGAACGCAGCGTGTACGAGCTGGCGGTGCCCCTCTCGGACAGCGCCGGTGAGGCGGGCCAGGTCCGGGAGGAGGACCTGACACAGTCGTCCAGCTTCGTGGTGCCCGATGTGTACTGGACCGACCATCCCGCCGCCGCGCCCCGGCGGCTGGTCACGGTGACCCTCTCACGGCCCTTCACGTTCCGGGAGCAGACCGTGACCACCCTGGTCAACGTCATGACCGGCGCGGCCGTGGCCGCATTGGGTGCCTCCATCGTGGCCGCGGTGCTGCTCGCCCAGTGGCTCACCAGCCCGGTCCGACGACTGACCCAGGCGTCGCGGGCGCTCGCTGCGGGCCGTCTCGATGTGCGCGTGCCGGAGAGCCAGTTCGGCTCACCGGAGCTGGCCGAGCTGGCCGGCTCCTTCAACGACATGGCAGCGCGGCTCCAGGAGTCCATCGACATCATCAGCGCCGACCGCGACCGGAGCCGTGCCTTCGTGGCGGATGTGTCCCATGAGCTGCGCACCCCGATCGCGGCGCTGCGCACGTTCAACGAGCTGCTGCGCCAGGGTGCGGCCGAGGACCCGGCGACCCGCGAGGAGTTCCTCGAGCAATGCCAGCGTCAGATCGAGCGTCTCGACTGGCTGGCCACCAACCTGCTCGAGCAGTCCAAGCTCGATTCGGGGCTCGTCTCGCTCGGGTTGCGCACGGACGACCTCCGGGCGGTGGTGGAGAGTGCCGTGCAGCAGGCCCAGCCGGTGGCCGACCGCAAGTCCATCGACCTGCTGGTCCACCTGCCGGCCGAACCGGTGCGTCAGCCCCACGACCCGCCGCGGATCGGCCAGGTGCTCACCAACCTCATCGGCAACGCGCTCAAGTTCACGCCCGCCGGGGGTCGTGTGGACGTGGAGCTGACGGGGACCGCGACGGGTGCCCGGCTGGTCGTCACCGATACGGGCGTGGGCATCCCCGCGGACGAGGTGCCCCATGTGTTCGAGCGCTTCTGGCGAGGTGCCCGGACCCCGGAGCTGCGGGCGAGCGGTTCAGGGCTGGGCCTGTCCATCGTGCGGTCGATCGTCGACATGCACGATGGGACCGTCAGCATCACCTCGGCACCCGACGTGGGCACCCGCGTGACGGTCGACCTGCCCGGCGAGCTCGGCCAGGGCACCAGCCGTGCCCCGGTTGCCGTTTCTTCACCCGCGGCACCCCGGGCATGAACGCCCGTCGTGCATCCTGCTCCCTGACCCCGACGATGCGTCAGAGGACGTCCGCCCATCCGTCGACCGGGCACATGCCATGACCGGAGATCCCGACCACGTGAAGGACCGACCCCTGTTCGAGGTGGATGACACCACCACCTCCTACTCGCCACCCCGCGCCGAGCGACCGCGCTGGGTGGACCAGGGTCGCCCGGACCCGGCGGCGGTCACGGGGGTGCCGGCCGCGGCACCCCACTGGTTCGACCCGGACACCGGGCGCACGGTCCCGCGGTCCACGGTCCCCGACCCCGCACGATCCGCGGCATCGAGCCCGCGTCCGGCGCGATCCCCGTCGATCGCGGGCGGTCTTGGCATCGGGGTGCTCTCCGCGGTCGCGGCCAGCGCCCTGACCGTGGGCGTCCTGGCCATGGGCGGCTGGCTCGGCCGCGGTGAGCCGGTCCCGCTCGGTCCCGGCGCCGCGTCACCGACACCCGTCCAGGAGCGCGTGCTGACCATCGAGCGCTCGGACATCACGCGTGCCGCGAGCGCGGCCATGCCGGCCATCGTGACCATCGTGAGCACCGGCGGGTCGGCCTCGTCCGCGGAGCCCGGGGCGGCCTCGGCGACACCGGACGGGGGCCTGCGCGTGGGGTCCGGGATCATCTATCACCCCAAGGGCTGGATCCTGACCGACCGGCGCATGGGCTGCACCGGTGGCGACCTCGTGGTCGTGCTCGCAGACGGCCGTCAGCTCCCCGCGGAGGTCCATGGCGTCGACCCGCTCACGGACCTCGCCATCCTGCGCGTCCAGGGCACGGACCTGCCGGTCGCGAGCATCGGTGACTCCGGCTCCCTGCGCCAGGGCCAGGTCGCGCTGGTCATCGGCACCGACTTCGGCTCGATGTCCGCCACCATCACGAGTGGTGTCGTCAGCGCCCTGGGCCGTGAACGGCTGACCACCGATCCATGCGCCGCCGGGTCGATGATGGTGCTGCGTGACCTCATCCAGACGGATGCATCCGTGGGCACGGACGGCTCGGGTGGCGCGCTCGTCACTGCCACGGGGGATGTCGTGGGCATCACGACGACCGTGCCGGGGGCCGGCGCGGGTGCCGGCTATGCCGTCCCCATCGACATCGCGAAGCCCATCATGGACCAGGCGGTGGCCAGCAAGCCGCTCATCCGGCCGTGGCTGGGGATCTCGTATGTGGCCCTCAACGTCGGGGTCGCGCAGACCGCCGGGCTGCCCATCGATCATGGTGCGTGGCTCCGGCCATCCGCGGATGGCAGCGTGCCGGCCGTCGTGCCGGGCAGCCCTGCGGACGTCGCAGGGCTCCGGGAGGGCGATGTGCTGACCGCCATCGACGACCAGCGCATCGATTCCCGTCACCCCCTCGACGGCATCCTGGCCCAGTATCAGCCCGCTGCACAGGATCCCGTGAGCATCTCGGTGCTGCGTGACGGGGCTCCCATCGAGGACGTCCAGCTGACGCTCGGCACCTGGCCGGATCCCAGCCCCTGACCTCGGGGGGTTGACGGCCCTCCTCGCTGCTCATGTATCCCTGAGTCAGGGCATCATGCATACATGACTGTCCCGCTCGTGCCCTGCCGACCGCCCCGATGACGGATCCGACCGCCGGTGGCCAGAGCCCGCATCCGCTCGCACGTACCGCCGCCCGTATCCGCCAGCGCAGCCCTTGGCTGGACCTCGGGTTCATGGGCGACGGCATCGAGCGGGCCTGTCCCACGCCCCCCTGGGGTGGCTTCCGCTACGGCGACCTGCTGCGGCCGGACATGATGGACATGGCGTTGCGGCTGGTCGCGGAGGGCACCCACGGTCAGCCGCGTGTCACGGGCACGTTCGCGATCCTCGAGCTGGGCTGGGTCGCGCGCGTCTGGACCGCGTGCCTGCTGCTCGATCGGCGGGTCCCCCTGGAGCCGATCACCGAGGCCCGCACGTCGCCCGATGCCACGCGGATCGACGGCTCGGTGGTGCTGCCGAGTGGTCGGTTCGCGTGTCTCGCCACCGACCGTGCCGCAGGCCACCCTGACGCGAGACCGGTCACCGACGTCGAGGGGCTGCGCCAGGTCTTCCATCGGGTCGTCAGCGAGGCGCTCCTGGCACCGGCGATGGATGCCATCGTGGAGCGCCGGATGGTCGGCCGCAAGGCGCTCATGGGCATGGTGGGGTCACGTCTGGCGGCCGTGGCGGTGCTCCTGTCGCGGGGTCCCGCGGAGCGGGCCCGCATGTCGGCCGAGGTCATGGCCCTCGCCGCATCCCATGACGTGTCGCGTGCCGCGCTCCCCGTGTTCTACGAGATCCCCAAGGGGTCGGGTCGGGCCCTTGCCCACGTGCGTGGCACGTGCTGCCTGTACTACGAGCTGCCTGACGGCGAGAAGTGCGAAGGCGCCTGCCCCATCGCCCCGGATGGCATCGAGCGGCTGCGCGCGGCGCGTCGGAAGCCGGTCACCGCCTGATCTCCACCTGGGCGAAGTCCAGGTCCGCGTCGAGCGGCACGGCCAGCTTGCGCACGCGCACGACGACCTCCTGCACCCGGGTGTGGGCCAGCACGCGGTCCGCGATGCCCCCCGCCACGGTCTCCAGGAGACGTGCGTCGCCGTCCTCGGCGACCTCACGACAGATGTCCACGAGACCGCCGTAGTCGAGCGTGTCGGCGAGCGCGTCGGACGTGGCGGCGGCTCGCAGGTCGAGGTGGACCTCGAGGTCCACCTCGAGCAGCTGTGGCTCTGCGCGCTCCTCGTCGCCCACGCCGTGGACCCCCTCGAAGCGCATGCCCTGAAGCAGGATGCTGTCGCTCATGTCCTCCTCGATGACTCGGTGGCGGGGGGGTCGTGCCAGGCCCGGATGACCGCGTCGGCCACGCGTGCGGCGCGCAGGTTGGCGCGCACATCATGGACCCGCACCATGTCCACGCGGGCGGCCACGCCCAGCACGGTCAGGGCGATGGTCCCCTCGAGACGTTCCTCGACAGGCAGATCGAGCACCCGACCGATGGTCGACTTGCGGCTGGCGCCCAGCAGGACCGGTTGGCCAAGCTCTCGCAGTCGACCAAGGTCGCGCAGGATGGCGAGGTTGCCGGCGACGTCCGTGCCGAAGCCGATGCCCGGGTCCAGGATGAGCGATCCCGGTCGGCAGCCTGCGGCGAGGGCCCGGTCCCGGGCACGGGCGAGGTCCGTCAGGACTCGATCCATCAGCCGGTCGTGCGTGTCGACGTGCGCGTCATGCATCAGCACGTACGGGACGTCACGCCGCGCTGCGAGCCTCGCGAGCGTGCCATCACCGGTGACCCCGGAGACGTCGTTGAGGATGTCCGCACCCGCATCGAGGGCCGCCACGGCCACGGCCGCCTTCGTCGTGTCCACGCTCAGCGGGACATCCGGGAGCGCGGCACGCAGGGCCCGGATCACGGGGACCACGCGGGCCAGCTCGGTCCGCTCGTCGACCGGCGCGTGACCCGGCCTCGTGGATTCACCGCCGATGTCCAGGAGGTCGGCGCCCTCGGTCACCATCCGGCGAGCCTGTGCGACGGTCGCCGGGATGTCCACGGCGCTCGGCACGTCCACCCGATCACCGGTGTGTGCCAGCCCATCGCCGCTGAACGAGTCGGGCGTGACGTTGAGGATACCCATCACGAACGTCCGGCTCCCCCACGCCAGGTCCAGCCCACGGAGCCGGAGGGGTTCCTCCAGGGTCATGCCGGTCGCCCGCCCGTGAGACGGCCACGGACGTGACCCACCAGATACAGCGACCCCGCCACGATGAGTGGGCCATCGCTCGCTGCGGCCGCGTCCAGCCCTGCCGCGAGCGCGTCGTCCGTGTCCGTGACGGGACGCGCGTGGACGCCCCACATGTCCGCGAGATCCACCGGGTCCAGGATCCGGGGGGCGTCCGGCACGCTCGTGGTGATGACCTGTGCGTCCGCGATCGCGACGCTCGAGCGCAGCGCCCGCACCAGGCCCGCCACGTCCTTGTCGTGCATCACGCCCAGCAGCAGCGTCACACGTCCGGGCGCGAGGTGGTCACGCATCCTCTCGAGCGAGCGCGCGAGCGCCGCGGCGCCATCCGGGTTGTGGGCACCATCCAGGACCACGTCGACCATGCCGGTCGCCCGGATGGGGGTCGACCCGGTCGCGCGTCCGCCGTCGATGGGGCCATCGGTCGTCAGCAGCTCCAGGCGACCCGGCCAGCGCACCTCCGCGAGACCCGCCCGCAGCGCACCCGGGTCGTCCTCGGTGATGCCCGCCCGTGCGAGCGCCGCGAGCGTCTCGATGGCCACCCCGGCGTTGGACGCCTGGTGGTCACCCACGAGGCCGACGTCCAGGTCGCCCAGCATCGGGTGACCCAGCGTCATACCCCAGCGACGCGTGGCGCGGACCTCGAGCGAGTCGCTGACGGTGAGCGGCACACCCAGTCGGCGGGCACGGCGGCGGATGACCCCCAGCGCGTCACCCTGCGCACCAGTGACCGCGAGATCGCCACGCTCGATGATGGCCGCCTTCTCACGCGCGATGGCCGGGACGGTGTCGCCGAGGTACTCCATGTGATCGAGCGCCACGTTGGTGACGGTCGCCACGCCGCCGTCCCAGGCATGCGTGGCGTCCAGCCGGCCACCCAGACCGACCTCGATGACCGCCACCTCGACACCGCTCCGCGCGAACCACAGGAACGCGGCACAGGTGAGCGCCTCGAACTCCGTCGGCGGGCCATGACGACGCTCGACGCGATCCGCCGCTGCGAGCACCTCGGCAAGCAGCGGCCCGAATGCCTCGCTCGCGATGGGCCGGCCATCCACGGCGATGCGCTCGCGATAGCTCACCAGGTGCGGCTTGGGCGTCTGGCCGACCCGCAGCCCCTGGACGCGCAGGACCGACGCGACCATGGCCTGGACGCTGCCCTTGCCGTTGGTGCCACCGATGAGCACGCCTCGCAGCTGGCGCTCGGGCGAGCCGAGCGCGCGCAGGAGCGCGCGTGTCCGACCCAGCCCGAGCCGGATGCCGAACCGGCCGCGGGCCTGGAGCGCCGCGATCGCCGCCGCCTCATCCATCGGCCGGGTGCCCGGATGGGGTCGGGGCACGGTCTGCCACGCGGGCCCCGTCGACCCGCACGAGGGCGCTCAGCGGCTGGTGAGCTCGTCCTCGTAGAACACGCATTGGTTGAACCGCGAGGAGAGGCAGATATCGCCGACGTAGCCGCCGTCGAGATGGACGCCGCCCCGCAGCTGGCAGCGCGAGACCGTGGCGTCGTGACGCATGAGCGCCTTGAGCATGTGTGGTGCCGCGATGGGGATCGGTCCACGTGGCCCGGTCACGAAGAAGTGGGGGCACACGTTGCGGCGCAGGTTCGGCAGGCCGAAGCGCTCGCGGGCACCCATCGCCGCCAGCTGGGCCGACGCGGCCGCCGCGCGGGACATCTGGGGGACACGGCCATAGGGCACCGATGGGGGCGGTGGCGGTGGTGGCCTGCCACCCGCGGTGCGGGTGGACGCGGGCGCGGATGGACCCACCTTGCGGTACGGGGTTGACAACGAACCTCCCTCGTGCCCACCGGACTGGGTGGCACTGACACCGTAGCGTACCCGGTCCGTGGCGCGTCGCGTCACGTCGCGTCGCTCGCGACGCGATCGGCCGCGGTACCCCTCACGAGCGGGTCGGGTACGATCGCGCATGCATGGACGGACTGGCGCAGCACAGCCGCCGCTCTGACCGACCGATGGCCCGCCTCGAGAGCGGGCGCTCCAACGACCGCACGTCCCAGGCCCGGGCACTGCCCACTCCCGGTGTCGACGACGCGTCGCTCACCCTGGGCCGTCGGATCGGTGTCCTCGTCGTGCTGGCGGCGCTGGGTGGCGCCATCATCCTCGCCGCAGGTGGGGTCGGTGGGGGCGCCGGGGAGCAGGGCGCTGTCATCGTGCCCCAGCCGACCGCGAGCTCGCTGGTCGCGACGGTCACCCCGGCCCCGACAGCCACGCCCCTTCCCGACCCACCCGCGGTCGCTCCGGTCCTGGTGACCCCGAAACGAGTCCTGCTCACCAGTCGCACCACCGACCTGCGGGTCGGTGTCCCCAGGGATGAGGTCACGTGGGGCGGCCTCGAGGTCCGCATCTACCGCGGCACCAAGAAGCTGGCCAGCACGCGCATCGCGCGTCGGGATCTCACGGGCAACGGGCGCGTCGTCCTGCGGGACGTGCCCTTGCGACGCGGCGGCAACCGTCTTGCCGCGGTCTTCGCCAACGCTGGTGGTGAGGGCCCGCGCTCCCGCGCCATGGACCTGACCGTGGATGACCAGGCGCCCCGCTTCGAGCGGTTGGCACCGCGTCCCGGCACCACCCTCAACGCCGCGGCCATCGAGGTCAAGGGCACCACCGAGCCCGGGCTCGAGGTCCTGGTCCGCAACCTCGCGACCGGTTCGCGCGCGGTGCTGCCCACGACCGCCACCGGCCGGTTCAGCACGCAGGTCGGGCTGGCCCGGGGACGGAACACCCTGAGCATCAGCACCCGCGATGCGGCGGGCAACAGCCGCGAGGAGCGGCGCCTCGTGATCCGTGGTGACGGCCGCACATCGGTCGATCTGAAGCTGTCACGCGACACCCTCCGTGCGCGCAAGCTGCCACGCACCATCACCGCCCGCGCGACGGTCCTCGACGCGGACGGCCAGCCGGTGAAGGACGCCCGCGTCGTGTTCACGGCCGCCATCGATGGCATGCAGGCGTTCACGTACGAAGGTCGCACCGGTGCCGATGGCGTCGCGGCCTGGTCAGGCCTCCGGGTGACCGACCGGGCCGTCGCCGGCAAGGGTCTCGTCAGCGTCGACGTGACGATGCCCACCGGCGCCACGCTCAAGAAGACGGTCGAGCTCCTCGTCCGCTGACGACCCGTCCGGGATCGTGCGCGCACTGATCGATCGGGCCGGCACGTGGGGTGCCTCCACCAGGCGACCCATCCGGCTCGTGTCCGTCGTGGTCGGGCCCTCGGCGGACCTCCCTGACGACGTGTCGGTCGTGGTGGCGCGCCCGGGCGCACGTCGAGCCGCCGTGGCCACCCCGGGCCCGCGCTCGACCGGGGTCCGCAGGACCGGGATCACCCAGCTGCGTCCGCGGCCCACCGACACGGGTGACGTCGCCGACGTGGCCTGGACGGGTGCCGGGCCCGGGGACGTCGTCGGCCGTTCCGACGGTCCGGCCGGCCGGGTCCCGCGTGCCGATCCGTCGAGCCCGCGGAACAGACCCTCCAGTGGCTCATGGGACACCGCCGCCCGCCAGCAGGCGCGGACCTCGTCCCCCTGGAGCACGGCTCGTGTGCGATCGAGGGCGCAGTAGCCGAGTCGACCCGCGACCGCACGCCGGAAGTCCCGACAGGAGCCACACGCCGTGGGGTGACGCGAACAGGCCCAGCACCGCGCTGCGTCGGCCTGGGTCGTGCCACAGTGGGGACAGCGCCACGTCTCCAACGGCTCGAAAGTGTAGCTGCACGGCATCCGGATCGTGCCGGGATCCCGGAGCACGTGCCGCGCACGCACGGCCGAGCGTCCTCGGGACATGGGGACCGAACGGATGTGTCGATCGACGACGCGGGATCGGGGCGCGGCATGTGGGCATGGCGCGCGCCGATGGACGTCGGCCGATCGGCTGGGCCCGTCCGTGACGTCGAGGACTCAGCCGCAGGGCTCGGACGGCTCGATCACCCAGAGCCGCACGCCCGTGCCGGGCGAGACCGGCTCGCCGGCGAGGGGTTCCTGGTCCCGGACCAGCCAGCTGTCGTCGCTGTCCGGTGGTGCCGGCTCGATGCCGATGATGGTCAGCCCCACCGCGTCGACACCGGTCCGTGCGGTCGCCACATCGAGACACCGGTAGTTGCCCACGAGGACCGGCGTGGCCGGGGGTGGCGTGGGACGCGGCCCGCGCGACACATACAGCGCCACCGTGGTCCGCAACGCGACCTCCGTGCCGCCGACCGGATCGGTCCGCACCACGAGGCCCTCGGGGACCTGGGCATCGAACGCCCGGAACCGGCCGCGGGGCACCAGGCCCGCCTCGACGAGACGTGTCTGGGCGTCGGTCTCGCTGTCGCCCCGGACGTTCGGCACCATCACCGTGTCCGCCTCTTGGGCCACGAGGACCTCGACCGTGTCACCAGGCAGGACCATCGTGCCCGGTGACGGGTCCTGCTCGATGATGGTGCCCGGCTCCGCCTCATCCGTCTGGCGATGCTCCTCGTCGAGGTCCAGGCCGAGTCGGTCGGCAAGCATCAGGGCGGTGGTCATGGGCAGGTCCACGAAGCGGGGCACCGCCAGCTGCGTCGGCCGCGGGGTGACCGTCGGTCCCGGGGTGGGGGTGGCAGCGGTGGACCCGGGATCGCCCCCGGCGTCGGAGACGATGGCCAGGAACAGCAGCACGCCGGCCACGACGAGCACGAACAGGCCGACCAGGATGGCGGCCCAGCCAAGGCCCCCGCCCCCACCAGGCTCGCGCGCCACGCCCGCCGCACGGTGGCCGGTGGGTGGCGTGGCCGCCCGCGAGCCGGTCCGGGTGCCGGTCTGCGCCGCGACCGCGGCATACGTCGACGTGCCATACGGGTCCGCGACGAACCGGCCGAGCGCGGAAGCCAGCTCCGCCGCCGCGGGACGCGCCCGCGGATCGGGCTGGAGGCACCAGCGAACGATGGCATCGAGGGGCAGGGCCACGTCCGGTCGGGTCTCGGCGGGCGAGGGGATGCGTCCCGACAGACGCGCCATCGCCACCTCCGCGGCCGTGCCCCCGGAGAAGGCGCGCTGCCCGGTGAGCATCTCGTACAGCACCAGGCCGGCGGAGTAGACGTCAGAGGCGGTGGTCACCGGCTCGCCCTTCGCCTGCTCCGGGCTGAAGTAGTGGACGCTGCCCATGGTCACGCCGGTCATCGTCAGCTGGGCATCGGTGAACGCCTGGGCGATGCCGAAGTCAGCGACCTTGACCCGGCCACCGGTCGACAGGAGCACGTTGCTGGGCTTGATGTCGCGGTGGACGATCCCCCGCGCGTGGGCCGCGTCGAGCGCATCGGCGATCTGCTGGCCGAGGGACGCGGCGACGGTCGGCGGCAGCGGCCCGCGCTCCCGGAGAGCGGCCGCGAGGTCACCCCCGGTGACGAGCTCCATCACGATGTACGGCCCGACCGGATCCTGGCCGTAGTCGAACACGGCCACCACGTTGGGGTGGTTCAGCTGGGCTGCGGCCTGTGCCTCGCGCTGGAACCGGGCGAGGAAGCTGGCATCCGAGCCGTCTCCCCGCGCAGCACCTTGATGGCCACGTCCCGACCGAGCTTGGTGTCACGTCCTCGGTAGATCGTGGCCATGCCACCCTGGCCGACCATCTCGACCAGGGCGTAGCGGCCGCCCAGCACATGACCGACGTCAGCCATCGAGCATCCGGTCAGCCCGTGGGCACGGGATCAGCGGAGGTCGACGGTCGACAGATAGCGCCGGAACTCGTCCCCGATGTCGGGGCGCTCCAGCGCCAGCTCCACGGACGCCTTGAGCCAGCCCATCGTGGTGCCCGCGTCGTAGCGCGTGCCCTCGAAGGCATAGGCGTAGACGTCCTGCTCGGCCATGAGCGCCATGATGGCGTCCGTCAGCTGGATCTCGCCACCTGCGCCCCGCGGCGTCTGCTCGAGCTTCTCGAAGATCTTGGGTGTCAGCACGTAGCGACCGATGATGGCGAGGTCACTGGGCGACTGGCCCGGCTCGGGCTTCTCGACCAGGCCCCTCACCTGGTGCAGTCGCGCGTCA
Source organism: uncultured Anaerolineaceae bacterium (assembly GCA_964650135.1). GTDB lineage: Bacteria > Chloroflexota > Limnocylindria > Limnocylindrales > CSP1-4 > JAFMJV01. The sequence goes on along the minus strand of CAZYTQ010000004.1, from coordinate 5,876 downwards.
TCGCCACCGCCGCCGGGCACCGGGTCGACGACACCATAGCGGCTCGTCTCCTCCTCGGGCACCTGCATCACGGCCACGACCGAGCTGTGGGTCTGCTGATGCGCCGCCATGAGCTGGCCGATGCACGGCCGATCGGCGGCCACCACGTCGTCCGAGAGGATCACCGCGAACGGCTCGTGCCCCACCAGCTCCTTGGCCATGAGCACCGCGTGCCCGAGTCCCAGCTGCTCCTTCTGGCGGACGTAGCTGATCTGGACCATGTCGCCGATCTGGCGGACCCGCCGGAGCATCTCGATGTCGCCCTTGGACTCGAGCAGGTGCTCCAGCTCGTAGCTGTGATCGAAGTGGTCCTCGATGGCTCGCTTCTGGGAGCTGGTCACGATGATGACCTGCTCGATGCCGGACGCCACGGCCTCCTCGACCGCGTACTGGATGACCGGCTTGTCGACCAGGGGCAGCATCTCCTTGGGCTGGGCTTTGGTCGCGGGGAGGAACCGCGTCCCCCAGCCAGCGGCCGGGAAGACGGCTTTGCGAACGCGCATCGGACCTCGTCGGGTACGTCGTTGGACGGGACGCAGCGGTTCGGGCGACCCCACACGAGTATACCGGCGCACGTCCCCTCGCCGGCCGACAGCCCGTGCGGCCGCCTGTCCCCTGGGTCCGCCCGTCGCATCACGAGGGCCCCGGTCGAGGCGCCACCCTCGTGGGGTCGCGCCCGCTCGTGGCTCTCACCTCCTGGGCGCACCGACGACGCATCGGCCCGACATACCCGCCCTGGCGCCCCGCCGGGTCGCGGGTGGTACGGTCCGCACGTGACGCGTTCCCACCGCGGCCCGTCGGCGATGGTCCTCGCGATGCTGCTCTCCATGGCCATCACGGGGCCGACGATCGCCGCTGACCCGTTCGCCACGGCATCGCCCGATGGCGCGGGCGCCGCCACACCCGGGCCGAGCCCCACGCTCACGCCCCCGCCAGGGAGCCCGTCCGACTCGTCGACGACCACATCGCCAAGCCTCGGCCCTTCCCCGACACCCCGCATCCAGCCGCTGCCCTCGCTGGAGCCGGTGGCCGGCATCACGACACCCGGTCCGGCCCTCGCCAAGGAGGTGGTGGCGTACGTCCCGTACTGGGTGGCCGCGTCCGGCACGATGCCCTGGGACCCGGCCACGGAGCCCTGGATCCGCGATGGTCGTCTGACGGACGTGGTCCTGTTCAGCATCGGCCTGCGCCGCAACGGGTCGCTGCGGCTGGATGAGCCGGGGGCGCGGGTCATCCTCGGCCCGACGGGGACCGCCATCATCCGCGAGGCACACGCGCGGGGGATCCGGGTGCTGGTCTCGTTCACCTCGTTCGGCCGAGAGCGCAACGCGGCGCTGTTCGCCGACCAGGCGGCCATGGACCGCTTCGTGGCCGAAGCGGCACAGCTCGTGGAGGCCCGCGGCCTCGACGGCGCGGACCTCGACGTGGAGCAGCTCGACGGCGAATGGTTCCGGAGCTATGGCCGCCTCGTGGCGTCGCTGGCCGACGCGTTGCGTGCCCGGGATCCGGGCGCGCGGATCACGGTGGCCACCAACGGGGCCGGGTCGGGCGCGCGCATGGCGCGGCGAGCATTCCGGGGTGGCGCCGATCGGGCGTTCCTGATGGGCTACGCGTACCGGGGCCCCACGAGCCGGATCACGGGCACCATCGCGCCCCTCGAGCGGGCAGATGGCGGTCTCGACCTCCGGGACAGCCTCGAGCTGTACCGGGCGCGCGGTGTGCCGCTGGACCAGGTCATCGTCGGGCTGCCCGCGTACGGCATGACGTGGGCCACCGTCGGCCCCGAGTCACACGCGCAGCGGGCCCCCGCCAGCATCTCGGCCCGTGGCGCCGTGACGCTGTTCCGGAACGTCGGGGTCGGCCTGCCAGCCGGCCCGGTCATCGCGGACGTGGACGCAGGCGAGTCGAGCGCGCGTCTCGCGTGGTACGACCCCGAACGGGGCAGCTGGTTCCAGACCTACTACGACACGCCGGTCACGCTGCGTGCCAAGTACCTCCTGGCCCACGAGGTCGGCCTGGCCGGCGTCGGCATGTGGACCCTCGGCTACGACGCCGGGCTGTCGGGCTACGCCGAGCTGGCGGACGAGGTGTTCGGTCGCCCCGTCATCGACCGCGTGGCGCTCAGCGCCAGCATCACGGACGACCCGGATATCACGGTCGCCGCGAGCGTGTATCCCGCGTTCGACCCGGTGATGGGCGTGCGGGTGTCCGCGGACGGGCGGTCCTGGGGGGAGTGGCTGGACCCGGCCACGTTCGACCCCGCGCGGGGCGGACCACTCGGCTGGAACCTGGGCGACGGGACGGACGGACGATACGAGGTCTGGCTCCAGGCGATGGACGAGGCGGGCGGCCTCTCCCTGCCCCAGGTCGCGTCCGTGCTGCTCGATCGCGCCCCGCCCACCATCGAAGGGCCATCGCTCCGGCCGGGGCCCGTGCCCGGGTCCTGGGTCGTGCTGGTCACGGCACGCGACGCGGGTGGCGTGGAACGCGTCGAGACCCGCTGGCAGGTCGGCGACGGCGCGTGGACCGAGTGGCGAGCGCTGGACTCCCTGGCCGCCGCCAGCGTCCTGGCGCCCGTGGGCAGCGCGGTCCGCGTGGAGGTCCGGGTGACCGACCATGCCGGTCGCACGACGACCAGCGGCGCCGCCAGCCCGGTGATGGTCGCATCACCCGCACCCGGCCCGGGTGCGCCCTAGCGGATCGAGGGCTCCCGCCGTCGCGCGCGCAGCACGATGTCCGTGAACGGCACCCGGACCTCCCTGAAGGTCTCGGTCGACACCAGGAAGCCCGCCAGGAGCAGGATCACCCCCACGAGCTTGCCCAGCGCGTACAGCTCGGTCGATCCGAAGCGGTTGAGGCTATCCGTGATGGTCGGCACCAGACCGCCGAGCGCCAGCAGGATCGTGGCCGGGACCCGGCTGTGGAGCTCGCCCGCGAACAGCGCCCGGATGGCACCCGGCGATGACGCGATGAAGTCGACGGTGATGGCGATGGGCGACAGGATGAGCTGGAACAGGAACTGCTCGCCCGGCTGGTCGGGGTCCAGCGAGTAGGGCAACAGGCGCTTCTTGGGCATGAACATCCACGCCGAGAACAAGGCGCCGAGGATCAGCGCGAAGGCGCCGGTCACGTTGAGGAACGGCGTCAGCAGCCGCAGCTCCCCGGGCAGGATGGCACCCGTCGGCGCGCCCGTGACGGGATCCACGGAATAGCCCGGTGGCGGCAGCGTGGTGCCCAGCATGAGCACCACGGACAGCAGCGTGGCGCCCACGACCGCGGCGGCGGCGAGCCGCGGCCAGCGGGGATCGTTGAGCCAGGTGGCGGCCGCGACCGCGAACGCCAGGCCGCCCGCGACCACGAAGTACACCAGGGGCACGATGCCCACGTCGCCATACTCCGCCGGGAAGCGACGGGGCGTCAGGAACGTGAACAGGCCCGCCAGGAACAGGCATAGCGCGAAGCCGTAGCCGAAGCGTGTCCGACCCAGCAGGAACGCGTTGCCGAGGCCCAGCCAGCCTGCGGTCCACACGGCACCCGTGAGGTACCACGCCCGATACAGCGGCTCGCTCCAGCCGGTGGCAGCGGCGACGGCCTCACAGCCAGCGGCGACCGCGAAGAAGGTCATGCCCAGGCACCACACGAGCTGGTACGGCTGACGGCGGCCACGCCACTGGTCGGCGAGCGCCACGGCCATGATCGCCGCGAGCAGCGAGGTGAGAGCGGGGATGAGGACGTCCACGAGATATCACCGCGGCCCGGGCCGCAGCTCCGTCAGGCGGGCAGGAACTCGTGGGACTCGTGATGGCGTCCATCGCACAGGCCGAACGTGGCCGGCTCGATGGGCAGCGGCACGGGCCGCATGAGCTCCCGCACCTCGGACAGGCGGCACAGGTAGTAGCCGCGGGCGTGAGCCCAGGTCCGGAAGTGCTCGGGGTCCGCGTGGAACTGGTGGGGGCCCGGGTTGAGCGGGGCGTACGTCGCCCACGAAGGCGGTGCCTCGCGCGCGATGGCATCCATGATGGAGACCCGGAAGGGTGTGCCCGTGATGGGCTCACCACAGCCGGCACATCGCTTGCCGTCGTTCTCGTCGAACACGGTCGGGATGCGGATGCCCATGATCTGGCCGCCGCGGAACCTGGTCGCTGTCACGACCGGATCGTAGCAGGGTCAGGGACACCGGTCGCGCCGGACGACGTGGTGGCCATCCGCCCGCCCGGCGTACCCTGTGGCCCACGCCGATCGCCGACGTGGTGGCGTCATCTGGTGCATGGAGGACATGGATGCGGGTCTGTGTGACGGGTGCCAACGGCAAGCTCGGGCGGGGTGTCGTGGCGGAGCTGCTGGCGCACGACCACGACGTGGTGGCGACCGACGCGGTCGGCGCGCCCGGCCACCTCAGCGACCTCGGCGTGCCGCTCGCGCATGCCGACCTGACCGACCTGGGCCAGGCCGTCGACATCCTCCAGGGAGTCGATGCCGTCATCCATCTCGCCAACATACCGGCACCGGGCATGGAGACCCCGGCCACGACCTTCACACGCAACGTGAGCATGAACTTCCACGTGTTCCACGCCGCGACCCTGCTGGGCATGGCGCGCGTCGTGTGGGCGTCGAGCGAGACCACGCTCGGCCTGCCGTTCGATGTGCCGCCCCGCTACCTGCCCATCGACGAGGCCCACTACCCCCTGCCGACGAGCACGTACGCACTGTCCAAGGTGGTCAGCGAGACGATGGCCGAGCAGATGGCGGCGTGGTCGGGCATCCCGTTCGTGGCGCTGCGCCTCTCCAACATCATGGGCCTCGCCGACTACGCGCGGTTCCCGTCGTGGCAGCACGATGCCTCGATCCGGCGCTGGAACCTGTGGAGCTACATCGACCTGCGCGACGCGGCCGCAGCCTGTCGCCTGGCGCTGGACGCACCCATCAGCGGCGCACGCAGCTATGTCATCGCGAACGCCGACACGGTCATGGAGCGGCCCACCACGGAGCTCCTGCGGGAGTGCTTTCCGGACATACCGCTGCGCGACGACATCGCGGGCACGGGCAGCCTGTTCTCGACGGCCGCTGCGCGACGGGACCTCGACTGGCGGCCACGTCACTCCTGGCGCGACGAGGTCCCGGGCGGGACACGATCCGCATGATGCGCGTCACCATCGCCCGGTCATGAGCCTGTCCCGACGGGCCCGCCACCCTGATCCAGCGCTGGCCCGATGACCCTCTACCAGCCCGGCCACGACCGGTTCCGGGTCGGTGACCCGATGGCCGAGCTCGAGCGACTGTGCGCCCACGCACCGGTGACCCTCGTCACGATGTCCGGTTCCGGGCTCGTCGCGTCGATGCTGCCGATGGTCCTCCATGCCGACGTAGGCGAGCGGGGCGTGCTGCGCGGCCACCTCGCTCGCGGCAACCCCCAATGGCGGGACATCCGGGGCGATGTCGACGCACTCGCGCTGCTCGACGGGCCGGACGCCTACGTCACGCCCGCCTGGTACGAGACCAAGCGCCGGACCGGCAGGGACGTGCCCACCTGGGACTACGTCACGGTGCAGGTGCGCGGGCCCATCGATGTCCACGAGGAGCCCGGGTGGTTGTTGCCGCACCTCCGGGCCCTCTCCGACCGCCACGAGGCAGGTCGACCCGACCCGTGGTCCGTGGATGACCCGCCGGCGGGTTACATCGAGACGCAGGCACGGGCCGTGGTCGGCCTCGAGCTGCGCATCCGGTCCCTGGAGGCGAAGCGCAAGCTGAGCCAGAACCGACTGGTGATCGACTTCGATGGGGTCGTGGCAGGCCTGGGCGCCGGCTCGCCGCGGGAGCAGGCCGTCGCCGCCGAGATG
>CAZYTQ010000003.1:51011-60309 GCA_964650135.1 uncultured Anaerolineaceae bacterium | reverse complement strand
CCGGTCAAGATGGACGACGGGTCGGTCCAGGTGTTCACCGGCTTCCGCGTCCAGCACAATCTGGGCCGCGGGCCGGCCAAGGGCGGCATCCGCTACCACCAGGACGTCAACCTCGACGAGGTCAAGGCCCTCGCCATGTGGATGACCTGGAAGTGTGCCGTGGTGGGCATCCCCTTCGGCGGTGCCAAGGGTGGCGTGGCGGTGGACCCCAAGCAGCTCTCCAAGCGTGAGCTGGAGGGCCTGACCCGTCGCTTCACGACCGAGCTGGCGGTGGTCATCGGCCCCGAGAAGGACATCCCGGCCCCGGACATGAACACCAACGCCCAGGTGATGGCATGGATGATGGACACCTACTCGATGCACGCGGGGTACACGGTGCCCGGCGTGGTCACCGGCAAGCCCGTCTCGCTGGGTGGCTCCGAGGGGCGGGCCGAGGCCACCGGTCGGGGGACGGTCTACTGCCTCGCGGATGCGCTCGAGCATCGCGGCGGCGAGCTGCCCGGTCAGCGGGTCGTGGTCCAGGGGTTCGGCAACGTGGGAGGCACCGCGGCGCGGCTGCTCCATGAGGCGGGCGCGCGGGTCGTCGGGATCTCCGATGTCACCGGCGGCGTGCATCACCCGGACGGCCTGGATGTCAAGGCACTCGGCCGGTGGCAGGCCGAGCATGGCTGTGTGGCCGGCTTCCCGGGCTCGCGAGGGGTCTCGAACGCGGACCTCCTGGAGCTCGACTGCGACATCCTCATCCCGGCTGCCCTGGAGAACCAGATCACGGCCCAGAACGCGCCGCGCATCAAGGCGCGCATCCTGGCCGAGGCGGCGAACGGCCCGACCACCCCGGACGCGGATGACATCCTCGCGGCACGGGGCGTGTTCCTCATCCCGGACATCCTGTGCAACGCGGGTGGTGTCTCGGTCTCCTACTTCGAGTGGGTCCAGGACCTCAACCGCGACCACTGGACCGAGCAGGTCGTGAACGCCAAGCTGCGTGAGATCATGGACCGCTCGTTCGGGGAGGTCCTCGCGATGGCCGGCCGCGAGGCGGTGGACATGCGCACGGCGGCCTATCTCCTGGCGGTCGACCGCGTGGCGTCCGCCACCGCGCTGCGAGGCCTGTACCCCTAGGTCAGCCCGCGCCGTCGGCCAGGTCGGCCCGCCACGTGTCGACCCCGAGCGCCCAGTCCATGAGCTCGATCTCGCCGGGTGAGGCGCCAGCGGCCGTGAGCAGCACCGCGGCATCCGCCTGCTGGTGCGCGGCGTGGAGCACCACATGGGTCAGGAAGCGCCACAACGGCTGCGAGCGGTCCGCGATGAACGAGGTCGTGGGCCGGTCCAGGTCCTCCTGGGTGAGGATGGCGAGCCAGCCACGCATCGCGGCCTCGTCCTGTGCCCAGCGTGCCCGGAGCGTGGGCACGTCCGGATAGTCCGCCGGCCGCAGATGCCGGTCACCGAACTCCTCCTCGCTCATGCCCTCGAGCGCGCAGCGCCACACCTGCTGGGCATCGACGCAATGGCAGAAGGTCCCCCGCAGGTCGCGCGGGGTGGGACCGCCTGCGGTGCGGAATGCCTCGGGGCTGAGCGTCTCGGCGGCGTCCAGGAGTCGATGGTCGACCCAGTACATGTGCTCGATGAGGTCCATCAGGCTCGCCCGGTCCATGGGCCGCAGGATACGGCGGGCGAGTCGGTCGGGATGGCCCGGGGCGGACCGCGGTGTACCATCCGGCGCGATGCTCGACCACGAAGAACAGTTCCTGTTCAAGGAGGAGATCCTCCACCTGTCCAACGCCGTCGCGGAACCCGGCATGCTCGACAACGTCGAGGACCTGCTGACGGACGTCATCACGAGCCCCCGGTTCGATTCCGAGGTGTTCACGCTCGAGCGCTCGCTCCAGGTGATGCTCGGCGCCCGTGCCGGCACGACCCTGGTGGGGCTGCTGACCGTGAGCCCCGACGTGTTCGACCAGGTCGCCGAGGTGCGTATCCCGGGCGAGGTCCACGAGCGATTGACCGCCTGGCGAGCACGCTTCGGCCTGGCCATCGACAACGCGCTCAACTTCCTCAACAACCCCGATGGCATCCAGGGCCACAACTTCGCGACCCAGGTCGCCCATGTCGACGACCGACGGGTGCTCCAGGGCCGGCTGACCCTGGTGCGCTACAACAACGAGCCACAGTTCTTCCTGGCCGACGCCAACGTGTTCTACGGCCTGATCGTGGACCTGCTGGAGCGGCTCGGCCCGCATACCGACCAGGACACCATCGATGAGGACGCGCTGGTCCGGATCAAGGACGCGGTGGCCCTCGTGGAGCGACGACTGGCGGCACGCGACCGCGCGTAGCCCGCCATAGACGCGCGACCGGGACAGCCCCGGTCAGCCCTCGGTGAGCACGCCGAGCTCCGCGAGCCGTCGGCGCAACTGCGCGGGCGACTCGAAGCGGATGGCGTGGAAGCCGAGCGACGTGGCGACCTCGGCGTTCGCAGGCACGTCATCGATGTAGACCGCGGCGGCGGGATCCACGGCGTATCGCTCGATGAGCCGATGCCAGATCTCCGGGTCGGGCTTCTTCACGCGTTCGTCGCCGGATACCACGATGCCCTCGAACCAGGCCAGGAACGGGAACAGCGCCCGTGCTCGCGGGAAGGTCTCGGCCGACCAGTTGGTGAGCGCCAGCACCCGCAAGCCGCGGTCGATCACCTCGCGCAGGATGGCCACGGTGCCCTCGATGGGGCCTGCCAGCATGTCCTGCCACCGATCGACATAGACCCGGATCATCTCCGCCTGGTCGGGGTACTCGCGGAGGAGCAGCTCGGTCGCCTCCGCCCACGTGCGACCGGCGTCCTGCTCGGCGTTCCAGTCGGGGCTCACGACGTCACGCAGGAAGACCTCCATCTCCTGCGGGTCGGCGAACAGCTCGCGATACAGGTGGCGGGGATCCCAGTCGATGAGCACGCCACCGAGGTCGAACACGACGGTGGAGATGGGCGAACGCGCGGCTGACATGGCATCGATGGTAGCGGGCGATCGCCGCGCTGGGCCGGGACGCTCGTCATCATCACGAGCACCCGGCCCCGTGCTCCGGGTCCGAGCACCGTGGTTCAGGTTGGTCGAACGATCCGGGCTCCTGTGCACGGTACGGACGAGCCGCATCGACCTCATCGACGCGGACGGTCGGCCGAAGCTGAACATCTGTGCCGTCACGGGGTCGATGACGGGCTGAACGCACCCTGGAGAGCCCCGGGTGAGCCGGGAGCCTCGCATCAGGCCGGCCCCTGTTCGGGGAAGCTGAGCGATCGCGTGGGACGGCCGCGGGAGGGATGTCGCATGATCGCGCCGGGTGCGCCACGGGTCGCCAGCCGGCCACGGGTCGCCACCCGGCCACGGGTCGCCACCCGGCCACGGGTCGCCACACCGCGTGGCATGCTGACAGGGTCGCAGGCGCCACGAGGACGAGACATCGATGACCATCCAGCTGCCCATCGCCGACCAGGGACTCACCTGGGCCGTCACCCGCAACGAGCATCCGCTGCCCGACGCCGAGCGGGAGGCGATCCTCGCGGACCCGGGCTTCGGCAAGCACTTCACCGATCACATGGTGGACATCTGCTGGTCGAGGAGCGGTGGCTGGCATCGACCCCGGGTCCAGCCATACGGCCCGATCCAGATCGACCCGGCGGCCGCGGTGCTCCACTACGCCCTGGAGATCTTCGAGGGCCTCAGGGCCTACCGCCACCCCGATGGCTCCATCTGGACATTCCGACCCGAGGCGAACGCCGCCCGGTTCCAGCGATCGGCGCGCCGCATCACGCTCCCGGAGCTGCCGGAGGAGTACTTCCTCGATGCGCTCCGCCAGCTCATCGCGGTCGATGGCGCCTGGGTCCCGAGCACGCCGGAGACGAGCCTCTACCTGCGCCCCTACATGTACGCGAAGGAGGCGTTCCTGGGGCTCCGGCCTACCGACAAGGTCGCGTTCTATGTCATCGCGAGCCCGGCAGGCGCCTACTTCGCCGGCGGCGTGGCACCGGTCCGCATCTGGCTCTCCACCCGATACACGCGCGCGGCCAGGGGTGGCACGGGTGCGGCCAAGACCGGCGGCAACTACGCCGCGAGCCTGCTGCCCCAGGCCGAGGCGTACCAGCATGGCTGCCAGCAGGTGCTGTTCCTGGACGATGCCGGCAACCTCGAGGAGCTGGGAGGCATGAACGTGGTGCTGGTGCGGAAGGACGGCACCCTGGTCACACCCGAGTCCGACTCCATCCTCGAGGGCATCACCCTCGACTCGATCCTGCGGCTCGCCGCCGACCGCGGCAATGCGGTGGAGCGTCGGCCGGTGCCGCTCGCGGAGTGGCAGGCCGGTGCCGCCTCGGGGGACATCGTGGGCGCGTTCGCATGCGGCACGGCGGCCACGCTCGTGCCCATCGGGACGCTCATCGGTGACGGCATCCAGATCGTGCACGACGGCCCGGCATCGACGGAGCTGGCGCTCTCGCTGCGCGAGGAGCTGACCGGCATCCAGTACGGTCGGGTCGCGGACCGACACGGCTGGCTGACACGTCTGGACGGCTGACGAACCTGGCCACCCGGCCCTTCGCGATACCGGGTCGTCGACCCTGAGCGCCATGCGCCAGGTCTATCTCGCGGCCACGGGCATGAACCGGGGCAAGACCACGTTCGCGCTGGGCATCCTCTCGGCGCTGCTCGATCAGGGCTTGCACACGGGCTTCATCAAGCCCGTGGGTCAGCGCTACGCGATCGTCGATGGCGTGCCCGCGGACGAGGACGCGATCCTCATGCGGTCGGTGTTCGAGATGACCGATGAGCTGGCGTTGATGAGTCCCGTCCACATCCCGCGTGGCTTCACCAAGGCCTGGATCGAGGGACGTGTCACGGAGGATCTCGGGGCACGCATCCTGGACGCTCGTGCGACGCTCGCGCGGCGTCACGAGATGCTGGTGGTGGAGGGGACCGGTCACGCGGGCGTCGGCTCGGTCATCGGCCTGTCCAACGCGGATGTCGCGGCACTGCTCGGGGCGCCCACGGTCATCGTCTCGGAGGCGGGGGTGGGGCGGCCCATCGACGAGATCGTGCTCAACCACGCGTTGTTCGCGCGGCGGGGCGTGCCGGTGCTCGGCGCGGTGGTGAACAAGGTGGACGCGGATGCCCATCCCAGCCTGCCGGAGATCCTGCGCAAAGGGCTGGCGCGACACGGCATCGCCCTCCTGGGCACGTTGCCCTACCGGCCGATCCTGTCGAACCCGACGCTCTCGATGCTGGTCACGCAGATGCCCGGCGAGCTGCTGCACGAGGGCGAGGATCTCGACCGACGGATCGAGCACGTCGCAATCGGCGCGATGCAGCCACGCCATCTCATCGAGCGCATCGGTCCTGGCAGCCTGCTCATCGTGCCCGGCGACCGGGTGGACGTGGTCGACGCCACCATCGCCGCGACCCGGCGGCAGCGCGAGGCGCAGCGCGAAGCGCGGCTGCTGGACCGGTTCCGGGATCGGGCACGCTTCGGGCGCAGCTCCACGGAGCCCGGACGCGTCGACCTCGCGGGCATCGTGTTCACGGGGGGCTATCGGCCACGGACCCGCGAGATGGAGGCGCTCCGGGCGGCCGGCATGTTCGCGTATCTCGTGGAGCAGGACACGTATGCGGCCGCCTCCACGGTCCATGACCTGCTGGTCAAGACACACCCCGCCGATCGCGACAAGATCGCCGAGATCCGACGCCTGGTGTCGAGCAGCTTCGACGTCGATGGGCTGCTGCGACGCCTCGACCATCTGCCGCGCGTGACCGACGCCGCCGGACACGGCGATCCGCAGCCGCCAGGAGAGCGGGGCCTGCTCGCCCGGCTCCGGTATCTCCGCGACCGATAGGCGTCTGACACATCCATGGGCACCCCTGCCGGTCCGATCGCTGCGGCCCAGCGGGGACCATGACCGTGATCGTCGGGACACCGACGGGCAGCCGGACCAACCCGAGGGTCCGGACCACGCGATCACCCCGGAAGGATGGCGAGACGATGGTCAACGAGCGTATCGACGAAGCCAAGGGCGCGGTCAAGGAAGTGGCCGGCAAGGTCACCGGCAACGAGGTCCAGGAGGCCGAGGGCCGAGCGGAGGCCGAGGCTGCGCGTGTGAAGCGCGAGGCCGAGGGCACGATCGACCAGGCGAAGGGTGCTGTGAAGCAGGGTGTCGGCACCGTGACCGGCAACCAGGACCTGAAGGACCAGGGCGCCTGGGACAAGGCCAAGGGCGAGATCAAGAAGCTCTGATCGTCGCCACTCCTCTCCCGAGCGAGGCTCGGCCGGTGCTGGGCACGGCCGGGCCTCGTGCTGTCAGGACGTCCAGCCGCGGCGGGTCGCGGGTCAGACGTACGGCGTGCCGATCGGCTCGTTGTCGATGAGGCGGGTCGTCCCAAGGCGTACGGCCAGCGAGAGGAGTGCCGGCCCGTCGATCGTGTCGAGCTCCCGCAGCGTCCGTCCGTCCGCGACCGAGACGTAGTCGACCTCCGCCAGCGGCTCGGCAGCGATGGCGGCGTGCATCCGATCGCGGATCGCGTCGGCGGACCGCTCGCCCGCCTCCCACGCCCGCCGACCCCTCTCGAGGGCTCGATGGAGCACCGGGGCAGCCGCCCGCTCCGCGGGTGACAGGTGGACGTTCCGGGACGACAGCGCCAGGCCATCGGGCTCCCGCACGGTCGGGCAGGCCACGACCGTCGTGGGCAGTGCCAGGTCACGTGCCATCTGGCGGATGACCATCACCTGTTGCGCGTCCTTCTGGCCGAAGTACGCGTGGTCCGCACCCACGAGCGCGAACAGGATGGCCACCACGGTCGCCACCCCGTCGAAGTGGCCGGGACGCGCGGCCCCTTCCAGCGGGTAGGCGATGGCGCCGACCGAGACGGTGGTATCGAAGCCGGGCGGGTAGACCTCCTCCACCGGTGGCGCCCAGACGAGGTCTGCCCCCTCGTCCTGGCAGATGGCCAGGTCACGTGACTCGCTGCGTGGATAGCGCTCGAGGTCGGCCGGGTCGCCGAACTGACGTGGGTTGACGAAGATGGTCACGACCGTGGTCGCGTCCGCGTCGCGTGCGCGACGCATGAGCGAGCGGTGGCCCTCGTGGAGCCAGCCCATGGTGGGCACCAGGCCGATGGGTCGCGGTGCTGCGGCGAGTGCCGCCCGCAGCTCGGCCCGCGTGCGCAGGACGCGGGTCATGGAGGGCTGCCGACCGACGTGGAGTGCCCGCGCGCCGGTCTAGAGGTCGCGATCGAGCGGGATGCCCACCAGGTCATCGGTCGACGGCTGGTCTGCCTGGCCCTGGCCCAGGACCTCGGCGAGGATGGCCTCGTCCATGCGACTGGTCTGCTCGGGGCCCGGGAAGCTGCCCGCGATGACATCGGCGCCATACGCCGCGATGGCTTGGCCGATCTCCTCGCGCAGGTGGATGTATGGCCGAGCATGGCGGGGGATGAACGAGCCGATGCCCAGCACGTCGGTGATGACCTGGATCTGGCCCGAGCAGTCGGGGCCCGCACCGATGCCGATGGTCGGGATGCGCAGCCGTTCCGTGATCGCGGCGGCCAGCTGCCGGGGCATGAGCTCCAGCACGATGGCGAACGCACCCGCCTCCTGGACCGCGAGCGCGTCCGCGAGCTGATGGCGCGCCTGGTCGCGGTCCTTGCCCTGGACGCCGGTCCTGCCGCCCATGCCGTACTTCGCCTGGGGGGTCCAGCCGATATGGCCCATGACCGGGATGCCCGCCTTGACGAGCGTCTCGATGATGCGCGCGCTGCGCACGCCGCCCTCCACCTTGACGGCACCCGTGCCGGCGTCGCGCATGAAGCGGGCTGCGTTCTCGAGCGCCTCGTCCTCCGTGGCGTAGGTCATGAAGGGCATGTCGCCCACGATGAGCGCCCGCTTGGTGCCGCGCACCACGGCCTTCGTGTGGTGGAGCATCTCGTCGATGCTCACACGGACGGTCGATTCGTAGCCCAGCATCACCTCGCCCAGCGAGTCGCCCACGAGGATCGCCGGGATGCCCGCCTCGTCCACGAGCTGTGCCGTGGGGAAGTCATATGCGGTGATCATCGGGATGGGCTGGCCGTCCCGGTACATGCGCGTGAGGTCGGAGACGGTCAGACGGCGCTCGGGTGTGGTCGCACTCATGTGCGGATGATGCCACCCCGGCGGGGTCGGGCCGTGGCGTGCGCGGTGCGTGCCGCCCAACGGATGGGTATGGCGTCGGATACCTCCAGTTGGTGGTACGGATGGTGTGGCACGTGGGAAGGTGACGATCACCCTGGATCGCGACAAGGCGGAGCAGGCGATGCGATGGAGCGGGCATCGGACCGTGTCCGCGTCATCGACGCGGCGCTGGACGCGTACATCCGGACGGAGCGCGACCAGCGGGACGCGGAGATCTACGAGCGGATGCCGATCGCACCGAGCCGTGGTGGGATCTGGTATGCGGACGTGCCCATGGACAAGCGGCGACCGGTCCTGATCATGACCCGCGACCCGATGGGTCGGTTGCTGGACAGCGTCATCTGTGCCCCCATCACGCGCCGGGTCCGCGGACTGAGCACCGAGGTCTCCATCGGGCCCGAAACCGGGCTCGCCGACGGGTCGGTCATCGATCTCGACAACACGATGCTGCTCCACCGAACGCGGCTGCTGCGGCGCATGGGTCGAGCGTCCGCGGACACCATGGAGGCGGTGTGCGAGGCGCTGTCGATCGCCGTGGACTGCCACTGGCGCTCGCCGGCCGCCTGACTCGTCAGCCGCCTGGGCGAAGTCGGAGCAGCTCGTCGAGGAGGCGGTGGCCGACCTCCAGCTTGGACAGCTGTGGCCATGGCTCTGGATCGGCGCCGGGACGGACGATGGTCACCCGGTTCGTGTGGGTGCCGAAGCCGGACCCGGGCTCTGACACGTCGTTGGCGACGAGCAGGTCGACCCGCTTGCGCGCGGCCTTGGCAGGGGCACGCTCCAGCGAACCGGTCTCGGCGGCGAAGCCGACCAGCAGCGGCCGGGCCTCGGGGCCACCCGTCGCATCCGCACGGGCGTGGACGAGCGCGGATGCCTCGGCGAGGATGTCCTCGGTCGGCTCCAGCTCGAGGGTCATGCCCTGGTCGCGACCGAGCTTCGTGTCGGCGGTCGCGACGGGTCGGAAGTCGGCCACGGCGGCGGCCATCACGAGCGCGTCGGCATCCGGCAGCGCGGCGAGCACCGCGTCCCGCATCCGTGCCGTGGTGGGTGCCTCCACGATCGTGGCCGTCTCCGGCAGCGGCACGGAGGTCAT
>CAZYTQ010000003.1:34507-51001 GCA_964650135.1 uncultured Anaerolineaceae bacterium | reverse complement strand
CCCTCATCGTGGGCATGACCTCCGTGCCGCTGCCGGAGACGGCCACGATGAGGGTCACCCGGGCGCCACGGGCGAGGGCCGCTTCCGCGATGGCGACCCCCATGCGCCCCGTGGAGCGATTGCCCAGGTAGCGCACCGGGTCGATGGGCTCGGCGGTGCCCCCCGCGGTCACCACGAGGTGCCAGCCGGCCAGGTCGGAGGTGTGGGCGGGTATCGAGGCGGGCGGCCAGGTGCTCAGGTCCGGCGCCCGGACGGGTCGGTCGCGCAGGGCGTCCTCCACGGCAGCCACGAGCGCCGGCAGCTCCGCGAGTCGACCCTGGCCCACGCTGCCCGAGGCGAGCGCCCCCACCTCCGGCTCCACGATGCGATAGCCGAAGCGGGTGAGCGTGGCCACGTTCGCGCGGGTCGCCGGGTGGGCATACATCTCGCCGTCCATGGCCGGCGCCACGATGACCGGCGCCGTGGTGGCAAGACACGTCGCGGTCACCACGTCATCCGAGAGACCGTTCGCCATGGCCGCCATCCAACGCGCGGTCGCGGGGGCCACGAGCACGGCGTCGGCGGTATCCGCGGCCACGATGTGACCGATGCGCCGGTCGGGGAGCAGCTCCAGCGGGTCGAGCATCACCCGTCGGCGGCTCAACGTCTCCAGCGTCAGCGGGCCGATGAACGCGGTCGCGGTGTGGGTCATGAGCACCTGGACCTCGGCGCCAGCCGCGGTCAGCAGGCGCACCAGCTCCGCGGCCTTGTACGCGGCGATCGACCCGGTGATGCCGAGGAGCACGAGACGGCCGGCGAGCGGCTGGTCGGTCGTCTGCGCCGTGTCGTGCAGCGTCATCGGGCGGACCCGGGGACCGCTCGGATCGCCATCAGCATCCCCAGGCCTCGGAACAGGAGGAGCGGATCCACTCGGTCCGCCCAGTCGACCGGACCCAGCGCACCCGCGTCGCCACCGGTCAGGACCACCCGCGGTCGCGTGCCACCGAGCTCGTCCGTGATACGTGCCAGGAGCCCCTCGATGGCAGCGACCTGGCCACCCACGACCCCTGCCTGGATCGCCTCCGCCGTGTCCCGACCGATGATCCGTACCGGCGCCGCGAGCGGCACCTCCGGCAGGAGGGCCGTGCCGCCGCCCAGCGACCGCAGCGCGAGGGCGGGTCCGGGCAGGATGGCGCCGCCGACGAAGTCGCCCGAGCCGTCCACGACGTCGAGGGTGGTCGCAGTGCCGACATCCACGACCACCACCGGCGCACCGACCAGCTCGCGGGCCGTCCAGGCACCCAACAACCGGTCCGCGCCGACCCGATCCGGACGGGCGAGCCGCACGCCCATCGGGATGGTCGCGGGGTCTGCCTCCAGCAGCTCGCGGCCGTGGGTCGCGGCGAGCTCACGCACCCGCGCGGTCCACGCCGGCACGACGCTGACGAGTGCGATCGGGCCCTCGTCGAGGATGCCATCGACCGCCGCCGCCAGTCCGAGGCCGGTCGTCCGCTCGATCTCGGCGGCGGTGCCGTCGGTCAGCCGTGTCGCCAGGGATGCCAGCAGCTCGGGCTTCGACGCGCCCCGGATACGGGCCACCTTGACCAGGCTGTTGCCGACGTCGATCGCGATCATGACCGCCCGATCATACGGGCGCGGGGTACCATCCCGTGGTCGATGCCACGCCGTGTCCGGCATCCACGATGAGGAGGGTGACGTGTCAGTCGAGCCGGCCGCGCGCTTCTTCGTCAACCATGGGATCGTGTCCGGGCGGACGGACATGGAGCACCTGCTGCGGCCGCTGCTCAAGCAGACCGTGATGTATCGATACGTCCGGGCCGGCCAGGTGGTGAGCCATGGCACCGGCTGGGTGGAGCGCATCGTGGCGGACCAGCCGGGCGTGTCGTCGTTCTTCACGCCGCTCTCGATCTGCATCAACGTCGACTCGTGGGAGCACCTCGAGTTCGACACGCGCCCCGACCAGCTGCTGTCGTACGCACTCGTCCAGGGGGACGAGCGGGTGGCCATCGAGTTCGCACCCACGGTCCACGGCGGCGATGACATGCCGGTCCAGGAATCGCTGCGACTCGACCCCATGTCCCAGTACATCCAGATGGAGCTCGCGGGCATGAGCGCCGATGTCGCCGGGTCCGAGCCTGCAGGTCCCCGACCCTCGGGTCCCGAGACGCCGGCCGCGGGCGATCCGGATCCCACGCCACCGGAGGCGTCCTGACCCTCGCCAGGGGGCGCTCCGGGGTCCGCGTGTAGCATGCCCTCGATGTTCCAGCGCACCCTCATCCCGGACGGGCCGCGTGTCATCTCGGCCCGGATGCCGGGGGCGCGCTCGCTCGCGGTGGCCGTCCACGTGCTCGTCGGCTCGCGGCACGAGACCCGCTCCGACGCCGGCCTGGCACACTTCATGGAGCACATCACGTTCCGGGGCACGCGCTCGCTGCCGTCGTCGCGCGCGGTGTCCGAGGCGATCGAGGGGGTCGGTGGTGTCTCCAACGCGTCCACGGGACGCGAGTCGACGGTCTACTGGGCACGTCTCCCGGTGCGCCACGCGGCGCAGGCGTTCCGCGTCCTGGGCGGCCTCGTGACCGAGCCGCTGTTGCGGGACGACGACGTGGTCCGGGAGCGCGACATCATCGTGGAGGAGATCCGCTCGTACCGGGACGACCCGGCACAGCATGTGTTCGACCTGTTCGACCGCGCCTGGTACGGCGACACGCCGCTCGGCTGGGAGATCGCGGGCGAGGAGGAGACGGTCGCGACCCTCACAGGCGAGCGCATCCGGCGCTTCTGGACGGAGCACTACCGTCCGGGGCGGATGGTGGTCGCGGTCGCCGGCGACATCGATCATGACACGGCGGTGGACCTCGCGGGTGAGATGCTGGGGACCGGTGCGGCGAGCCCGGAGCCGTTCCTGCCGGCACCGCCTGCCCCCTGCCAGCGGCTCGCGGTCCAGCGTCGGCGGACCGCCCAGGCGCACCTCTGCGTGGGCCTGCCGGGCCTGCCCCGGGAGCACCCCGACCAGTGGACGCTCACGCTGCTCGAGGCCATCCTCGGGGATGGCTCCTCGTCGCGGCTGTTCCTGTCCGTGCGCGAGGAGGCGGGTCTCGCCTACGACGTCCACTCCTTCCAGATGGACTACGCGGACACGGGGGTGCTGGGCGTGTACGCGGGTGTCGACCCCGATGACCAGGAGCGGGCGCTCGGGGCGATCCTCGCGGAGCTGGCACGCATCCGTGACGAGCGGGTCTCCGACGCGGAGCTGGAGAAGTCCCGTGCCTATGTCAGCGGGCGGCTGGAGCTCCGGCTCGAGGACACGCGTCATGTCTGCTCGTGGCTGGGCGACCAGGAGTCGCTCCACGAGCGGGTGCTGACCCTCGACGAGGTGCTGGAGCGCCTGGACGCGGTGACCGCCGCCGATATCCAGGACCTCGCGGGTCGACTGATCCGCGACGAGGGCCTGTCGCTCACGCTCATCTCGCCACGCACCGCGGCGCGCGGTCTCGAGCAGGCGCTGCGACTGCCATGACCCGGACCCAGGACGGTCCCACGGGCCCCACGCAGGGCACGACCTCGCGCGCGACGCGTGCCGAGCGGTTGCCGGACGCCAGCCCGACGGGTCGCCGGAGCAAGGCCGCCGCTCCCGTCACCCCCCCGCCACGACCCCCCCGCTCCGTCGAGGGGCGCCTGGCCCGCCTCCACCTGCGGGGCGGCATGATCGCGCTCGCACGGGCAGCGCTGGAGCACATGGCGGGCATCGGCACGCTCGACCGGGAGGCCCTCGTCGATCTGGCGGAGGCGCGCTGGAGGAGCGGCGACCTGGAGGGCGCGGCCGAGGCGGCCGAGGCGCATCTCGCGGCCGGTGGCGAGGAACCAATCGCCTCGCTCATCGTCGCGGAGCAGGCCGAGCGGGAGGGCCGGATCCTGGATGCCCGCCAGCTCGCCACCCAGGTGCAGGGTCGCCTCGGCGAG
This sequence comes from uncultured Anaerolineaceae bacterium, assembly GCA_964650135.1. Lineage (GTDB taxonomy): Bacteria > Chloroflexota > Limnocylindria > Limnocylindrales > CSP1-4 > JAFMJV01. The sequence goes on along the minus strand of CAZYTQ010000003.1, from coordinate 47,038 downwards.
GGTCTCGAGCGGCTCTTCGCGGGCGAGCCGCGGAGCACCGTCTGGCCGCCCCCCGTCGCCTCGTGGATGGACGCCACGGCGCTCCGGCCCGGTCGCTGGGGGCTCCTCGTCGGAGGCGCCGAGGTCGTCGACCCGGATGCGTCGACATGGCCCAGCGTGCCCATCGAGGGCCTCGAGGATCGTCCCCTGCGTGCCGGGGCCCTCGCTCGCCCCGTCGTCACCGACCCGCCCGCCCTGCCGGCCAGCCCGGTCGGCGGGACACGCAGCGTCGAGGCGAGCCGGGAGGCGGACCAGCAGCTCCAGGCGGCCGAGCACGACCTGGAGCGCAACGACCTCGTGACCCTCTCGGGACGCCTGGGATTGCTGCTGCGTGCCGATCCGGCGCTCGCTTCTGTCATCCTGTCCATCGCCGATCACGCCCTGGAGGTGACCGCGGAGCGTTCCGCGGAGGCCGCACCACCCGGGGAGCGGACCCCTGCCGGGCCCATGGCCCTGCCCGGCAGCGTGACCGGTGTCGCGCCGCTCCAGCTGCTGCGCGGCGACATCCTGCGTGCGCTCGGCCGCGAGGCGGAGGCGACGGATGCCTATCAGGAAGCGCTGCACGCCCTGCCGGGACGTGCCCTCACCATGGAGTCATCGTGACCGAGCGAACCCTTGTCCTCATCAAGCCCGACGGTGTCCAGCGGCTGCTGGTCGGCCGGCTCATCGAGCGCTACGAGCAGCATGGCCTCAAGCTCGTCGGCCTCAAGCTCATGGTCGCCTCACGTGCGACGGCCGAGGAGCACTACACCGAGCATCGCGCCAAGCCGTTCTTCGGCGGCCTCGTCGACTTCATCACCTCGGCCCCGCTCGTGGCCCTCGCGTTCGAGGGCCTCAACGCCATCGCGGTGTGCCGCGCCATCAATGGCGCCACGCGACCCCATGAGGCGGCACCCGGCAGCATCCGCGGCGACTTCGCGCTCGAGACGGGCCAGAACCTGGTGCACGCCTCGGATACGCCCGAGAGCGCTGCGCGCGAGCTGGCCATCTGGTTCGAGGCGGACGAGCTGCTCGACTATGACCGGGCCATCGACGCCTGGGTCGCCGGCGACTGACCGAGCGCTGGTCGACCCATGCACGTGCGTCGGGCGGTTCGCCCGGCGGTCGGTCGGCTCGCGGCTGATCCGTGGGCCGGATCGGCATGATCCATCGAACCGATCGATGGCCGGCCGGTGATCGGTCGTGCGACCCTGCTACACTCGCGGGCGCCCGCCGGACCACCGTGGAGCCGGCCCGCCCGGGCCACATCCACGCTCATCGGCCCGTAGCGTGGGGCCCACCTGGCCGGTCCGATGGACCGCCATCACATCGATGACCCGGTGGATCGTCCCAGCGGGATCGCTCAGAGGGGGAGGCACGCCGCATCGTGGCTGAAGCCATCAACTGGATCATCCCGATCGCTGGGATCGCAGCCATCATCTATGCGCTCTATCTCGCACGGGACGTCATCTCGCGGGACCAGGGCACACAGGCGATGCAGGATGTCGCCGCGACCATCTACGAGGGTGCGGTCGCGTTCATCCGGCGCCAGTACATCACCATCGGGATCCTTGCGGTCGTGGGCGCCGTCGCCATCGGCGCCCTGATCGCCGTCGTGGATACCGAGGATGTCGCGGAATCGGACATCTTCGGCGTGCAGCTGGGCGTCTACACCGCGATCGCCTTCATCGTCGGCGCGGCGTGCTCCATGGCGTCGGGCATCATCGGAATGTTCATCAGCGTCAAGGCCAACCTGCGCACGGCGGCGGCCGCGCGGCATAGCCTGGTGGAGGCGGTCCAGGTCGCCATGCGCGGCGGGGCCGTCTCGGGCTTCCTGGTCGTGGCACTGTCACTGCTGGGTGTGTGGGGCATCTTCGTCGCGTTCGGTGGCTTCGAGCATCCGGCCCGGGCGCCGTTCCTGATCGTCGGCTTCGGCTTCGGCGCCTCGTTCGTGGCGCTCTTCGCCCAGCTGGGCGGCGGCATCTACACCAAGGCCGCCGACGTGGGCTCCGACCTCGTGGGCAAGGTGGAAGCGGGCATCCCCGAGGATGACCCACGCAACGCCGGCGTCATCGCGGACCTCGTCGGTGACAACGTCGGCGACTGCGCCGGACGCGGCGCGGACCTGTTCGAATCGACCGCCGCCGAGAACATCGGCGCCATGATCCTGGGCGTCGCCGTGTATGCGATCGCGGTGCTCGCCGGCTGGCCCAACCCCGAGGCGTGGATCTTCTTCCCGCTCGTGGTCCGCGCCCTCGGGCTCATCGGCACCATCTTCGCGGTCGCCTTCTTCATCAAGGGCAGGGAAGACGAGGATCCCATGAAGATCCTCAACCGCGGCTACTGGGCGACCACAGCCTTCTCCGTCGTCGGCCTCGCCATCGCCACGTTCGTCATGATGGACACCGGCTCGCAGACGGGCGCCAATGGTCTGCCGACCTGGGTCTGGTTCTTCTTCGCCGGCATCATCGGCCTCGTGACGAGCGTCGCGTTCGTGTTCATCACCCAGTACTACACCGCGGGCAGCTGGCGACCGGTCAAGGAGATCGCGGAAGCCTCCAAGACGGGTCCCGCGACCAACATCATCTCCGGCGTCTCCGTGGGCATGGAGACGACCTTCATCACGGCCATCACCATCGGCATCGCGCTCGTCACCAGCCACTGGCTGGGCGAGCAGGCCGGCATCGTCAATGCCGAGGGCCACAACGTGGGTGGCATCTTCGGGACCGCCGTCGCGACCATGGGCATGCTCATGACCACGGCCTACATCCTGGCCATGGACACCTTCGGGCCCATCACGGACAACGCGGGTGGCATCGCCGAGTTCTCCAAGTCGGAGGCCAGTGCCCGCGAGATCACCGACAAGCTGGACGCCGTCGGCAACACCACCAAGGCGCTCACCAAGGGCTACGCCATCGCATCGGCCGCGCTTGCGGCATTCCTGCTGTTCAGCGCCTACATCGACCGCATCAACAACATCCTGCGCAACCAGGACAGGCCGCTCATGGACTCGGTCAACCTGGCCAACGTGCAGGTCTTCGTCGCCGCGCTCATCGCCGCGATGCTGGTCTACTTCTTCAGCTCGCTGGCCATCCGGGCCGTGGGTACGACGGCGCAGTCGATCATCGTCGAGGTGCGTCGTCAGTTCCGGGAGATGCCCGGCATCATGGACTACACCCAGCGACCCGACTACGCTCGCGTCGTTGACATCACCACGAGCGCCGCGCTCAAGCAGATGATCCTGCCCGGCGCGGTCGCGGTGGCGACGCCCATCGTCGTGGGCCTGCTCCTCGGCGCCGAGGCCGTGGCAGGCTTCCTGATGGTCGGCACCCTGTCGGGCGTCATGCTCGCGACCTTCTTCAACAACTCGGGCGGGGCCTGGGACAACGCCAAGAAGTACGTCGAGTCGGGGCTCCTCAAGGACGCCGCAGGCAACATCCTCGGCAAGCGCACGGACGCGCATGCCGCGGCGGTCGTCGGCGACACGGTCGGCGACCCGTTCAAGGACACGGCAGGACCGTCGCTGCATGTGCTCATCAAGCTCATCGCGACCATCACCCTGGTGCTGGCTCCGCTGTTCATCCGCTGACCCCGTGGCGGCCCGACCGGGTCGCCGCCGAGACCCTGGTCCGAATCGAAGCCCCGGCCACCTGGCCGGGGCTTCGGTGTGTCCGCGAGGCTCGAAGGATCGGCCGTGTCCCGGGGGCAGCCCGGGTCGCGGCGCTCAGCGCTTGGGGACCGCGGGCCGGAAGCGGTAGGGCAGGGTCTGGACGTCCCGATGGCCCCGGACCAGGACCTCCAGCTGTCGGCAGGCGAGGGCACCCTTGCCCCATGCCGGTCGCACCTTCCAGCTGACCGTATAGGTGTCGGTGGCATCGTCGTACGAGAGCTTGCCACCGAAGGGTCGGGTGAGGAACGTGGTGCCCTTGACGATCCTCGTGGTGCCGCACTTGACGCGCGTCGTCTTCGGGAAGCCGCCCTTCAGGACCCCGAGACCGTAGTCGCCGCCGAGCCGGAAGCTCGCGCCCACGGTCGTACCGGCGTGCGGCCGAAGGACCTTGCCGGGTGCCGGTGCGTCCACCCACTCGAAGTCGCTGGGTGCCATGTACGTCCGGAAGGCCATGTCGTCGGAGTAGGTCTCGAGCTCACCGGAGTCGCTCCGGATGAGATCGCCACCCGGGTACCCGCCGGAGAAGCTGGTGCCCACGATGACGGGCCCCACGTCGCTCCGCAGGAGGAACGAATACCGCTCGCTGGCCACGACGTGGAGCGGACCGACCGGGACGCGGATCCAGCCGTCCGCGCTCGTGCCGATGGTCTTCGGGGTCAGCAGCAGGTCGCCGGGCAGCGAGCCGTCGACGTCCCGGACCTCGAGCACGGCACCCTTGAGGGATGACCCTGGCCAGACATGGACGCCGATGGCCACGAGGTCGCCGGTCAGGCCGGCCGTGAACGTCTGGCCGATCCGAGCCGCAGGGATCGGGCGGTCCCAGCCCGCCCCGCCCGAGCCGTCCTCCTGGGACTGGTCGACCACCGAGAACGCCGCCGAGGCGGCCGGCACGACCGAGACCCCGAGGGTGAGGGCGAGGGTGAGCGAGAGCGCGGCGCGGCGCATGGGCATCCTCCCCGTCCGACATCGCGACGCATGAGCGCACCGCACTTGGGTATCGGGCGTTGTGTCGGAGTATGGACGAGTCCACTACACACCGAGGGCTCCGCGGCGATCTTGGGTAGACTCGGGCTCGACGGCCCGGGCGCTCGCGCACCCGGGCCTCCGGATGACCGGCCGGCGACCGGTCCCCGCCCACGAGCCGGCTCGACGACCCGTATCGGTCGACGGGTCCAGCTGACAGGGAGCCCATGGACCCCATCCTCCAGGCGGTCATCATCGGGGCGATCCAGGGTCTCACCGAGTTCCTGCCCATCTCCTCGTCCGCGCACCTCATCGTGGTGCCGCAGCTGCTTGGCTGGGACGACCCGTTCCTCAACAGCGCCACGTTCGACGTGATGCTCCACGCGGGCACGCTCGTCGCGCTGCTGGTCTTCTTCTGGCGGGACGTGACGCGGCTCCTGGGCGCGGCATGGGCTGCCCTTCGCGAGCGCTCGCTGGCGGATGACCCCGATCGACGGCTCGCGCTGTGCCTGCTCATCAGCATCATCCCGGCGGGGCTGTTGGGCGTCGCCTTCGAATCGTTCTTCGACACGTGGTTCCGGGAGAACCTGCTGTCCATCCCGCTGGTGATGGTCCTGGGTGCCCTGTTCCTGTGGGTCGCGGACAGACTCGGTCGAGGGACCCGGGAGCTCGACCAGGTGGCCGTCCCGGACGCGCTCGTCGTCGGTGCCGTGCAGGCGTTCGCGCTGTTCCCGGGGGCCAGCCGGTCCGGTGTGACCATCGGTACCGGTCTGCTGCGTGGGCTGCGACGGGATGCGGCGGCGCGGTTCGCGTTCCTGATGGGCATCCCGGTCATCGGTGGCGCCACGATCTGGAAGCTGCGTCATCTCGCGGGCACGGGGCTCGAAGGGGAGCAGCTCGGTGTGCTGCTCGCGGGGATGGTGTCGGCGGCGCTGTTCGGGCTGCTGGCCATCGGCGTGCTGTTGCGCTACCTGCGGACGCACGACCTGGGCGTGTTCGTGGCCTATCGACTCGTATTCGCGGCGGTGGCCACCGCGCTCCTGGTCAGCCGCTGATGACGAGCGACCCGAACGGCCCGGTGGGGCGGCCGATGGACGTCATGAAGCGTCTACGCCAGCAGGCCATCCGGGACCTCCTCGCGCAGCGGGACGTGCGGACCCAGCAGGAGCTCGTCGCCGCGCTCCGGGAGCGCGGCTTCCGCGCGACACAGGCGACCGTCAGCAGGGACGTGGCCGACCTGGGCCTCGTGAAGCGCGGCACGCGTGGCGTGCAGGTGTATGCCCTGCCCAGCCGCGCCGACGAACGCGAGCAGACGGGGGAGGATCGTCTGGCCATGCTGCTGCGTGACCTGCCCGTCGAGGTCCGCCCGGCGGGCCTGATGCTCGTCATCCGGACCGTCCCCGGCAGCGCGCATGCCATCGCCGCGACGCTCGACCGCTGTCGCTGGGTGGAGGTCGCGGGCAGCATCGCCGGTGACGACACCGTGTTCCTCGCCTTCAACGAGCGTGCCGCGCTCCAGCGGATCCGCCAGCGTCTGACGCGTCTCATCGGCGCCTGACCTGCCGCGCGTTGCGTGGAACGTGCCGAGCGTGTACGATCCCGGCTCCGGCTGACCCGTGGCGGACGCGTTCGGCGCGTGCCCGTGGTCATGCCGTTTTCGTTCGTGAATCCCCCGGGACCGGACGCGCCCGGGCATCCTCCATTCGACGGGGTAGCCACGTGAACAACAAGCCCCAGTACGTCTCGCGCCAGGGTCTCGAGGATCTGCGCGCGGAGCTCGAGGAGCTCGTGAACGTCCGCCGCGCCGAGGTCGCCGCCCGCATCCAGGAGGCGAAGGAGCACGGCGATATCTCGGAGAACGCGGAGTACGAGGACGCCAAGAACGAGCAGGCGTTCATCGAGGGCCGCATCCAGGGCCTGTCCGCGCTCATCAAGAACGCGGTCATCATCGACGAGCACACCTCCACCACCCATGTCCAGATCGGCTCGACGGTCGAGCTCCAGGGAACGGGCGGCAGGGAGACGTACACCATCGTGGGCTCGGCGGAGGCGGCGCCCGCGGAGGGGCGCATCTCCAACGAGTCGCCCGTCGGCCGGGCCCTGCTGGGGCGCAAGAAGGGCGACAAGGTCAAGGTGTCGGTGCCGGCGGGCGATCAGGTGTACACGATCGTCACCATCAGCTGACCAGCGGGAGGTCCCACGGATGTTCTGGGCGGATGATCTGGCGGCCGGCCTCAGCGGGCCCCAGGTCGTCAACGACTCCAAGACGCCCTCGGGGACCGTCCACGTCGGCAGCCTTCGGGGCGTCGTGCTGCACGACGCCATCACGCGCGCGCTGCGCGACCACGGCCTGCCCACGGAGTTCCGATATGGGGTCGATGACCTCGACCCGATGGACTCGCAGGCGCTCCTGACACCCGACGCGGTCGACCGCTACATGGGCGTCCCGCTGGCGCACGTCCCGGCACCCGAGGGAAGCCCTGCGACCTCGTATGCGCGCCACTTCGTGGGCGAGCTGTTCATGGGCACGTTCGCAGGGCTCGGTATCACCCCGGTCATCTACTGGATGAGCGAGCTGTACGCCGACGGCACCATGGACCCCTACATCCGGACCGCGCTGGACAGCGCCGAGACGATCCGGAGCCTGTACTGGTCGGTGAGCAAGGTCGCCAAGGAGCCCGGCTGGCTGCCGCTCTCCGTCATCTGCGAACGGTGCGGCAAGATCGGCACCACCCTCGCCACGGACTGGAACGGCTCGACGGTGGCCTACGCCTGCAAGCCCGACCACGTGTCCTGGGCCACGGGCTGTGGCAACAGCGGTCGGGTGCTGCCCACCTCGGGTCGCGTCAAGCTGCCGTTCAACGTGGACTGGGCCGCCAAGTGGAGCCTGTTCGACATCACGGTGGAAGGATGTGGCAAGGACCTTGCCACCGCCGGCGGGTCACGTGACCGCAGCGACGCCATCAGCCGCGAGGTGTTCCACCGTGAGCCACCCCTGAACGTGGCCTACGAGTTCCTCAACATCGGCGGTCGCAAGATGTCGACCTCCAAGGGCACCGGCGCCACCGCGCACGGGATCGCGGAGCTGCTGCCACCGGAGCTGCTGCGCTTCCTGTTCCTGCGCCACAAGCCCAAGCGGGCCATCGAGTTCGACCCCGAGGGCGACACCATCCCCGGCCTGTTCGACGAGTTCGATCGCATCGCGGATGCCGTCGCCGGACGACCGACCCGGGGTGAGCTGCCCGCCGACCCACGCGCCATCCTGCGCCAGAGCCTCATCGATGCCGATGCGGACGTGGCGGTCGAGGCGGCGCGCTTCCGGCCCCCGTTCCGTCATCTCGCGCTGCTGGTCCAGGTGCCCGGTGTGGATGTCGGCGAACGCATGACCGCGGAGAAGGGCTCGCCGCTGGATGCGCGCGAGCAGGCGATCCTCGACGAGCGGGTCCGCGTGGCGCGTGCGTGGTTGGACTCGTTCGCGCCCGATCGATACAAGGTCGAGGTCCAGGCGGACCTGCCCGATGGCGTGGCGGGCCTGACCGACGGCCAGCGGCTGGTGCTGGGTGCGCTCGCGGCGTCCGCGGCCGGCGCGACACCTGGTTCCGGGGCCGCGTGGCAGGACCTCATCTTCGGCACGTCCCAGGCCTACGGCGTCTCGTCGGGAGACGCGTTCGGGGCGATCTATCTCGCATTCCTCGGCCGTCCCAACGGGCCCCGCGCCGGCTGGCTGCTGGCAAGCCTGGAGCGTGGCTTCGTCGTCGATCGGCTGCGGGACGCGGCGGGCGACGTGCCCCTCCGCACGCCCGCCGAGCTCGCCGAGGCGTCCGCGGAGGACGACCGATGAGCGTCGGGGCGCAGCGGCTGCGTGAGGATGCCGAGGCGATCCGCCAGGGTGCCATCGCCAAGGGAGAGGACCCCACGAGGGTGGACGCGGCGCTCGCCGCGGACGCACGTCGTCGCGAGGTGCTTGGTGAGGCCGATCGGCTGCGTGGCGAGCGGAAGGTGCTGAGCGACCAGGTCGGCACCGCCATCAAGGCTGGCGCGCGGCCGGACTCCCCCGAGGTCGTGGACCTACGGGCACGCTCCACGGCGCTCGGGGCACGCATCACCGAGCTGGACGCGGTCGTGGGCGAGGTGGAGGCCACGCTCGAGGACCTGCTGCTCCAGATCCCCAACCCGCCCGATCCGGATGTGCCGGTGGGCGACGAGACGGCGAGCATCATCGTGCGCACATGGGGCGAGCCACGGCCACGTATCGCGGAAGGCGGCGCCGCGGTCCGACCCCACTGGGAGATCGCAGAGTCACTCGGCTTGTTCGACCTCGCGGCGGGCGCCAAGGTCGCGGGCTCCGGCTTCCCCATCTACCGGGGTGCCGGCGCGGCGCTCCAGCGCGCGCTCATCGACCTGTTCCTGGAGCTGCACACGCGCGAGCACGGCTTCACCGAGGTATGGCCGCCGGCCGTGGTCAATGCCGCGTCCGCGCGAGGCACAGGGCAGATCCCGGACAAGGAAGACCTGATGTACGTCATCGGCCGGGATGACCTGTACCTGGTCCCGACCGCCGAGGTGCCGGTCACCAACATCCACCGGGACGAGATCATCGAGGCCGACCGGCTGCCCATCCGCTACGTGGCGTACTCGCCCTGCTTCCGGCGCGAGGCGGGTGCCGCGGGCAAGGCGACCCGGGGCATCCTGCGCGTCCACCAGTTCGACAAGGTCGAGATGGTCTGCTTCGAGCGGCCGGAGGACTCCGGCGCCACCCTGGAATGGCTGACCGAGCGTGCCGAGGTCGCGCTCCAGCGGCTGGGCCTGGCGTATCGGGTCAAGCTCATGGCGACCGGGGACATGGGCTTCACGCAGGCGAAGAAGTACGACCTCGAGGTCTGGGCGCCCGGTGTGGAGGACTGGCTGGAGGTCAGCTCCGTGTCCAACTTCCGGGACTACCAGGCACGCCGCATGGACATCCGATGGCGACCCGAGCCGGGCGCGAAGGCGGAGGTCCTGCACACCCTCAACGGCTCGGGTCTCGCCCTCGCGCGTACGGTCGCGGCCATCCTGGAGGTGTACCAGGACGAGGACGGCACGGTGCGTGTCCCCGAGGTCCTGCGGCCGCGTCTGGGGGATCGGCTCGGCACCTGATGACCGCTCCCGACGAGGTCGTGCTGCCCGGGCTCACGCTGCCCGACGGCGATCGACTCGTGTCGCTGGCGACCCGACCCGACCTCGAGGACGCCATGGAGACGTTCAACGGCGCTGCGTGGCCGGAGCTCATGCTCCACGACCCGGTCATGGATGAGCACTGGCACCACACCGTCGATGACTGGTCGGACAGCCAGCTGCTGCTGCTCGACGCGGCGGGGTCCATCGTGGCGACGACGAACACCTCGCCCCTGGTCTGGGATGGCACGGACGAGGGTCTCCCCGCGGGCGTGGACGGCCAGCTGCTGGCAGCGGTCGCGGACCTTGCGGCGGGAAGCCTGCCCGACACCACGGGCGCGCTCCAGGTCATCGTGGATCCCGCCCGTCGAGGGACCGGTCTGGCGGACGTGATGCTCGCCGCGATGTGTGGGGTCGCTCGCAGGCACGGTCACCGCGCGGTCATCGCGTGTGTCCGACCGACCTGGAAGACGCGCTATCCGCTGGCGCACATCGAGCGGTACGCGCTGTGGACGCGTCCCGACGGCCAGCCCTTCGACCCCTGGATCCGGCTCCACATGCGGGCAGGTGGACGGATGGTGCGTCCGGAGCCGGCCTCGATGCGGATCATGGGTACCGTGACGGAGTGGGAGTCGTGGACGGGGATGGCCTTTCCCGAGACCGGTGACCAGGTCGTGCCAGGTGCCGCATCGGTGGTCCACATCGACCGCGAGGCGGACCTCGGCGTGTACCACGACCCCAACGTGTGGATCGTCCACGACCTGTCCTGAGATGGCGCTGCGTGACCGCGGCCCGAGGGACGCATAGAATCATCCCCCCGGAGGGGTGGCCGAGCGGTTGATGGCTCTGGTCTTGAAAACCAGCGGGCGAAAGCCTCGTGGGTTCGAATCCCACCCCCTCCGCCATCACGATCCCTCCTCCGCCAGGGGGCTCGGGGCGCTCGTCATGTCAGCAGACCCTGGCCCGACCACGGTTCCCAGTGGTCGGCCATGGTGCGCTGATATGCGGTTGTCACGGGACGTTCACACGGGATCGACGATCCGTTGATGACCTGGCCGGTCCCTGTGACGCATGCTCAGCGAGCACCACTCCCTCTTCCCACACGGGGTCGGTCCCGGGCACAACGGGCCGGCCCCGTCGGCATACCCTGGACGTTCAGACGCGGGTCGTGGCGGCGATCTGGTCGCGTCGCGCGACGATGACTCTGTCGAACACCGCGTCCGGGATGGGCCGAGAGAGGGCGAACCGGATGGTGCCCTTGGACAGCGAGAAGCCCTGCAGGTCTGCCGCCACGGCCTCGACCGCTGCCGGGCTGAAGGGATAGAGGCCGATGTGGCCCTTCGTCACCTGCAGGCTCAGCAGTGGCTTGCCGCGGTACAGCAGCGCCGGCATACCGTAGCCACGACCCTCGGTCGCGTCCGGCACGAGCGTCCGTGCGCGCTCGACGAGCCGTCCGAGCAGTGCCGCGTGTGCCTCGTCCAGCGTCGCCAGGTAGTCGGTCATCTCGGCCATGAGGAGAGGATGGTAGCCCGCGGCCGCGTGGTCGATACTCGGCTGCATGGACGGACGTGGCGCGTGGGCCGGGTTGCCGACCGCTGCCAAGGCATTCCGACTGGCTCACGCGGCGTGGGCGGTCGCGAGCCTCATCGCCTTGGCACGTGTGTGGGACCACGCTCGCCATGGCGAACGCATCGAGCAGGCGACCGGTCTGTCCATCGGCTGGCTGGCGCTCGAGGGAGGAGCGCTGGTGCTCGGCCACGGCGACTGCCCGATGGGCCCGACCCAGGCACGCCTTGGTGACCCCGTGCCGCTGTTCGAGCTCGTGCTGCCGCCGGCCGCTGCCAGGGCAGCCATCCCGACGCTCGCGATCCTCGCGGTCGTGGGCGTCGCGGCAGCCCTCGTGCGGCACGTCCGGGCCGTCGCGCGGTAGGCTACCCGAGGACGCTGCAGCCGGAGGTCGTGGATGACCAACCTGGAGGACGAGGACCTGGTGCTCAAGGCGCAGGCGCCGGATCCGGTCGACCCAGCGATCGGTCCCGACCTGGTGCCCGCCAGCGACGTGGCGGTGGCACTGCCGCAGGTCCCGCGTGACCCGGCCCCCGAGCCCGGGGATCCACCACCGGCGGTGCGTGGTGCTGCCCAGGAGCTCGCGGACCCGCCCGGGGATGCCGCGGACGATGGCGAGAAGCGATGGGACCCGCGCACGCTCTATGCCCGCGAGCGCGAGGGCGGCTGATCCCGCGAGTCGGCAATGCTCGGCACATGGCGTCGAGGATGCGGCCAGGCCGAACGACTCGCTGTGGCTCAGGGTCAGGCGCATCGATCGAGCAACCTGCGGACATCTCCCGGCGTGGGCCGACGGGTGCGGGCCTCGTCGGCCGCCAGGCCAGGCTCAGCGTGCGAGGCGGGCGATGCGCTCGGCAGCGGCCAGGACCCGTCGGGCGACGGTGGGTGAGACCCGCGACACCGCGTCGATGGTCGTCGCGAGGTCATCCTCGGGCAACGAGCCGAGCAGCCGCAGCAGCCGGTCGAGCGACTCGTCGGGGATGCGCGCGAGCACCGCGAAGCCCCGGGCGATCTGGGTGGACTCGGCCCGCGCGACCACCCCCACGGCGCGCTCGAACAGCCGCAGGAAGCCCAGGAGCTCGGTCATCCAGTCGCGCAAGCGTGCCGCCTCGGGGTCCTGTGGCGCCACCAGGGCCGCCTCGTCCGCGAGTGCCAGGCAC
>CAZYTQ010000003.1:25512-34486 GCA_964650135.1 uncultured Anaerolineaceae bacterium | reverse complement strand
TGGAGCCACAGCCAGCGATCGGCCACGGCGCGCCAGCCGACGGCGGACGGCCCGCGTCGACCGTTCGGTCGCGGGTCCGGGATCCGCTCGACGAGGCCCCACGTCTCGAGCTGGCCGAGCGCCAGGCTGGTCGCGCGATGACTCAGCTCGAGCGCCTCCCGGATCTCACGTTCCGTGAGCACGCCGCGGTGGACCAGCAGGTAGCCATGGACGAGGGCGGCGGATGGCTGGACGCCCCACGCGGGCCCCATGTCCCCCCAGGCCCGGGCGAACGCGAGCCGGACGGCCGCGGGGTCGGGTCGCTCTTCGGCGTCGAGGCGGTCGTCAGCGTCCACGGCCGTGCCGGCGACGTGGGCTCGCTCGCCCGCCTGTGACGTTTCAGGGTGCGCGGGCGCATCGATCGCGCGGATGACCATCCACCGACGATAGCAGCACGTCCCCGTGGATGGGGCATGGCACGATGCGACGGTGAGCGACACGACGCGGCAGCCCACCACCCAGCCGGGGGATGCCACGACGTCGACCGAGCGAGATGTGGCGCTGCTCCCCCTCGAGGTGCGCCTGGGGTCCGTCGCGTGTCGTCACCGCCTGCGCCACTACCAGGAGCTCGCGCTGCAGGCGGCCGACCGAGCGCTGGCGAGCGGCGACCGACGTCTCTACCTGACGATGCCGCCCGGCAGCGGCAAGACCCTCCTGGGGTTGGAGATCGGCCGTCGGTCCGGTCGACCCATCGTGGCGCTCGCACCGACCACGGCCATCCAGGGGCAGTGGCTGGCGCAATGGCGGACCTCGTTCGACTCCGCCGCCGTGCCCGCGACCGGGGATGCGCGGGCAGCGAGCGGGCTGCGGCACGGGCCGGCGGGCGTGCTGGCGCTGACCTATCAGTCGATCGTGCTGCGGGCCCGGGACGACGAGCGTGGCCGGGACGACCAGCCACCGACGCAGCTCCATGCCAACGGCCAGGCCATCATCGACGCGCTCGCGGCCGCCGGTCCCATCACGCTCATCCTCGACGAGTGCCACCACCTCCTCCGGCTCTGGGGCCGGGTGCTGGAGATCGTGGTCGGTCGGCTGCATCCCGACTCGGTCGTCATCGGCCTGACGGCGACCCCGCCCGGTGAGCTCGGGGCGCGCGAAGCGGCACTGGCACGAGTCCTGTTCGGTGAGGCCGCCGACTTCGAGGTCGTGACCCCGGCTGTCGTCCGGGACGGCTATCTCGCGCCCTACCAGGAGCTGGCGTTGCTGGTCGAGCCGCTGCCCGCCGAGCGCGCGTTCATCGATGCCCAGGAGGAGCGCTTCGGGCGGCTGCGTGGCCAGATCCTCGACGACGGGTTCGCCACGACCTCGTTCCCGGCGTGGTTCGCGACCCGCTTCCAGGTCCGCCGATCGGTGGAGGGCGCAGGTGCGGGCTGGGAGACGGTGGAGCGCGCAGACCCGACGCTCGCCCAGGCGGCGCTCCGGCTTGCCTGGATGCGTGGCGACCCACCGCCCCAGGGCGCCCACCTGTGGGAGCGGCATCGACGGGAGCCCGATACGGCCGACTGGATGACGCTCCTCGATGCCTGGGTCACCGAGGTGCTCCGCCCGAGCCTCGAGACGGTCGATGCGATGGCGCTCGAGCATGTCCGGACCGCCCTGCCCTCCGTGGGATATCGACTGACCCGTCATGGCATCACACCGATGGCCTCCGTGACCGACCGGGTGCTGCGCGACTCGGCGGCCAAGCCAGCGGCCGTGCTGCGCATCCTCGCCGCGGAGGAGGCGGCGCTGGGGGACCGGCTGCGGGCGGTCGTGCTGTGTGACCTCGAGCGCGCGAGCCTGGCCTCGGGGCGCCTCCGGGGCGTGCTCGAGCCGGGTGCGGGGAGCGCGGCGCTGGTCCTCCGGACGCTGCTCGCCACGCCCGGCGGGCGGCGGCTCGACCCGGTGCTCGTGACCGGGCGCACGGTGGCCTGCACGCGCGCCACCGCGGTCGCCCTGGTGGCGTCCGCGGCGTCCGATCCGGTGGCGCGTGATGCGCTGGCCGGTTTCGACCCCCTGGCGGCCACGAGCCCCGACATGGGTGGCCCATGGGATGACGCGGTGGCCATCGGGGTCGTCCACCCGGCGTGGACCTCGCGCACGTGGGTGCCCCTGATCACACGCTTCCTCGAGTCCGGCGGCACACGGTGCCTGGTCGGCACGCGTGGGCTCCTCGGGGAGGGATGGGACTGTCCGGCCGTGAACGTCCTGGTGGACCTCGGCTCCGCCTCGACCCGGGTCTCGATGCACCAGGTACGTGGCCGGAGCCTGCGACTCGACCCCGCCGACCCGACCAAGGTCGCTGACGACTGGGACGTCGTGTGTGTCTCACCCGGCCACGAGCGGGGCGGGGATGACTACGCTCGCTTCGTGCGGCGGCACGCGGAGTACTTCGCGCTGGACGATGCGGGCGAGATCACCTCGGGCGTGGCGCATGTCGATGCCCGGCTCTCGCCGTTCGGGGCGCCCGACGCAGCGACGTTCCCCGCGCTCGAAGCACGCATGCTCGCGCGGACCGCGGCGCGGCCGGACGTGCGCGCCGCGTGGCGCATCGGCGAGCCGTATCGGGACGTGCCCGTGCCCACGCTGCGCGTGCGTGCCGCGCGTTCCCCGGGCTTGCCGGCGCGTGACCCATGGCGGGGTGGAGAGGGGACGGGTCACGCGGCGGGGATCGACCCTCGGCCGGTGCTCGGCCTTGGGGCCGCGGGGGCCGTGACCGCCATCGGCGCGGGCGAGCTCGCGGGTGCGGGTGTCCTCGGGACGTCGCTGGCGGTGGCGCTGCTCGTGCTCGCAGCGGTGTGGGCGGTGGTGACGACGCGCCGCTCGCTCCTGGCCCTTGGGCCGGGCGACACGCTCGGCGACATGGGGCGTGCCGTGGCGGATGCGCTCGCCGACGGCGGGCTCATCGCGGTAGGCAGTGGCGCGGCATCCGTGCGCATCGTCGCCCAGGCGGATGGATACCACCGCTGCCTGCTCGCCGATGCCACGGAGTCGGACGCCCGCAGGTTCGCCGAAGCCCTGGAGCAGGTGCTCGAGCCGATCTGGGATCCGCGCTGGATGGTGCCGCGCCGGATCCTCGACGAGCGCGCGACGACCGGTGCCGCCGTGGCCGCCCTGGTGACGAGCCTGCTCCGGGGCCGTGGGCCTGGACGGGTGGTGCATCATGCGGTACCGGACGTGTTGGCGCGACGCCGCGATCGAGTGATGGCGTTCGAGCGCGCCTGGGGCCGCTGGGTGAGTCCGGGTGCCCGTGCCATGCGCGCCACCGACCCGGCGGGCGTCGCGGTCCTCGCCGCGCATCGCGGGGAGGACCCGTTCCGGATCGAGACGCAGCTGCGCACCCTCTGGACGTAGCCCGTCAGGACGCCCGTGATCCCTCCGGTGCCTCGCTGAGCGCGACGACGATGGCCCGGAGACCCGCATCGAGCGTGCTGGGGACGGGTCCTCCGGTCCGGCCGAGGGCGTCGGCGACCATGCGTCGACGTCGCACCCGCGTGTCGCGCAGCGCCTGTCGTCCGGCGGGCGTGCTCGCCAGGATGACGGCCCGGCCGTCGCTCGGATCGGGCGTGGCGCGCACCAGGCCCTTGCGCTCCAGGCGACGGACCAGGCGACTCATGGATGGTCGGGATATGCCGAGCCGAGGTGCCAGGTCGCTTGCCCGCTCGCCCTCCGCCGCGTCGATGAGGACGAGCGCACGCCATTGCGGCAGCGTCAGGTCACGCTCCTGGCCGCCCTGCCCGAGCGCGAGCGCGGTCATCACGACGACCTCGATGGACAGGTCGTCGAGCAGATCCAGGAGCATGTCGTCATCCATCCTCGCCCGTGGCCACCCCCGGTCTCCTGTCGTCTGCCCGTCACGGTAGCAGGACCGCCAGTGCGGGCGACGACCGCACCGGCTATCCTCCATACTAGTTGTCATATAGCAACTATCAGGAGGCCCAACACTGGACGCTGACCCGCGACGACACGCCGGCGCTGACCCACGGACGGGGGCGGGGGACGACACTGGGCGTTCGCTCGGGGACTTCACGTTCGGGCGTGACGACCTTCGACTCATCCCGCTCGCGCTCGTCGTCGGAGCCGTGGCCACACTGGTGGCCGTCGTCCTGCTGGCGCTCATCGGCCTCGTCACCAACCTCGCCTACTTCGGTCGTCTGAGCACCGAGCTGGTGCAGCCGCCCGCCACGCTCGCGCCGGCATCGGTGCTCATCCCCGTGGTGGGTGGCCTGATCATCGGCGTGATGGCGCGGTACGGCAGCGAGCGGATCCGTGGCCATGGCATCCCCGAGGCGATGGAGACGATCCTCGCGGGTGGCAGTCGGGTGGAGCCGCGGCTGGCGATCCTCAAGCCCATCAGCTCGGCGGTCTCGATCGGGACCGGTGGACCATTCGGTGCGGAAGGACCGATCATCCTCACCGGCGGGGCGGCTGGCTCGCTGCTCGGCCAGTATCAGCACCTCTCCGCGGCCGAGCGCCGGACGCTCCTCGTGGCGGGTGCGGCAGCGGGCATGACGGCCGTCTTCGGCACGCCGGTCGCGGCGACCCTGCTGGGCACCGAGCTGCTGCTGTTCGAGTGGCGACCCCGCTCGCTCATCCCCGTCGGGGCTGCGTCCATCCTCGCGGCCGCGCTGCGGGTGCCCATCGCCGATGCGCATCTCCTGGGCTCGGCACCGTTGTTTCCCATGCCGTCGCACCCCGAGCTGGGGCTCGCGAGCCTGGGTGGTGCCCTCGTGGTGGGCCTCGCCGGCGGGCTCCTGGCGTGGCTGCTCACCACGTGCGTCTACGGCTCCGAGGACCTGTTCCACCGGCTGCCGATCCACTGGATGTGGTGGCCCGCGATCGGCGGCGTGGTGGTGGGTATCGGTGGGCTCATCGAGCCGCGCGCCCTGGGCGTCGGCTATGACTCGATCGCGGTGATGCTCGAGGGTGGGCTGGCGGTCCAGGCGCTCGTCATGCTGTTGGTGGTCAAGCTCGTCATCTGGTCCATCGCGCTCGGGTCCGGAACGAGCGGCGGCATCCTGGCGCCGTTGCTCATCATCGGGGGTGCCATGGGCGGCATCCTTGCCCCGCTGATCCCCGATGGCTCGTCCGGCATCTGGGCGCTGGTGTGCATGTCGGCCACCTTGGCGGGCGTCACGCGGTCGCCGTTCACGTCCGTGATCTTCGCGGTGGAGCTGACCCACGAGCAGGGGTTGCTGCTACCGCTCTTCCTCGCCTGCATCAGCAGCTATGCCGTGAGCGTCCTGGTCCTGCGTCGGTCGATCCTCACCGAGAAGGTCGCGCGTCGCGGCTTCCACGTGATGCGCGAGTACGCCGTCGACCCGCTGGAGGCGCTGTTCGTGCGGGACGTGATGACCACCGGCGTCCTGACGCTGGAGCCCGGTCGGGCGGTCGACGAGCTGGCTGGTCTGACGGACGACCGCGATGGACGGGCGCGCCAGCGACTGTTCCCCGTCGTCGGTGACGATGGACGACTGACGGGGGTCGTGGGACGGCGGGAGATCGCCGAGGTCCTGACGGCGAGCGAGTCGTCGCCGGCGCGGCTGGTGGTCCGGGACATCATGCGGCCGGCGGAGGTCGCGTTCGGCGACGAGACCCTGCGGACCGCGGGGGACCGGATGGCTGCGACGCGGCTGTGGGAGATGCCCGTGGTCGACCACGGGGACCCCGGCCGCCTGCTCGGCCTGGTCCGCCAACACGACCTCGTGCGTGCCCGCGAGCGACTCCTGGTGGAGGAGCGTCATCGAGAGCAGGTCCTGCGACTGCGACGGGTGCCGAGCGTGCGCGTCCGTCGCCGACGGGTGTCGCCCTGATCACATCGGTCCTGAGCACGTCGGTTCGGACCGGCCAGCCCGGGCGCGTCGCCCCGCTGTGCGTCGCTTGCGGACTCTCGCGTGCGCGCCTAGACTCGGCGATCTGGACCCCACGGGTGTTGACCCGGGAGGAGTACCCGACGCCACGTGGCATGCCGCGTGGATCCTCGTGACAGAGAGCCGGCGGCGCTGCGAGCCCGGCACGAGGACGGCGGCGAATGGACCCGCGAGCTGGCGGGGGTCCGGGAGAGTGCAGCGGCGGCCATGTGCCGGTCGCTGAAGACGGGTGGCACCGCGGGAGGACCGACCTTCCGTCCCGGCTGATGGTCGGCAGCGAAGCGGTCGGATCCCGTCGAGGTCTCCGGATCGCCGGCCGGTCGGTCGGAGCGCCGGCGAAGCGATCGGTCCCCAGGAGCCCAGCCAGTCCCGTGTCCCACGCTCCCGTCGAACCCGACATCGCTCACCAGGCGCTCGGCATCGTGGCGCGTGGCGAGGCCCTGTCTCGCGACCAGGCACGTGCCTTCATGGCGGCCGTCCTGGATGGCGACGTGACCCAGGCCCAGCTGGGTGGCGTGTTGCTGGCCATCCGCGTGCGTACCGAGACCACCGACGAGCTGGCCGGCTTCGTGGAGGCGATGCGCTCCCGGGTGCTCGTCGTGGATGCGCCGCCGGGCGCCATCGATACCTGCGGCACCGGCGGTGATGTCCGGGGGACCTTCAACATCTCGACCGCGACGTCCATCGTGACCGCCGCGGCGGGGGTGCCCGTCGCCAAGCATGGCAACCGCGCCGTGAGCTCCCAGAGCGGCAGCTCGGACGCGATCGCGGCGCTCGGCCTCACGGTGGAGCAGACGACCGATGCCGCCGAGGCCTCCCTGCGCGAGACCGGGTACGCGTATCTCCATGCACCGGCGTTCCACCCGGGCATGCGCCATGCAGGCCCGGTCCGACGCGAGCTGGCGGTGCGCACCGCGTTCAACCTGTGTGGGCCCATGGCCAATCCGGCGCTCGTGGCGCGCCAGCTCATGGGGGTGCCGGACGCGGTGTCCGCCGAGCGGGTCGCCAACGTGCTCCATGCCATCGGCGTGGAGCGTGCGTTCGTGGTCCACGGCGACGGCATCGACGAGCTGCCGCTCGACGACTCGGGCCTCGTGCGCGAGGTCACGCCCGAGGGCGTCCGGACCTGGGGGGTGCGCGCCTCCGACGCGGGTCTGCGGCACGCGGAGACCAGCCAGCTCATCGGCGGGGACGGCGCCACGAACGCGGCCATCATCAGGGCCATCCTCGACGGCGCCGAGGAAGGACCACGTCGCGATGTCGTGGTCCTCAATACCGCCGCCGCACTGCTCGTGACCGACCGCGTGACGACCCTTGCCCAGGGCGCCGAGCTCGCCGCCGAGACCATCCGCTCCGGTGCCGCCGCCGAGCTGCTTGCCCGTCTCCAGGCACGCGCCTGGATGCCCGTCCCCGAGGAAGGTGCTCCATGACGCTCCACCAGCCGGCGGCCCCAGCCCCGGACCGCGCGCCCGCCACACGCCATCGCTCGGTGGTCCACGAGATCGCGGCACGCCGCCGCGCGGACCTGGCGGATGAGCTGGCAGGTCGTGGCCTCCGGGAGCTGGGCAGGCTCGCCGCCGGATCGCCCGACCCCCGTCCCGTGGCCCGTCGACTCGCGCGACCGGGACTCCATGTCATCGCCGAGATCAAGCGCCGCTCCCCGTCCGCCGGGCCGCTCATCGATGCGCCCGTGGACGTGGCCGTCCGCGCGCGTGCCTACGCCGCGGGTGGCGCTTCGATGGTCTCGGTGCTCGTGGAGCCGCACTGGTTCGGCGGCTCGCTCGACGACCTCGTCTCCGCACGCGCCGTCATCGATCTCCCGGTCCTCGCCAAGGAGTTCGTGGTCGACGACCGACAGCTGCCGCTGCTGCGTGCCGCGGGCGCCGACGCCGTCCTGCTGCTCGCCGCGATCCACCGGCCGGCCACCCTCCGACGGCTCGTGCGTCGCGCCCTGGACCTGGGGCTCGAGCCGCTGCTGGAGGTCCACGATGCCCGGGAGCTCGACGCCGCGCTGACCACCGACGCGCGGCTCATCGGTGTCAACAACCGGGACCTGCGGACCCTGCGGGTCGACACCACGACCGCGGAGTCGTTGCGCGCCGCCATCCCCGACGACCGGCTCATCGTCGCGGAGTCCGGGGTCCGTGAGCCGGCATCGCTGCGCCGCTGGCGCGCGCTCGGTGTCGATGCCGCGCTCATCGGTGAGGATCTCATGCGTCAGGGGACGGACACGGCGGCGATCACCGCCCGCGTGGCCGCCTTCGTGGCTGCGGGCAGGGTCCCGGGCCCGGGTGTCGACCCTGCGGCGGACGAGCGGGTCCCGCTCGTGAAGATCTGTGGCGTGACCGACGCCGCGGGCATGGCCGCGGCCATCTCCGCCGGGACGGACCTGGTCGGCCTCAACCTGGTGCCGGGTGGCCGACGCGCGCTCGGTGAGCCGGAGGCGGCCGCGCTCGTCGCACAGGCGCGCCGGTCCTCGGCGCCCGGTGCTGGCCCGCGGATCGTGGGCGTGTTCGCGGACCAGGATCCCACCGAGGTGGCGGCCATCGCGGCACGGCTCGGGCTCGACATCGTCCAGCTCCATGGCGCCGAGACGCCCGAGGCCCTCGACGCCATCCCGTTGCCGGTCATCAAGGCCGTCCACCTGCCGGGCGCGGACACGAAGGTGGCCGATGTGGCCGCGGCCGCAGCCGAGGTGGTGGCTCGTGCCGATGCCTATCGGGCGAAGCCCAACCTGCAGGCGATCCTGCTGGATACGGCCGACCCGTCCGCACGGGGTGGCACCGGGCGTCGGGCGGCCACGGCCGTCGCGGCGGAGGTGGCGCGGTTGATGCCGGTCATCCTGGCCGGTGGGCTCCACGCGGGCAACGTCACCGGCGCCCTCGTCGAGGTCCCTGCGATCGGCGTGGACACGGCAGGCGGCGTGGAGGCCGCCACGCTCGGATCGCGGGCAGGCCGGCGGACGCCGCCACGCCCGGTCAAGGACCCGGTGCGGGTCGCGCTGTTCACCAAGCGCGCCCAGGCGGCCAGGCGGCACCGCCCGAACGTCCCGTTCGGGCCCACCCCCGTCCATCCTGGGCTCCTGG
>CAZYTQ010000003.1:11846-25502 GCA_964650135.1 uncultured Anaerolineaceae bacterium | reverse complement strand
GGAGCGTGACCTTGGTGGTCGCTACGTCCCCGAGACGCTCATGGCGGCCCTGATCCAGCTGGAGGAGGCGTGGTCGGCCATCCGCCGCGACCCCGTCTTCTGGGTCGAGCTGGACGACCTCCTGGCCCATTTCGCGGGGCGACCGACCGCGCTGTATCGCGCCGATCGGCTGGCCGCGGCGGTCATCGCCGAGGCGACCCGCATGGCGGCCGCCGCCCGGAGCAGGGTGCGCATCCCGAGCGGCATCCGGCTCTACCTCAAGCGCGAGGACCTCGCGCACACCGGTGCCCACAAGATCAACAACGCCCTCGGCCAGGCGCTGCTCACACGTCGTCTGGGCAAGTCACGGGTCATCGCCGAGACGGGTGCTGGCCAGCATGGCGTGGCCACGGCCACGGCGTGTGCCCTCCTGGGGTTGCCGTGCGTCGTGTTCATGGGCGAGGAGGACATCCGCCGCCAGGCCCCGAACGTGCTCCGGATGCGCGCGCTGGGTGCGGAGGTCCAGAGCGTGACGTCCGGCACGGCCACGCTCAAGGACGCCGTCAACGAGGCGATGCGTGACTGGGTGACCAATGTCGCCACCACCCACTATGTCCTGGGCTCCGCGATGGGCCCGCACCCGTATCCGACCATGGTGCGTGACCTCCAGCGGCGCATCGGCGACGAGGCGGCTGGGCAGCTGCGCGCGGTCGAGGGGCGGTTGCCCGACCTGGCTCTCGCCTGTGTGGGCGGCGGGTCCAACGCCATCGGGCTGCTGTCACGGTTCATCGGCGAGCCATCGGTCCGCCTCGCGGTGGCGGAGGCGGCTGGGGATGGCATCGAGACCGGTCGCCATGCGGCCGCCATCGCCGGCGGCACCGCGGGCATCCTGCACGGCTCCCGGTCGCTGATGCTCCAGGATCGCGATGGTCAGGTCGTCGAGGCGATCTCCGCCTCCGCGGGTCTCGACTACCCGGGGGTGGGGCCTCAGCTCGCGGCCCTCGCCGAGGCGGGGCGGTTGGCGATCGCCACCGCCACCGACCGGGAGGCCGTCGCGGCGATGCGCAGCGTGACCCGCACCGAGGGCATCCTGCCGGCGCTCGAGACGTCCCACGCCGTGGCGGCGTTGCCCAAGCTGCTGGCGGGCCTGGAGGGGGATGGCGTGCCCGTGCCCGACCAGGCGCTCGTGCTGCTGGGCTTCTCGGGTCGCGGCGACAAGGACATGGCAGCGCTGGAACGGTTCGCGGACGTCGACGTCTGGGAGGGCATCCGATGAGCACCGGGGCCGTGACCGGCGCCCGGGCCGTGGCCAGCGACGTGGCCGGCGCCGGCGCGACGGTGGCCCACACCAACGACACCGCGGGTGCGCGACGCATCGCCTCGGCGTTCGCGGCTGCCGCGGCCGACGGACGTGCTGCCCTCATCCCGTACATCGTGGCGGGTTATCCGGACACCGAGACGAGCCTGGCCATCGCCACGACCGCGATCGATTCGGGCGCCGACCTGCTGGAGGTCGGACTGCCGTACTCCGATCCGCTCGCGGACGGGGCGACCAACCAGCGGGCATCCCAGGCGGCGCTGCGGGCCGGCATCACGTTCGAGGGCTCGCTCTCGCTCGTGGCGCGGATCAGTGCCGCGCGTCCGGGTGTGCCCATCGTGACGATGGGCTATGCCAACCAGCTCATCGGAGGCGGCGATGGTCGGGCGCGGGCGCAGGCGCTGGCACGCGCCGGTGTCGCCGGGACCATCGTGGTGGACCTGACGCCCGATGAGGGGGCGCCCTTCGAGGCGGTGGCCGCGGAGGCCGGGATCGGCGTCGTGTATCTCGTGGCACCGACCACCGCGCCCCATCGGCGGGCCGGGATCGCGGCCCGGAGCGGCGGCTTCCTGTACTGCGTGTCACTGGTCGGGGTGACCGGGGCGCGCACCGCGCTGCCGGCGAGCGTGGCCAAGCTCGTGGCCGATGTGAAGGCCGTCTCGCCGGTCCCCGTCGCCGTCGGCTTCGGGGTGTCGAAGGCGGCGCATGCGCGGTTCATCACCCGAGCCGGCGCGGACGGTGTGGTCGTGGGCTCCGCGCTGGTGGCGGCGCTCGGCCCCGACGGCACCGATGTGGCTCGGCTGGCGGCGCTCGTGGCGTCACTCCGCGAGGGGACTCGCCGCACCTGAGTCCGAGCGTGTGACGATGGCGCTCGCCGCGCGTCGGACGGGCATGCGCAGACCTCTGATCCTTGCCGGGCTCGTCGTGATGGTCGTCGGCTGCATCCCGATGGCGGCCATCGCGGCCGACGCTGACCCATCACCCACTGCTTCGCCCGCGGTGTCTGTGCCGCCGATCACGGTCGTGGCACCCGACACCGTGACGTGGACGCCCATCGATGGCCCGTTCGGGACGACCGTGCCAGGCATCTCGGTCGAGGCCATGGCGCCGATCGCCTGGCGCGGTGGGTTCGCGGCGGTCGAGCGGTCCACGTATTACGGCCTGGACGATCACGGCAGCGCCGCCGTCACATGGGATGGCCCGGCAGTCTGGGTGTCGGCGGATGGCGCGAGCTGGACCCGCTCCAGGGCACCCATCCGCTCCATCGAGCCGACGCTGGTGGCGTGGCGCGATGGCCTGGCGCTCGTCGAGACCGAACGGATCCGGGGAACGGACCGGCGTCCGACCGGCTCCAACGACTGGCAGATCCGCATCTGGACGTCCCCGGACGGCGAGCGCTGGCGACGAGGCGGTGGCCTCACCCTGCGACCTGAGGGCGATCTTCGGGACTGCGCGCTGTATGACCCGCAGGTCGTCACGGCGGGTGACCGGCTGGTCGTCGCCACGTCGTGCTTCCGGCAGCTCGGCTCGGGTGGCACGCTGGATCGCAAGCCAGAGCAGATCGCGACGGCGCAGCGTGCGAACCCGGCACGGATCCCCGTCCTGGCCTGGAGCAGCAGGGACGGGCGCCGATGGACGCGGCGTCTCGTGACCCACATCCGGGAACGTGGCGCGACCATGACCGCGTTCGAGCCAGCGCTCGATGGCGCGGTCGTCGCGTCGGCAGCGCCATGGCGGGTCCACTGGACACGTGACGGTCGCGAGTGGCGCGACATCGGCCCCCTGCCGCAGGATGGTGACGTGCGCTGGTTCCGGGGGCAGCCGCTCGATGCCGACGGCAGCCGGTGGATCGGCACGGGCCAGCCGGTCGATGGCGGTCTGCAGGACGGCGGCGGGCTCGATATCGGTACGGATGTCCGCACGGTCTGGCTGCGGGATGGGGATGGGCCATGGCGAGCGATGGCTGACGAGGACGGCTGGGAGGACGCGACCGTCGCGATCGACGGCTCGACCATCGTGGTCGGTCGCCAGGCGGTTCGCGCGTCCTTCCGGAGCCCGATCGAGGCGTATCGGCTGCTCGTGTCGCGTGACAGCGGCTCCACGTGGATCGATGTCACCACGACCGTCGACCTGCCACCGGGCGACTGCGGTATCGCGCTCCACGCGTCGGACCTGTTGCTGCGCTGTGTCGGGAGCGACGACGACGTCGCCGTCGCCTACCTGCGGGCCGACCTGCGCCGACCGCTCACGGCGTCCTGAGCAGCTCCTCGGTGGTGGGGATCGCGGGACGCGCACACGGGATGCCTCGTCGCTCGCCGCGGACGATGACCTGCTCGAGGCCATCCAGTGACTCGCCCAGCCGGGCTATCGCCGCCCGCACGACCCGCGAGGTCCGCACGTCGCCACCCATCATGGCGATGGCCTCGATGCGCTCGCCCGCCTCGAAGGCGACGTCCACGACCGCGCGCTCCGCCTCCACCAGGAAGGTGGCCGGCCGCCACGTGGGCACGGCATCGAAGTAGGCGAGGGTCCGTTCCGCCGTGTCAGCGAGGTCATCACCCACGTCCTCGAGATGGATGGCCGAGCCTGGCCGATCGAGCTGTCGCTCGGTCCGTTCGACGGTCAGGATCAGCCGGCGCATGACCACCTGGGCGTCGCAGAACGACATCTGCCAGCGCTCCGGGGCGTCACGCAGTGCCGGATCCGTGCCCGTGACCGGAGTGCCCACTGGCAGGCCATCCGCGACCAGCGCACACCCCGCACACGCCAGCACGGCCAGGAGAAGGCCCCACCAGTGGCGGATGTCGAGGAGAGGTCGGTTCGGCTCCATGCGCGCTCACCGGAGGGTACGCCCACGGTGGCCGACCGGATCTCGCGCTACCCGCCGCGTGCGGCCAGCACGTCGCGGGCGGCCGTGACGACCTGGCCGTGGATCGCGGCGGGCGCGGCGATGATGCCCCGGTTGGCGGTCAGACGGCGGCCGGTCGTCCAGTCGAGCGTCCGGCCGTCGACGTCGGTCACCACGCCGCCCGCCTCCTGGACGACGAGGGCACCCGCCGCGTGGTCCCAGATGTTCTCGACATAGCCGCCCCGCGGGATGCGCAGGTAGACCGACGCGTCGCCGCGCGCCACGAGCCCGTACTTCGCCTGGCTGTCGAGCCGGATCGGCTCCGCGGTGACGCCCAGCAGCGCCCCGATGGCCGCTGCCTCCTCCTGGCCGCTGTGTGCCGCCTCGACGGATTCCGCGTAGCAGGCGTCGGCAGGGTCGGCGATCGCCGCCACGGAGATCCGGGTGGGGGAGGGCACATCGTCCAGTGCCTCCTCCCAGACACCCTCCCCGCGGACCGCGACGAACAGGCTGCCGATGCGCCCATCCGCGCGTCCCAGGGCCGGACATCCGAGCACGCCCACGATGACCTCGCCATCCTCGACCAGGGCGAGTGCGATGGCGTACTGGCCACCTCGCAGGAATCCCTTGGTGCCGTCGACGGGGTCCAGCGTCCACCATCGACCGGTGGCTCCGCCGGTCGCCCCGCCCCGGTCCAGCGCTCCCGCGACCGCGTCGAGCGCGACCCCGGGCGCGCAGGTCGTCAGGTGGTGCTCGAGCGCGGCGCGGAGGACCGTGTCGGTCGTCACCTGCGTGGCGTCCTCCTCACCCACGAGCGGGTCGTCCGGGAACGCCTCGGCGAGCGCGAGGCTCACCAGCACCTGTGCCCCGAGATCGGCCACGGTGACCGGTGAGCGGTCCTCCTTGGCGGTCGCCTGGCTGGGATCGAACGAGGCGCGGACCGAGCGGGTCAGGGTCGCGGCGGAACGGACCGCGCGGAGCGCGACCGCGCGCTCCGCCGCGTATGCCTGGGTCACGCCTCCTCGGCGTCGGGGGCGGGCTGCGTGTCGCGAGCGGATTCGAGGGTCTCCGTCAGCAGCTCGAGTGGCGCCTGCTGGCCCGTCCACAGGTGGAAGGCCGCGGCGCTCTGGTGGAGCAGCATCGTGTCGCCGTTGAGCACCGTGGCACCGTTCGCCCTGGCGTCGCGCATCAGGCGGGTCTCGCGGGGCGTGTACAGCAGGTCCATGACCATGAGGTCGGGGGGCAGGATCTCGGCCGGGATGGGCGTCTCATCGAGTGTCCGGCCGACCGAGCTCGCGTTCACGAGCAGCTTGGTCCGGGCGAGCTCCGCCTCGAGCACCGACTCGTGGAAGGGCTTGGCACGCAGCTCCATGTGAGAGGCGCTCTTGCCGAAGTGACGGACGAGCCCTTCGGCACGGTGGAGATGACGATTGAACACGATGACGTGCTGGAAGCCGGAGGTCACGAGCGCGTACACCGCGGCCCGAGCGCCGCCGCCCGCACCCAGGACGACAGCGGCCTTGGGCATCTTCTGCTTGCC
The DNA here is from genome assembly GCA_964650135.1 of uncultured Anaerolineaceae bacterium. Lineage (GTDB taxonomy): Bacteria > Chloroflexota > Limnocylindria > Limnocylindrales > CSP1-4 > JAFMJV01. Next base: position 19,817 of record CAZYTQ010000003.1, on the reverse strand, counting down.
CACCAGCTCGTCGAGCGCGATCCGGAAGCCGGGCACGTCCGTGTTGTGGCCGATGAGCCGCGAACCCTCCTTCGTGACCGTGTCCACGGCGCCCGTCGCCTGGGCGTCCTCGGACAGGCGGTCCATCATGGAGACCACCCGCTCCTTGTAGGGCACGGTGATGTTGGCGCCCAGCGTGTCACCGTCCTTGAGCCCCGCGATCGTGTCCGCGAGCTCGATGAGCGGCTTGTCCACGAGCTCGTACCGGGCATCGATGCCCGCCGCATCGAAGGCGGCCTGCTGGAGGACGCCAGACAGCGAATGGGTCACCGGGTGCCCGATGAGGGCGACTCGTTTGGTCATCACAGGCTCCAGCAGGGTGCGGGGTATGGGTCGACTGCGCGGGATGTGGTCGCCCGCGGTCCGGTTTCGCTCGGGCCCTTCGCGCCGCGGCATCGCGGCCACCCCCGGTGCAGCGCGGTGGGACCTCGATGATACCCCGCCCTGCCGACCCCGGGGCCGGGGGCCTCATCGCCATCGGCGCCTGTCGGGCGCGCGGGCCTCCCCGACCACGGGTGATATGATCTGCGCCGCATGAGGCACGGAGAGGTCGCATAGAGGCCTAGTGCGGCGGTTTGCTAAACCGTTGAGTGGGGCAACCTGCTCCGAGGGTTCGAATCCCTCCCTCTCCGCCACCCGCATCGCCTCGATGCAGCGCGTGCGCCCGTAGCTCAGTGGATAGAGCGTCAGGTTGCGGACCTGAAGGTCGTGAGTTCGAGTCTCGCCGGGCGCGCCAATATCCGAGTCCAGAACGGCCTCATCGGGCGTCCGGTGGGGCCTTCCTCGTGCCCAGCGGAGGCCCCCTGGTCACGATCGCCAGCGTCTCCATCGGCCTGCGGCCACGTCACGCCAGCCCAGTACGAGGCGGCATCAAGCAGCGACAGTGGCCTGATATCTGGCGGCCCGACTCCACGAAACCAAGGGCAGCCCAGAGTCTCCATGGATGTCAGTGCGGTTCGACACTCGATCCAAGGGGCCGGTACCGGTAGGAGGCGCCCGTCGCGAGCGATCCGTGGCGCTTGGGAGGGGTGCGCCTGCCACACTGGCGCTCGCATGCAACCGACCCGCGGTGCCGCGCGCTGGCTCCTTGCATTCGGTGTCGTCCATCCGCTGCCGAGCGCCATCAACGCGGCGCTCGTCGCCATCCTGGCCGTCGTCGGAGGCGGGAACCCGCTGACGGCCGGGCTGTTGGCCGTCGCGATGCTTGGCTTCCAGTTCTCCATCGGCGCCTGGAACGACGTCGTCGATGCCGACGCGGACCGCATGTCGAAGACCCGGAAGCCGATCCCCGCGGGTCTGGTGACGGTCAGGACGGCGACGGTGGTCGCCATCATCGGGGCGGTCGTGGGCGTCGTCATCTCGGCGAGCTTCGGATGGCTGGTCCTGGCCGTGGGTCTCGCGGGCTACGCCACCGGGGTTGCCTACGACGTGGCGATGCGCCGGCTCGGGCTGGGATGGCTGTGCTACGCGGCCGCGTTCCCGTTGCTGCTCGTCTGGGCGTGGGCGGCTGCCGCGAACGCGCTGCCGCCGGGCTGGCCGTTCGTGTTGCCGGTCGCCGCGCTGGCGGGTCCGGCGGTCCACCTCGCGAACAGCATGGTGGACATGGGCTCCGACGAGCTGGCTGGCCGCGGGAGTCTGGCGACCCGGCTCGGGCCCCGTCGCGCCCGGCTGGCCCTCGCGGCCCTGATGACGGTCGTGCTGCTGCTCGCGTGGGCGTCCCTTTGGTCGCTCGCCACGCTCTCTTGGGAGGCCATCGCGGCCGGGCAGGTCGCCTCGATGGTGGTCGGTGTGGGGGTCGCGCTGTCGTGGCAGGAGGGAACCCGCTCGCGCGAGGCTGGTTGGCTGCTGCAGGCGGTCGGCCTCGGGTCCCTGGGGGCGGTGTGGCTGGCCGCGATGACGTCTGCCTGAGTGGCGCCAGGGGCCGAGGACGGCGGCCGGGATGGCGGCGATCCCATCGGCTCGCCGAAGGCGGTGCCTTCCGTCGAGACGACGACCGGTGTCCAGCAGACGGTCGCCCAGCTGCTCCGCAGCCAGCCAGGTGGCAGAGTTCCGGTCCGATGGCTCGCCACGACCCAGCTCGGCGGCGTCGACCTGCGACGACAGCTCGACCGCTTCCCGGGCCCCTGGAGGGACGGCGATCTCGCGGTCAGGCAGCTCTGGGAGTGCTGCGCGCGACCTACGTTCACCTGCCGCGGATGCGAGACGAGTCCGTGCTCACTGCCGCAGTCGAGGACTGATCTGAGGCATCGGCTGGAGCGATGCGTTCGCTCATGAGGCGGGCAAGGATGCCGCCATGGGCCCCAGTAGTCACGGATGGCGCGCTCGACGCTTGTCGTGTCCTCCCGGTCGAGCTCACCAGGCGCGGGAGCGCCTCGACGCAGGCGGCGATGGCGGTCCGCTGCTCAAGTGGCCAATCGTCGAACAGCGAGTATCGCCACTCGCGAGATTCCTTGTACGGCGCAAGCGCGCCGATGGTGCCGATCGCAGCCATCGCCCCATCATCGGTCCAGGACTCGTCCTCGTAGTCGAGCAGCCAGACCATGAAGGCCGGGAGGTAGTAGCGCAGCCCTTCGTCGTCGAGGTGGGCGATGCAGTCCCGCAGCAGCTCGGACTCGGGGACCTGCGACCAGTCGTCCGTGACCTCACCCCTGGCCAGGCTTCGTAGTCGGTATCCCGGCCCAGGATCCAGTTGTCGGTAGCCTGCGCCTGCCGGAGGCTCACACCGCCCCCAAGTCGCACCCGGCGAACGCCGTCCGGATCCCTTCGATGACCTGCTCACGCTCCATTCCCGCAGGATAGCCTCATCGGACGACCCGTCCGCCGTGCAGCGATGAGTCTCGGCGATCGGCTTCGTCTCACCACCATCGACGAGACGCACCGACGGGCTGTCGGCCAGGCCGACTGTGGCCGGGCGGTGCGAGTCACGCGTTCGGGCCAGCAGGAGACCAGCATGGGCATCATCGCAGCGGACCTCTTCATCACCCTCGATGGGGTGTACCAGGCGCCCGGCGGCCGGGCCGAGGACCCGACCGGCGGCTTCGCGTTCGGCGGCTGGCAGGCTCCGTACGGGGATGAGGCGACCGGCGCCTCGATCATGTCCAGCATCCAGCGCACGGACGCCCTGCTGCTCGGCCGCCGCACGTACGACATCTTCTCGGCGTACTGGCCGTTCCAGTCGCCGACCGACCCGGTCGCCGCGAAGTTCGCGGCGATCCCGAAGTACGTGGTCTCGCGCACGCTCGAGGATCCGACCTGGGCGGGCACCACGGTCCTGCGGGAGGCCGCGGCCGTCGGGCGCCTGCGCGACGAGTTCGACGAGGTCCACACCTGGGGCAGTGGCCAGCTGCTGCGGAGCCTCCTCCGGGAGCGCCTGCTCGACCGGCTGAACCTGTGGATGTACCCCATCGCGTTGGGCACCGGCAAGCGTCTCTTCGATACCGGCACCGAGCCGCTGGCGTTCCGCCCGGCCCAGCCGATGCGGGTGTCCGGCGACGGCGTCATGACCCTGGTGCTGGAGCCGGCGGGCGAGGTCCGGACGGGGGAGGTGGGAACGGGCGAGGCCGCCACGACCGACGCCTCCTGAGACGCCCCGGCGGACGGCGTGCGTCCCGATCGAGCCGTGTCGGCCGTCGCCGACCCGGTCCCGGAGAGCAGTCCTGGAGAAGACAGCGGGATCGCGCGGCGCATAGCATCGTGGTGGAACGCAGACGCGAACGACCCCAGGAGGCAGGACCGCCATGGCCACCACGAAGAAGTCCACGGACCGGCGCACCAGCGCGGCGGACGACGAGTCCGGCACGTTCACGGACGATGAGAAGGCCGCGATGCAGGAGCGCGCCCGTGAGCTGAAGCAGGCCAAGGCCCGCGCCAAGGGCGCCAAGGTCGATGGCACCGCGGACGTCCTGGCCAAGATCGCCGAGCTGGACCAGCCCGACCGCGACATGGCGGAGCGGATCCACGCGCTCATCACCACCCACGCACCGCAGCTCGAGCCCCGCACCTGGTACGGCATGCCCGCCTACGGCAAGGGCGGCAAGGCCACGGTGTTCTTCCAGCCCGCGGCCAAGTTCAAGGCGCGCTATTCCACGCTCGGCTTCAACGACGATGCGCCGCTGGACGACGGCAGCATGTGGCCGACCGCCTACGCGCTCACGGAGCTGACGGATGCGGTCGAGAACCGCATCATCGCGCTCATCCGGAGGCTGGCCGCCTGACCCGCTGGCCGCCCGATCGCCCGATGGCTGACCAGCAGCCCGAGCTCGGCATGCCGCCCATCGCGGACGGAGCGCCGCTGTCAGGCTGGGCGCCGGTCATCGAGGACGCCGCCTTCCAGCCGCTCCTGCGACCGGCCGCCGTGATGCATCGCCTGGCCACCGGCGCCGTCTGGGCCGAGGGCCCGGTGTGGCTGCCGGCCGACGGCTCGGTGCTGTGGAGCGACATCCCCAACGACCGGGTCCTGCGCTGGCATCCCGAGTCGGGGGTCTCGGTCGCCCTCGACCCGGCGGAGTACCAGAACGGCCACGCGCTGGACCACGACGGCTCGGTCATCGCCTGCTCCCATGGTCGACGTCGCATGGAGCGGATGGCACCCGATGGCTCGCTGACGCCGATCGTGGAGCGGTATCGGGGTATGCGGCTCAACTCGCCCAACGATGTGGTCGTCGCATCCGATGGCGCGATCTGGTTCACGGACCCGCCCTACGGCATCCTCAGTGACTGGGAGGGCCACCAGGGCGAGTCGGAGATGGGCACCTGCTTCGTGTTCCGATACGACCCCCGCACCGACGACCTGGCGGCGATGACCGACCTGGTCGACCATCCGAATGGCCTGGCCTTCTCACCCGACGAATCGATCCTGTACGTCTCCGACACCTCGCCGCGCTGGCGGACCGAGGCGGGCGACGCGTTCCCCATCGTCGCCTTCGATGTGCTCGCGGGATGGACGCTCGCCGGCCCCCGGCCGTTCTGGACCAGCCCGATGGGGCTGGCGGACGGCTTCCGGGTCGACGTCCACGGCAATGTCTGGACCTCGGCCGAGGAGGGGATCCACGTCGTGGCACCGGACGGCCGACATCTGGGTCTCCTGCCGGTCCCGGAGCGCACCTCCAACTGCGTGTTCGGCGGTCCGCATGGCGATCGGCTGTTCATCACCGCGTCGAGCTCGCTGTACGCGCTCGACATCGCGACCACGTGTGCCGTCCCCACGCCCGGGCGCCCGCGTATCGATCCGTCCTCCTCGCGCTGACCCACCCGGACCCCACCACACCGGACCATCGGGTCACCGTCGATGGGTGCTCGCAGCCCATAGGCTGCGGTCGCAGGGCTGCAGCGTCGGCGGTGCCCCGCCGATGGACCACCCCCACGGTCCGAACGCGCGCCCTGCGCCACTCCTGCCACGCGCCGTCTCCGACGGGTCCGGCGTCCCGGCGCATGCAGACGATGCAGCCCCGGGATACCCTCCCGGCATGGTCGATGCCGCGATCCTCGACTGGCTGCTGGACTCCGATCCCGCTGTCCGCTGGCAGGTGGAGCGGGACTTGCTCGAGGCCCCGCCGGAGGTCTGGCAGACGACCCGGGCACGCGTCGCGACCCAAGGCATGGGGGCGCGGCTGCTGGCGCTCCAGGACGCCGATGGGCAATGGGCCGGCGGCGCGTTCTTCCCGCGCGACTTCGACTTCCGAGGCCCGGAGACGGCGGCGGGCGCTGGCCAGCCCTGGACCGCCACGACCTGGACCCTGAACAGCCTGCGCGAGTGGGGCGTCGACGCCGCCGTGCTGGGGGACACCGCCCGACGCCTCGCGGCCAGCAGCCGATGGGAGTACGACGGGTCGCCGTACTGGGCCGGCGAGGTGGACTGCTGCATCAACGCCTGGACGCTCGCCAACGGGGTCTGGCTGGGCGCCGATATCGACGGGCTGGCGCGTTGGTTCGTGGAGCACCGGCTGCCCGACGGCGGCTGGAACTGCGAGTGGGTCGAGGGATCGACACGCTCCTCGTTCCACTCCACGCTCAACGCGCTCAAGGGGCTCCTGGCCCACGAGGTCGCCACCGGCGGCACGCCCGAGACCCGGGCCGCCCGCGTGGCCGGCCAGGAGTACCTCCTGGAGCGGGGCCTGATGCGCCGACGCTCGACCGGTGCGTTGGTGGGCCCGTGGGTGACCGCCTTCGGCTACCCGTTCCGCTGGCGTTACAGCGCCCTCAACGCCGCCGATCACCTGCGCGAGGCGGCCCTGCTGCGTGACACTCGGCCCGATCCGCGGATGGGTGATGCCATCGAGGCGATCAGGGCGCAGCGGACGCCGGATGGCAGGTGGATCCAGGCGGGTCGACCGCCGGGCCGCGTGTGGTTCGAGGAGGACGTGCCGGCCGGCGAGCCATCGCGGTGGCTGACGCTCATCGGGACGCGGGTCCTGGCCTGGTGGGATGCTGCCTCGATGTCCACGCCACGTACCGCCTGAGCGGCCGTGCTAGGGTCCCGGCCATGGACGGACGACTGCTCCGCGATGCCTTCGGTCACCATGTCTGGGCGACGCTCACCCTGCTCGACACCTGCGCCCGGTTGACACCGGAGCAGCTGGGGACCACGGTGCCGGGCACCTTCGGCTCCATCATCGATACGCTGCGTCACCTGGTCGGCGCGGACCGGTCATACCTCTGGCTGCTCTCCGATGGCGCGGTGGAGATGCTCGATGACGAGGCGGAGGCCAGCGCCGACATCCCCACGCTCCGGGCGGTCATGGCCGCGGACGGACCGGTCTGGATGCGGGTCCTGGAGCAGGACCTCGACCCGGACCGGATGGTGGTCCGCCACCGCGACGACGGCTCGGAGGGCCACGCGCCCGTCGGCATCCGGCTGGCCCAGGTCATCCATCACGGCACGGACCACCGGAGCCAGGTGTGCACGGCACTCACCTCCCTGGGGGTCACGCCGCCCGAGATCGATGCCTGGGACTACGCGCTGGTGCAGGGTCGGATGATCGACGTCCCGGCCCCTGGCGCGGACCCCGCGAGCTGAGGACGCCGCACGAGCCCCTGCGGTTCGCCCAGCTGCGGTGGGTCAGGGATCGGGATCCGCGTCCGGGACCCAGATATTGTCGTGACGCAGGTAGAACGCGTCACGCTCCTCCTCTCTGAGCCCTGCGAGCCCCGGCCCGCCCTCGAAGTAGGCTTCTCGCGGCGCCCCCGGCGCGAACAGGATGAGCATGCTGGCGGGCTCCCCGGACACGTTCCGGAAGCCATGGATGCCGCCCTCTGGCACGTACACGAAGTCCCCCGGTCGCACGTCGATCCAGCGTCGGCCGTCGAGGATGCGCACCGTGCCGCTGAGCACATGGAAGGCCTCGGACATCGTGCGGTGGAAGTGCGGTCCGGGGCCGCTCGGCTCGGGGCCCATCTCCCAGCGGTAGAGACCGTACCTGCCGCGGGTCGTGGCACCGGTCGCGAGGTAGTGGGCTCGGGTGCCGGCGGGCGACACGAAGTCGGCGGGCGCCGTGATGGGCCGGAAGGCGGCGCTCACCTCGCCGCCGTCGGCCAGGTAGACCGGCTCAGGGTAGGACATCGCTCGAGTATCGACCGATCGTCCAACATGCCCGTGATCGCGGATCGCCGGGCGTCCGGTCAGCGTCGCCAGGCCTGGGCGCCAAGGACCCCGACCGTGACGACGACCATCCCCAGCCACTGGATGGGGTCGGGCGTCTCGCCCAGGAAGACCCACGCCAGGCCCGCGATCTGGAGCAGCATCAGGTTGTTGATCGCCGCCGACTCCGTGGCGGACAGGTCGCGCAGGCTCTCGTTCCACCATGTGAACGCGAGGGCCGTGTTGGCCACCGCCATCCAGGCGATGAGACCCCAGCCGACCGGGTCGAGCGCGGGCGGCCCCTCGGCGACGATGCCCACCACGACGAGCGTGACCCCGCCCACGAGAGATCGGAA
>CAZYTQ010000003.1:691-11836 GCA_964650135.1 uncultured Anaerolineaceae bacterium | reverse complement strand
CGTCACGACGCTGAGCATGCTCGTGGGCGGGGTCACGCTCGTCGTGACGACACGCGGCGCGATGCCCCGGCCGCGGTTGACGAGGCGACCCAGCAGCGCGCTGACCACGTTGGCTCCCAGGGCCACGGTCGCGGCGAGCAGCCCGACGGCCGTCGCGCCGAGGCCTCCGGCGAGGTACATCCCGGTGCCCACGATGATGCAGATGGTGGCCGCCACCTGGAGCGTCGTGGGCGCCTCACCGAGCGACACCCTCGCCACCAGCGCGACCAGCAGCGGCGAGAAGGACAGCAGGAGGCTCGTGGTCGCGGCCGGCTGTGACGCGATGGCCACCACCTGCGCCCCCTGGGTCAGGGCATAGAACACCAGGCCGAGCGCGAGCAACCCGGCCACGTGCCGCCGGTCGAGCCGCGGGACCTGGGTCCGCTCACCCGGGATGGCGAGCACGATCGTGGCCAGCATGGTGGCGCCCAGGAGATAGCGGATGCCGGTGCCTAGGAGTGGTGTCATGCCATGATCGTCGATGGCCCAGCGGACCAGGATCCACGATGAGCTCCAGAGGCCGGTCACGAGCACGGCCAGCACGAGCGCACGTCGACGGCGGGGATGGCGGTCGCCGACGGTGTCCATCCGGACGATTATCCGGGAGCCGCCCGGACCGGGCGGCTCGGCTCCGGGAACGTGACCTTCGGCACTCCCCCGCGGGTGCGGCGCGGATCACGCTCGATGCATGAGCGAGCCGATCACCGGCGACCGGGCCACCGCCATCTCCGACATCGGGGCCCAGCTGACAGACACCCTCACGCCCAAGCACGCCGCGGAGGTCCTGGGTGACCTGGGGTTCCTCGTCGTGCCACTTGCCCCTGGGCGGGACAGCACCGCGTACCTCCTGGTCGCGCTGCGCGACCGGCCCAGCCTTGCGCACTACGACCCGGAGTCGGTGCTGCTGTGGACGCACGAAGGCGTCCTGGACGGACCCGTGGTGCTCGACCGGAGCACCTGTCTGCCACACGCAGCGCCCGTGTCATGGGGTCCGCTGCGCATCACGGACCGCCTCGGCATCACCAATGAGTACCTGGGCTTCGGTGGCCAGGTCCGCATGGAGCGGGTCGATGGGATGCGCATCGTGGTCGTCTCGACGCCTGGCCCGATGCTCCGTCGGGGTGGCCACTCCCAGGGCTGGGATCCCGGCGCGGCACATCTCGACGGGTACTTCGCGCGTCTCCGCGCCCGATTGGGTGATGACCGCGACCTGGCGACGCGTGTCAGCGGCATGCCGCCCCTCACGCGCTACGCCGCGTATCTCGCGAGCGCGCTCGCAGGGTTCGCCGAGTCTCCGTCCCTGGGGGCCGATCGCCACGCGGACCTGGGCCACCTGCGCGCCGAGTCCGAGCGTCTGCGCCGCGACCACGCGCACGACTGGGCGGCGGGTGTCCGGCTCTTGGATGAGCTCCACGAACCGACCGCAAGGGCCGGCGAGGCCCCCAGCCTGACCGCCGCCCGGCTCAGCCCGCCAGTCTGACGGGTGCCCCGGACACACCCGCCAGCGTGACGGGTGCCCCGGACGCCGCGCTCTCGTAGCTGGCGAGCGCCAGGCGGACCGCCTCTCGGCCGTCCTCGCCGCTGCATATGACCGGGCGCTCCCCGTGGACGGCATCGACGAACGCGGCCACGGCACGCGCGTGGTCGGTGCCGGCGGGTGTCTCCCATGTCGTGGACACGGTGCTGTCCCAGGTGACGTCGCCGGCCTCCCGACGCGTGTGGCGCAGCCGCGGCCGACCATCGCGCTCGGTGTATTCGAGGGTACCGCTCGTGCCGTCGACCAGGAACGCCTGGTCCCAGCCGGTCGTCGTCCATGACGTCTCGATCTCGCCCAGCGCACCGCTCGTGAAGCGCAGGCTCACGTGGGCCGTGTCCTCCACCTCCACCGCGTACTTGCGGGTGGCCACACGCGCGAAGACCTCGGCCACGTCGCCCGCGAGGTGGCGCGCGAGGTCGAACAGGTGACAGCCGTTGTCGAGGAGCGTGCCGCCGCCCGCGAGGGCAGGGGTCCGGAAGCCCAGCGGGACCTCCGGCAGGCCGCCCCAGTCGTGGGCCTGGCGGAGACGCACGAAGGCGACGTCACCCAGCTCCCCTGAGCCGATGATCGCGCGCGCTCGCTCCACGGACGGGTTGGCGCGCAGGTGATGGTCGACCTGGAGCAGGACGCCCGCCTCGTGGCACGCCTCGATCATGATGTCCGCCTCGGCGAGCGAGAGGGACACCGGCTTCTCGCACAGGACATGCAGCCCGGCACCAGCCGCAGCCACGGTCGCCGGGGCATGCGCCGCGTTGGGGGTGCACACCGACACCGCGTCGAGGCCGGGCATCGCGAGTAGCTCCGCGACCTCCGTGAAGGTCCGCTCGACCCGCCATTCCAGCGACCGACGCGCGACCACCGTGGGGTCGATGTCCACCAGGCCGAGGATCTCCGCGCCTGCCGCCTGGTATCCCTCGACGTGGTTCCGGGCGATGTTGCCCGAGCCGATGATGCCCACCCGCACCGGCCGGTCCGGGGGCACGAGGCGGGTGGCCGTCACGCGTCGCTCTCGGAGCCCGCGCCCGGCCGGGGCTCTCTCGCCGGGGCGTTCACGGAGCTCGGCGCCCCGGTCCGGAGCCGCGGCGTGGCCCATCGACAGGCGTTGCCGATGATGCGCAGGATGTCGGGATGGTGATAGGTCGGGTGGGTCTCATGGCCCGGCTGGAGATACACGATGCGTCCCGCGCCGCGGGTCCAGGTGCACAGGCTGCGGAACACCTCGCCGCCCGGGAACCAGCCGATCATGAGCAGCTCGTCGGGATCGGGGATGGCGAACGGCTCGCCGTACATCTCCTCCTCGGCCAGCTCCACGGTGGCGCCGATGCCCGCCAGGACCGGGTGGTCGGGTCGCAGGTTCCAGAGCCGCTCGTGCTCCCCCGATTCCCGCCAGTGGAGGCTGCAGGTGGTGCCCATGAGACGCCGGAAGACGCGCGACTCGTGACCCGAGTGGAGCACGACGAGCCCCATGCCGCCCAGCACCGCGGCGTGCACCCGGTCCACGACCGCATCGGCGACCTGGTCGTGCGCCACGTGGCCCCACCACACGAGGGTCCCGGTCGCGGCGAGGACCTCGTCCGTGAGGCCGTGCTCGGGGTCCTCGAGGGTCGCGCTGCGGATGTCGAAGCCGCCCTGCTCGCGCAGGCCGGCCGCGATCGCGCCATGGATCCCGTCGGGGTAGATGGCACCCACGGCCGGCTCCGTGCGCTCATGGATGTGCTCGTTCCAGATGGTGACGCGGACCTGTTCCATGCCGCCGACGATACGCGAAGCCGGGCGCAGGCGACAGGACACGGCGCCGGCGGTACCGGAGGCGCGTGGTCCCTCCGGCGGGTTGCGCCGCTGGTCGCGAAGGGTGAGGCTCGATGGCACGGGCGGGCCGGCCGGCATGTCCGTGACCCGTCCTCCGGAGGATCCCATGCGCCGCGCTCGTCTGTCGCTCGTCCTGCTGGTCGTCCTGGCCATCGTGTGTGCCTTGCCGGGTGCCGCGCTCGCCCAGGGGCGGGCCCGTGCGGACCGGGTCGCCACCTGGACGGTGACCCATGGACCCATCAGCGCCACGCTGGTCACGACCGGATCGGACGGCCACCAGGTGGGTGACGTCCGCGCGTTCTCGTTCCCGGTGGAGCTCCAGGGTCGGCGCTCCACGGGGTGGCTGGATGCCACGTTGACCACGACCGCGGTCGACGTGCCTGCGCCGGGCGACGAGGTCCGCCTGTCGCTCCTCGTGTTCTCGTTCGGTGAGGATCGTGCGAGCCAGGTCGTGGTACAGGGGTCGTCGGTCTATCCGGCGGCGGGCGCCACCATCGAAGCCGGGACATCCACCGTCCGTCCCGTCACGGGTGGCTCGGGCCGGTTCGCGGGTGCGACCGGGTGGGCCCAGAGCATCCACACGACCGAGGACACCTGGCGCCACGAGCTCCACCTCGTCGTGCCGCAGCTCGTCGAGCGCCGGCAGCGTGGCCGCACCATCATCCCCGACGGGCCCAAGGCCCGGCCGCACGCTTCCCCCCGGGGCGAGCCGACGGTCTCCCCGGCACCCGATGCTGCTCCGGCGGTCGTGCGCGAGGACCTTGGCACCACGCTCCCGTCGAGCGCACCGGGCCAGCGCCTGGGTCTGTGGCGGGTGACCATCCCGGTCGGCGCCGCGCTGCCGGCCCACTGGCACCCTGGTGACCAGCTCGCACGCATCGAGACCGGCACGCTCCGATACACGGTCCTCTCCGGCACCTTGGTCGTGATCCTGCCGGACGGCGTCACGCGCACGGTGGGAGCGGGTGACACGATCGACATCACCGCAGGGACGTCGGTCGTCGAGCAGCCGGGGGCCGAGCACGCCGCCGCGAATGCGGGCGACGTGCCCGTGGAGATCGTGCTCGCATCCTTGTTCCAGGATGGCGCCGAGCCGGCGATCCTCGTCGAGCCGCCCGCGGCGGAGGGGTCGCCCGCTCCCTGACCGTGGTGGGTCAGGCGGGCAGCGGACCCTCGCACAGGGCGGCCGGATCGCTGGAGCCGCCCAGGTTCCTGTCGAACGTGTTGCCGCTCGAAGCGCTGACGACAGAGCTGGACTCGCCGAGACAGTCCTTCAGGGACCCGTTCGCGGACGACCGGAAGTCGTTGTCATGGACGCTGGCACCCGTGGTCCGCTGGGCATCCGAGCCGCCGCTCGTGCCGCTGACGTAGAAACCGTGCACGGTCGCGCCGGCGCTGGTGTTGCCGAACGCCACGACGTCGTCGCCGTCGAGCAGCTGGAAGCCCACCTGCCCGCCGTGGATGTCGTTGTCGCGGATCGTGCCGCCATCCACATGACGGGCCTCGATGCCTGCCGCGAAGGTGGTGATGTCCATGTCGCGCACGACGCTGGTGGGTGCTGCGCCATCCAGACGCACGCCAGCCGCGGCATGGGTGGAGAGGCCGACCAGGGCGCCGTTCCTGATGACGCCCCGGGCGCCCGCCTTGACGAGGACGGCAGGCCCGCCAGCCGGCTTGGGCACGATGCCGCTGTGCGCGAAGGTCACGTCGGTGCCCGTGACCGTCACGTCGGTACCGGTGCCCGTGAGCAGCACGCCCTGCTCCCGATGGTCCCTGATGACACTGCCACTGACCTTGCCGGTGGTGCCGGCCTCGAGCGCGATGCCGTTGGCCACGCCACAGAAGGGACCCGAGCCGGTGGGCCGGACATCGACCCGATCGATCCGGATCGCCTTGGCGTTCGTCGCCCGGATGCCGTTCGACCAGGAGCAGTAGCTGTGGCTGCTCGCGCGGAGCGGCCGCAGCTCGAGGCCCCGGATCGTGACACCGTCGACACCATCGACGGTGATGATGGTCGTGGCGTTCGCGCCGAAGTCGTCGACCGCCTTGAGCACCGGCTTGGTCGAGGTGGCAGCACGCAGCCCCAACCTGTCACGTGCACCGGTGATCCTCACCCAGCCCACATACGTGCCGGGGCAGATCTTGATGACATCGTCGGCGTTGGCCGCCTTCACCGCCTTCTGGACCGTCGTGTGTGCGGTCCTGGTGCCGGAGCAGGACGATGGCCCGGCCTTGCCGTCATCGTCCACCCAGCGCGTGGTCACGGTCGCCGCTCCGGCGGGGACGGCGAGCATGCCCATGGCCAGGCTGCCCAGCAGCAGCGCGCTGCTCACGGCGCGGGTGAGGGTGGGTCGAGGCATCGTCATCTCCTGGGTGAGCGTCCGGAGCCCGGATCATGCACAGGGGACCACATGACCGGACGGACCTGCGTCGGTCGTTCGCTCCACGTGGCTCGCGACGCATGACGTGGTCGACCGGGAGCCGGTTCCCGGCGACGCTCGCCCGGGGCGGCCCGGGTGTCCCGTGGTCAGCCCGGGGTCGTCGCCTGGTCGGTGTCGGATGTGCCCGATGCCTCGAGTCGCAGGAGTGCCAGCGCGACGGCGTCGTCGACGGCCATCCGGGCCCCGTCCGCGTATGCATCGGCCGTGGCAGGGTCCGCGGCGAGCCGCTCCGGATGATGATCGTAGTAGCCGCGGTTGAGCGGGTTCAGGCCGGTCCCCGTGGTCTTCTCCAGCGTGGTGACCTGCCCGGCCAGCCGCGCCGCGGTCCGGGGGTCACCCTCCTGGTCGAGCAGCGCGGCGACCGAGTCCAGGACCAGGGTGTACCCGGAGACATCCCCGGCCTCCTGGAACAGCCGCAGCGACCGGGTGAGGAGTCGCCGGGCCTCGGGCCGATCGTGCTCCACGAGGCTACCCAGCGCGGCGGTGTAGGTCGCCCACGCGGTCATGAACCGGTCGTCCTCGCGCTCGAAGGTCTCGAGAGCCATGAGCGCGTATGCGCGTGCGCTGGGCACCCGCCCCGGATCGCCCGTGGTCCACTCCAGGTTGGCGCGCGCCCATCGGACCCGGGCCAGGCCGAGCTCGTCGCCGAGACGCTCCATGAGCCCGCCGGCCTCCTCGAGGATCGCCTCGCCCTCCTCCAGCTGCGCCCGGAACAGGTACGTGAACGCCAGGTCGTAGAGGGCCTGGGCCAGGGCTCGTGGGTCGCCCTGTCGGCGTCGGATGTCGACCACCTCCTGGTATGAGGCGCGTGCTCGCTCCTGGTCGCCCAGCCAGTAGGCAAGGCCGCCATGCGCCTCGTGCGCCACGAGCCGCAGCTCATCGGGGGCATCCGGTCCCGCGAGCGCCAGGACGCGCTCGAGCTGGGTGAGCCCCTCGGCCAGGTAGCCGCGTTTCTGCCAGAAGCGCCACAGTCCGCCCGCGAGACCCACGGCGGTGGACAGGTCGCCTGACTCGAGGGCCCAGCCGATGGCCGCGCGCAGGTCGTCATGGTCCTGCTCCAGGCGATCGAGCGCGGCATGGTCACCCGTCTCGGCCGCCCCCCGGAGCTCGGTCACGCGCTCCAGGTAGCAGCGCGCGTGTCGCGCGCGCGTCTCGTCGCGGTGGCCGCTGACCGCGAGCTGGCCCGCGGCGAACTCCCGGATGGCCTCGAACATCGCGAAGCGCGGCTCCCCATCGCTGGTGTCGCGACGACGGACGAGGCTCTTGTCGACGAGCGAGGCGACACGCTCGAGGACGTCCCCATCAGGCCCGCCGCAGATCCCCTCGATGGCGTCGAGGTCCGCGCGCCCCGCGAACACCGAGACGCATGCGAACAGCTGCCGGTCATCCGACCCCAGCAGCTCGTGGCTCCACGCGATGGCGCCCCGCAGGGTCTGCTGGCGGGTCGGCAGGTCACGCGCGCCGCCGGCGAGCAGCGACAGGCTGTGGCCCAGGCGGGCCACCATGGCCTGCGGCGACAGCAGCCGGATGCGGGCCGCCGCCAGCTCGATGGCCAGTGGCAGGCCGTCGAGCCGGTAGCAGATCTCGGCGACGGCACGTGCGTCGGCCCCGCTGGGCTGGTAGCCCGGCCGCACCGCCCGGGCGCGCTCCAGGAACAGCATCACGGCCTCCGACCCGACGAGTCCGTCCGGCTCACCCTCGACGCTCGCCGGGTCGAGGGCAGTGAGCGGAGGGACCGGGTACTCCTGCTCACCGGAGATGCGCAGCGCCTCCCGACTGGTGACGATCACCTTGAGTCGGGGAGCGGCTGCCAGCAGCTCCCCGACGAACGGCCCGGCAGCCATCACCTGCTCGAAGTTGTCGAGCAGCAGCAGGCTGACCCGGTCCTGGAGGTGCTCGCGGAGCCGGTCGATGGGCGAGCTGCCGCCGCGATCCACCAGCCGGAGGCGCTGCGCCACCGTGCCGGGCACCAGCGACGGGTCGCCGATGGTCTCGAGGGGCACGAACCACGCCCCATCCGGGAACCACGCGAGCGCCCGGCGGGCCGTCTCGATGGACAGCCGGGTCTTGCCGGTCCCGCCCGGACCCGTCAAGGTCAGCAGCCGGGTGTCGGCGAGCAGCGCACCGATCTCCGTCAGCTCCTGCTCGCGGCCCACGAACGAGGTCGCGTCGAGCGGCAGGTCACCCGCGACCAGGGTGCCCCGGAGCGGCGGGAACGTCTCCGGCAGGCCGTCGACGCGCAGCTGGCTGAGACGCTCCGGCTGCTCGAGGTCGCGCAGCCGATGCTCACCCAGGTCCAGCCAGGTGACCCCGGGAGCGATCCGGTCGCCCACGAGGACACGCGTCGTCGCCGACACGACCACCTGGCCGCCATGGGCCGCGGCACCGATGCGTGCCGCGCGGTTGATGTCGATGCCCGCGAGACTGCCGCCGACGCGCCGGGCCTGCCCCGTGTGGATGCCCACGCGGACCCGGATCGGCACATCCCCTGGCCACGCCTCGCCCGCGAGCGCTCGCTGCAGGTCGATGGCCGCCCCGATGGCCGCCCGCGGGTCCGCGAAGGTCACGAAGAACGAGTCACCCTCCGTGCCCTCCTCCGCACCCCCGTGGGCCGCGAACGCCGCACGCAGCAGGACCCGATGACGCTCGCGCAGCGCGACATAGGCGTCGCTGCCGAGGGTCTGCTCCAGGCGTGTCGACCCCTCGATGTCCGTGAACAGGAAGGTGGCGGTCGTCGCCCGGTCCTGGTCGTCGTCTCCCGCGCCCATGGCACCGGCCACGCCGATCTCCCGTCCGGCCCCCGGTCGCCGGCGGTCCCTCGACCGCTCGCATCAGGGCGCCCCGATCGTGCGCCGCAGGACGGGTCGCGTCAACCGCTTGACGCAGGACGGGTCGCGTCGACGCCGCCCGCCGGGGACATCCGCGGCGCACCCAGCAGCCACCCCTCGAGACGCGGTCGCTCGAGCGCCACGCTGCCGGCCAGCAACGCGAAGCTGCCCCACCAGATGACGGGCATCGCGAGCAGCACCCCGATGGGCAGCAGCCATCGGATGTCACGATGCGCGGCCCACGCGATGAGCACGGCCGCGACCGGCAGCCGGAACAGCAGCGGGATGGGTACCGAGCCGGGCACCGTGCTGGACCCCGTGCTCGAGCGCAGCAGGTCGATCCACTCTCGCCACAGGTCGGGTGCGAGCGCGAACGAGACGCCAGCGATGGCCAGGGTCACGATGGCGACCTCCGCCAACGCTCGCCACTCGCGTCGGACCACGAACCACAGGAGGCCGAGGGCTGGCGTGACCTTGGTCAGCAGCGCCAGCGCCCAGACACCCGGGCGCCGGAAGCCCATCACGACCATGGCGGCCAGCAGGATGGTGATGTTGCCGCCCCACAGCTCGGGGAACGTGAGCACGATCAGCGGCCCGAACAGGAGTGGCCCGGACATCCAGCGCAGGACGAGCAGCAGGAGCATGGTCCAGAGGCACACGAAGGCGGGCCAGGGGAGCACCCGGAGTGGCGCCAGCGCCTGCAGGAACGCGGGCGAGTAGAGATAGGCGCTCTCGTGGCCGACGGACCCGGGCTGGTAGGGCGATCCCGACGGGACGACCCAGTAGGCTCGGGCGTCCTGGGCAGGCCCCAGCGCATCGGGCTCGAACGGCTCCGCCGTGAGGGTCATGACGACGACGAGCAGGGCCGCCAGCATGACCCCTGATGCGACCAGCACCCGACGCCACAGGAGCATGCGGGGGCCGGGCATGGGCGCGATCAGTCCGGGGCCGGTCCGAGCGACTGGCCGAGGAGCATCGGACGTCCCAGCAGACCGGTGTAGCGCGGTCGGTAGCGCTCGAGGTTGTACATCGTGTCCACGTCCACATGACGCGCTCCCAGCGTCGGGTCGGGCAGCGGCGAGTGGGTGTAGCGACCGTCCCGGATGGCCGTCATGCGCCCGCTCATGCCGTCCGCGATGAGATCCATGGCCACGTTCGCGAACGTGAACCCGACGATCGTGTCGATGGCGTCGGGCTCTCCCGATCGCAGGTCATAGGTCAGCTCCGAGGAGACGCTCTCGATGCCCGAGCGTCGCTTGATCTCGGCCGCCAGCGTCTCGCCGATGTTGGCCTTGTGACGATGGCCGAACATGTCCGCCTCGCCCACCTCGGCGAGCGAGCCACCCGCCCACATGGCTCCCTCGGCCGCGATCACGAACGCGTAGTGGCTGGGGTTGAGCCGGTGGTCCTCGGCCATGACCGAGACCAGGTGGTCGAGGTCGAACGGGGCCTCGGGGATGAGGCAGCGTCCCGCGGTCACGAACGCCGTGTAGAGCGCCGAGAAGCCGGCGTCCCGTCCGAAGATCCGGAACACCCCGATGCGCTCGTGCGAGCCGAGCGTCGTGCGCTGCCGGTTGATGGCGTCCTTGGCGCGCGTGATGGCGGTCGAGAAGCCGATGCAGTACTCGGTGCCCTGGACATCGTTGTCCATCGTCTTCGGGATGGCGATGAGACGCACCCCGTTGTCCGCGAGCGTCTGCGAGAAGCTGAGCGTGTCATCCCCGCCGATGGGCACCAGGTAGTCGAGCCCCAGCCGCTGGATGTTCTCGAGCACGACCGGCGTCAGGTCGTACACCTCGCCATCGGTGGTCAGGCTGGCCCGGCGCTCGTCCGGGAGATGCGCGGGCAGCGCGTTCGCCCTCATCCTGCGTGGGTTGGTCCGCGAGGTGTGGAGCCAGGTGCCCCCGGTCCGGTCGATGGTGCGCGTGTTGATGCGATCGAGTGGCACCACGTAGCGCGGATCCGGCCGGTCGCCCTCCCAGCGCTGGTGGGTCATGCCCTCCCAGCCACGTCGGATACCCACCACCTCGTAGCCGAGGTCGGTGGCGCGATAGGTGACGCTCTTGATGACGCCGTTGAGGCCGGGGACGTCACCTCCCCCGGTGAGGATGCCGATGCGGCGGGTGCGGGCCATGACAGAACCTCGGGATGTGATGATGCGATCGCTGGGTGACCACGCGACGATGCGATCGAGGCACCGCTGCGCTCCGGCGCGTCCCTCCCATCGCCCGGCGGGGCGATGGTACCGCCGCATGACGGACGCTGTGGCGCGCATGACCGCTGGTACGATCGGTCACGTGAACTACGAGCTGTACATGGGCGCGGCGCTCGCCGAGGCGCAGGCAGGTCTCGCGACCGGTGACATCGCCGATGGAGCGGTGGCGGTCGTGGACGAGGCGCTCGTGGCGCGCGCACGGCGCTCCACCACGCGCAGCGGCGACCCCACCGCGCACGCGGTGCTGGCGGTCATCCGCGAGACGACCCAGCGGCT
>CAZYTQ010000003.1:0-681 GCA_964650135.1 uncultured Anaerolineaceae bacterium | reverse complement strand
GGTTGAAGCTGTAGCGCGCCAGCTGGAGGATGGGGACCAGGATGATCACCAGCACCACCAGCGAGGCCGGAAAGGCCAGCCCCGGTCCCAGCCAGCGGCTGGGCCGCCCGTCGCTCGCGGGCGTGACCGTGTTCAGCCTCATCGAGCCATGCGCCATGTGTGCCGGCGCCCTGCTCGAGGCGGACGTCGACCGGGTCGTGTTCGCCTTGGCGGACCCGCGTGCCGGAGCCTGCGGATCGGTCCGCCAGCTGCTGGGCCAGGGCGTCGCCGGGAGCCGCGTGCGGGTGGTGTCGGGGATCCTCGCGGACGAGGCCGCGGAGCTGCGCCCCGACCTGGTCGTCCGCACGGCCTCGGCCCGGACCGAGGCGCCCGGGTCCGTCGCCTGAGCCTCGCCAACGTCCCGGCTGGCCGGTCGGGCGGCCTTTGCTATGCTTGGCCGTGGAGAGGTGTCCGAGTGGTTGATGGTGCCGCTCTCGAAAAGCGGTGTGCGAAAGCACCGTGGGTTCGAATCCCACCCTCTCCGCCACCGCCCGCATCGCCGGTCCCGCCGGCCGTCGATCCCTGGAGAGGTCGCCTAGAGGCCTAGGGCGCGGCACTGGAAATGCCGTATGGGGCAACCCATCGTGGGTTCGAATCCCACCCTCTCCGCCACCACCCCCGGCCCCGGACCGGAGCCGGGGG
>CAZYTQ010000002.1:29364-60645 GCA_964650135.1 uncultured Anaerolineaceae bacterium | reverse complement strand
GCCCGTGGGCGAGATCGCGCTCGGCGCGCTCGACCGATACCTGCGCCACGGGCGACCCCTGCTGCGGCCCGCCGGTCGACCGCAGGGGTCCGCCATGCCGGCCGATGGGGCGCTCGCACGACCTGCGAACCGTCGAGCGACCGGGCCCCTGTTCCTCTCGGTGCGCGGTCAGCGGCTGGGCCGGATGGAGGCGTGGCGGGTCGTCCAGCGCTCCGCGCGCCGCGCCGGCATCACGCGCCATGTGTCGCCGCACACGTTGCGCCATAGTTTCGCGACGCACCTCCTCGAAGGCGGTGCGGACCTGCGCGTGGTGCAGGAGCTGCTGGGTCATGCCAGCATCACCACCACACAGCTGTACACGCACCTCACGGACGTCCGCATCCGGGCCGTCTATCGCCAGGCGCATCCTCGCGCCTGATCAAGGTCGCACACGGAGGTTCCAGCGGGACCCATGGGAAGCTACGCGGACTCGCTCCTCACCTCGGATGAGGTCGTGCTGCTGCGGGAGCGCCAGCACTGGCTCTCGCTGTTCCTCGAATCCCGGCTCTCGGTGTTCCTGTGGGTGGTGGCCGTCCTGGGGCTCGTGGCCATCTTCTGGTTCGACCTCGGCGGCGGCGTGCGGGACGGCATCAGCGTCGGCGCCCTCGTCATCATCGTGCTGGGCGCCGTGTTCTTCCTGTACCGGTTCTGGCACTGGAAGACGGACGAGTACATCATCACCAGCCGTCGACTGCTCAAGGTGGAGGGCATCATCAACAAGCGCTCCGCCGACTCCAACCTCGAGAAGATCAACGACGCCGTGCTCGAGGTCAACCTGGTCGGCCGGCTCCTGGACTACGGTGACCTGGACATCCTGACCGCCGCGGACGTGGCGGTGGACCGCTATCGCATGCTCAACCACGCCAAGTCGTTCAAGAAGCAGATGCTCCGCGCCAAGCACGCGCTCGAGGACGGTCAGGCGTACTCGGACCTGCCGGCGCCGCCCATCCGCGCGAATGCGCCCGTCGCTGCCCCACCCGCACCGGCGCCCGTGGACCCGTACCGCACGGAGCGTGCCGACACACCCGACGAGGTCGCTCAGTCGCTCGCGCGACTCGCCGCGTTGCGTGACAGCGGCGCCATCAGCGCGACCGACTACGAGACCAAGAAGCAGGAGCTCCTGAGCCGCCTCTAGGCGGTCACCCATGCAGCTCGACCAGGACCTCCTGTATGCCCTCCTCGCGGTGGGCATCATGCTCGTCATCGGCTTCCCGGTGCACGAGTTCTGTCATGCCTTCACCGCGTTCCGGCTGGGTGATTCCACGGCACGCTGGCAGGGGAGGCTGACGCTCGACCCGCGCGTCCACTTCGATCCGGTCGGTGGACTGATGCTGGCCATCACGGCCATCCTCAGCCAGGGTGCCTTCTTCTTCGGCTATGCCAAGCCGACCCCGGTCAACCCCATGAACCTGTCGAATGGCAGGCGGGGCGAGGCGCTGGTCGCGGCTGCCGGACCGCTCTCGAACCTGATCATGGCGGCCGTCGTGGCCATCCCCCTGCGACTGGTGTACGGCTCCGATGACCTGCTGCTGCAGGTGATCCGCTCGTGGCCGCTCGCCCTGGTCGTCAACGTCGCGTTCTACTTCGTGCTCATCAACGTGTTCCTGTGCATCTTCAACCTGCTGCCCTGCCCGCCGCTGGACGGCTGGAAGGTGCTCGGAGGCCTCGTGCCACCGCACATCTCGTGGCAGATGCGACGCATCGAGCAACAGTACGCAGCGATCATCCCGATCGTGTTCCTGGGCGTCATCTTCCTGCTCGGCGGGCGCATCCTGGGTCCGGTGGCGGATGTCCTCCTGGGTGTGTTCCTGGGTGACCAGTACGGTCTGGTCCCGGTCATCCGCTGATGGCCACCTGGTGGGGCGGCAAGATCCGTCAGACGCTGCGCCACGTGACCGGCCGGGTGTCGGCCACCGAACGTGACGCCCTCGGCGGCTGGCTGACGCTCGCCCAGCTCGCCCTGTTCGACACGATGCACCCCGCCGACCAGCGGCACGGTCTCGACGTGGTCGCGGCGTTGCACGCGGATGGCCATACCGAGCCTGACCTGCTGCTGGCGGGCCTGTTCCACGACGCGTCCAAGGGCCGTCAGACCCGTCTCTGGCATCGCGTCGCGTGGTCGCTCGGTGAGCGCTACGGCGCCTGGGTCTGGCGCCTCGCACGACCGCTGCCCACCTTCGGCACCGCGCTCGACCGCCTGGCCAGCCACGCGGTGGACTCGGCGCTCCTGGCACGGGCCGCTGGCTGCCCGGCCTCCACCGCGGAGCTCATCCGCCACCAATCGGCGCCCCGCGACCCGGTCCTGGGGGAGGCGCTGCGGCTCGCCGACGAGGCGTCCTGACCCGATGCTGAGCACCCCTGCGCGGCCGGCCACGCGAGCCGTCGTCGAGCCCCCGCTGCTGCCTCGCCTGACGCCCGGTGTGCTGGCCGTGAGCCTCGCAGGCGGCGCGCATCCAGAGCAGGCCACCCATGTCCGGACCGACTCGTTCGATGGGCCGCTGGGATTGCTGCTGGCGCTCATCGAGCAGCGCCAGCTGGACATCCTGGGGGTGCCCCTCGGCGAGCTCGCGGCCGCCTATCTCGAGGCGCTCACGGCCCTCGAGGAGGACCAGCTGCCGCACATCAGCGCGTTCGTGACCATCGCCGCGCAGCTCATCCTCATCAAGAGCCGGGCGCTCCTGCCGCGCGAACCGACACCCGACCCGACGGCGGACGAGGCAGCCGATCCCGAGGAGCTGCTGCGTCAGCGGCTGCTCGAGTACCGTCGATACCGCGATGCCGCCGGGCTGTTGACGGCGCTCCTTGCCACGGGCCGGCGGATGGCCCACCGCGAGGTGGCTGTGGCGACGGCCTCGGCGCGTGCCGGCGCCGTCGCGCCGCCGCCCCGACCGATGCATCCGGATACGCTGGTGCGAGCGCTCACGCGCTGGGTCCGTATCGCATTGCCCTTCGACGAGCCACCGGTCGTCGTGCCGCGCACGGTCACCCTCGCCGAGCGGGCTCGCGTCATCCGGGAGGCGCTCCGGGACGCCCCGGCGCTGGTCCTGCAGGATCTCCTGGCGGGTGTCCGTGACCGCGTCGTCGTCGCGGTCACGTTCCTCGCCCTGCTCGAGCTGGCCAAGGCACGCGAGCTGGTCGTGGAGCAGGCGGAGCCATGGGGGCCGATCGCCGTCCGGCGCGCGGACCCCTCCCGCAGCCTGGAGCCGGATGCACCGTTCCCCGACGTCGAGGACGTGTCATGACCAGCGACGTGTCGATGACGCCGGGGGGCCCCGACGTGGACCGCGTGTCGGAGGCTCCACGGGATGCCACGGCGGACGATGCGACCGCCGAGGGCGCGGGGGGCGTCGCGACCACCGAGGCACCCGCACGTGGCAGCCCGGTCGCCATGCCACCCCGCCCGACCACGGTCCAGGACCTCGAGGCGTTGCTGTTCGTCGCCGAGCGGCCGCTCGCGCGTCGTGAGATCGCGGGTCTCTGCGCCACGGACATCGGGACCGTGGATGGGCTCCTGGGTGACCTCGAGGTCGCCCTCCGGGACCGCGGCATCCGGCTCGCCGTGCTGGGTGACGAGGTGCAGCTCACCACGGCACCCGATAGCGGCCCGCTCATCGGTCGGTACACTGGCGCCGGCGACGCTCGCGTCTCGCCGGCCGCGATGGAAGCGCTGGCCATCGTGGCCTATCGCCAGCCGGTCACGCGCGGCGTCATCGAGCGTATCCGGGGCGTCGACTCGGACTATGTCATCCGATCCCTGCTGCACCGTCGACTCATCGTCGAGCAGGGCCGCGGGGACACACCGGGGCGACCCATCCTGTATGCCACCGGCTTCGAGTTCCTGGAGCGCTTCGGGCTGACCTCGCTCGATGACCTGCCACCGCTCGATCCCGAGGTCGCGGCTCGCCTGGTGATCCCCGACGACGAAGCCGATGCGCTCGACGAGGTGGAGGACGCCACCGGGCCAGACACCGGCACACGCCCGTGACCACTGACGGCATCCGCATCCAGAAGGCGCTCGCGGACGCTGGCGTGTCCTCGCGACGAGGAGCCGATGCCCTCGTGGCCGATGGGCGGGTCACGGTCAACGGTCTGGCCGCGGTCGTCGGCCAGCGGGTGCGACCGGGGATCGATGACATCCGGGTGAACGGACGACCCGTCGGCGCGCGCCAACCGTCCAGCCATCTCGTGCTCCACAAGCCCATCGGCGTGACGAGCACCGTCGCCGACCGCCACGCCACGCGCACCGTCATCGACCTGGTCCCGGCCGAGCTGCGTCAGGGTGCCACCCGGCTGTATCCCGTCGGTCGTCTGGATCGCGACTCCGAGGGCCTCATCCTCCTCACCAACGACGGAGACTGGGCGCAGCGCGTGGCGCCTCCCAGCCATGGCGTGGAGCGGGAGTACGCGGTCGCCGTGGCCGCGCCGTTGTCCACCGACCAGGTCCGGGCGCTCCTCGACGGCATCCCGCTCGAGGAGGGGGCGGCCCGGATGCGCTCCATCCGGCGCCAGACGGACATCGAGACGCGCCGCCTGCTGGACCTCGTCGAGCGACGGCCGGGCCCACGAGCCACGTGGTACCGGATGGTGCTGGGGCAGGGGTGGAAGCGGCAGATCCGGCGGATGATGGACGCGGTGGGCAGCCCCGTGGTCCGGCTGGTCCGGGTGCGCATCGGCGGTCTCCGGCTGACCAGCCTGCGACCGGGTGAGGTCCGACCGCTCTCCGCTGCCGAGCGGGAGGTCGTGGCGGGCAACCGGGGTGGTCAGGACGGGCAGCACGCCGCGCCGCCCGTGAGGGCGGGTCTGCGGGTGGCCATCGACGGGCCGGGATCGAGCGGCAAGTCGACCATCGGGGCGCGCGCCGCGGGCATCCTGGGGTACCTGTTCTGCGATACCGGGGTGCTCTATCGTGGCCTTGCCTGGCTCGCCGCCGACGAGGGCGTCGATAGCACCGATGGCGGCGCGCTCGTCGGGCTCATCGACCGGATGGCGCTCGCCGAGGACGGCGAGGGGCGTCTCGCCCGTGTCCTGGTGGACGGCGACGATGTCACCGGTCGGCTGCATGACGCCGTGGTCGATCGGATCGTGAGCGCGGTCGCCCGGGTCCCCGACGTGCGGGACGCGCTGTTGCCGGTGCAGCGCGCCATCGCGGTCGACGCGACACCACGCGGCGTCATCCTCGCCGGCCGGGACATCGGCAGCGTGGTGCTCCCGGACGCCGACCTCAAGCTGTTCCTGGCCGTGTCGCTCGAGGAGCGCGCCCGTCGCCGTGCCCAGCAGCGTGGGCTGGTTCCCGACAGCCCCGAGGCCCTGCGGGTGCTCGAGGACCTGCGTCGCCGGGACGGCATCGACAGCAGCCGTGAGGCGGCACCGCTCATGGTCCCCGATGATGCGACCCTCATCCGGACCGACGGGCTGACCCTCGACCAGGCCGTGGAGCGCGTCGTGGCCGCCATCCGCGAGGCGGCGTCGTGACCGCTGGCACGGGTGCGACGAGTCCTGGGGCAGGGCCCACACCACCGGACGACGCCGTCACCCCCGCCGGGGACGGCCGAGCCTCGACCCCCGCCGCGGCGTCATCCGCGCGAGGCTGGGACCTCTCTGCCCGCTGCATCGCCGGGGGTGCCCGGGTGTTCGTGCGCCTGTTCGCGCTCGGCCGCATCCGCGTGGAGGGTCTCGATGGGCTGCGCGACGACCCGCGGATGCAAGGTCCGCTCATCGTGGTCGCGAACCACATCAGCAACCTCGATCCACCACTGGTGGGTGGCTGGATCGCGCCGGGGCTCCGTCGGCGGCCCGCCATCCTGGCCAAGGAGCAGCTGTTCCGGGGTGTCCTCGGCCGCATCATGCGCAGCCAGGGCATCATCCCCGTGCGCACCGGTCGCTCGGACATCGATGCCTTCCGGGCGGCCCGGACCGTGCTGGACGGTGGCGGTGCCATCCTCATCTTCCCCGAGGGGACCCGGCGGGCGGACGGGGTGGTGGGTCACGCGCTGCCGGGCGCCGCGATGCTGGCCGCCCGGCCAGGCACGTGGGTCCTGCCCGTCGGGGTCGTGGACACCGATCGCCTCCTGCGCCGTGGCGAGCGGCTGCCCCGCATCGGCACGCCCATCGGTCTCCAGGTCGGCGCGCCGTTCCAGCTGGTCCTCGATCCAGGGCTGCCCAGACGTGCCGCGCTCGATGCCGCCAGCGAGCAGCTCATGGGTCACATCGCGGCGCTCCTGCCCGAGCGCCATCAGGGCCGTTTCGCGACGCCGGCGACGCCCGCCGAGGGCGCCTGAGACACGTCACGGCCATGTCCCGACGGCCGGCCCATGGCTCGGCGGGCCGGCGATGCGATACTGGGCCTGACATGGGCAGCGTGGAACAGGTCCGCATCGCACGACGCACCGGCTTCTGCTACGGCGTCCGGGAGGCGATCGACCATGCCCGCGTCTCCGCCGGCGAGGGTCGGCCGACCATCACCCTCGGCCAGACCGTGCACAACGAGGGCGTCATCAGCGACCTGCGATCGCGTGGCATCCGGACGGTCGACACCATCGACGCGGTCGACCCGGGCGCCTCGGTGGTCATCCGGGCCCATGGCGTGACGCCTGGCACCATGGACCAGGCTCGCGCGCGCGGCCTGGATGTCATCGACGGCACCTGCTCGTGGGTCGTCCAGGAGCACCGGGAGGTGGCCCGGCTGGTCGAGGAGGGCTACACCATCGTGCTCCTCGGCACCCCCGGCCACCCCGAGGTCGTGGGCATCCTGGGCTATGCCCCGGACGCGATCCTCGTGGACGAGGAGGACGAGTGGGACCGCATCCCGCGCACCAAGCGGATGGCGCTCGTGAGCCAGAGCACCCAACCCCCCTGGAAGTTCCAGAAGCTCGCCGCGTTCATGGTCGGGCGGGCGCATGAGCTGAAGGTCGTCAACACCGTCTGCCCGGTGACCATCCGTCGCCAGGAGGACACCATCGAGCTCGCCGGCCAGGTGGACTTCATGGTCGTGGTCGGCGGTCGCAGCTCCGCCAACACGAAGGAGCTGACGCGTCTGGTGGGGCTCGCCCACAGGCCCGTCATCCAGATCGAGCGGGCCTCGGACCTGGTGGATGGCGCGCCCTTCGAGGGGCATCGCACGGTGGGCATCACGGGTGGCACGTCCACGCCCATCGAGGACCTCGAGACGGTCGCCCAGCGGGTCTGCGAGCTGGCCGGCACCGACCAGGTCCGCGCGGACGCCGCGGCCATCGCCGCGGCCGCCATCGCGGAGGTCGCCGAGCCCGCCTACCGCAGCACCTCCATCGGCCGCGACGACCGTCGCCCCGTCCCTGCATCGCGCCGCTCGCCCGTCGCCGGCGCTGCCTGAGTGACCTCGCGCACCGGACGGCGGTCGAGTCGACGTTCCACCCACGAGCTGCCCATCGACGGTCTGCCACTGGTCGCCATCGTGGGTCGGCCCAACGTCGGCAAGTCCACCCTGTTCAACCGGATCGTGGGTACCCGACTGGCCATCGTGGAGGATCGTGCCCGGACGACCCGCGACCGGCTCTACGCCGTGGGGGAATGGAACGGTCGGCGGTTCGTGGTCATCGACACGGGTGGTCTCGAGCGACAGCCGGGCGATCCGATCGAGGAGAAGGTCCAGGAGCAGGCGCGTCTGGCCATCGGCGAGGCCGACCTCATCCTGTTCGTGGTCGACGCGGCGTCCGGGCTGACCCCCGCGGACGAGGAGGCCGCCACGCTCCTCCGACGCGCCACGGTGCCGGTCATCGTGGTGGCCAACAAGGCGGACAACGAGCGACGCGAGCACGAGGCGAACGAAGCGTGGTCGATGGGCTGGGAGGACACCTACGCCGTCAGCGCCCAGCACGGCCGCGGCACGGGGGACCTCCTCGACGCCCTCGTCTGGGCGCTTCCGGCCGAGTCGGAGACCGAGCTCGAGCGCAAGCGACGCGAGGCCGAGCTCGATGAGCTGGCCGAGCTGGAGGCGGAGGGCCTGGGTATCGAGCCCTACGTCGTCGGCGAGGACGGCGAGGGGGAAGGGGATGGCGTGCCGGGGGACGGCGACGACGACGCCGACGAGGAGCCCATCGACCCTGCCGGCGCCATGGCGCGCGTGGCCATCGTGGGCCGCCCCAACGTCGGCAAGTCGTCGCTCGTCAACTCGCTCCTGGGCGAGGAGCGCTCGATCGTGAGCGACATCGCGGGCACCACCCGCGATGCCATCGACACCCAGCTGGAGTGGCACGGCCAACCGGTCAGGCTCGTGGACACCGCGGGCATCCGTCGCCGAGGTCGGGTGGCCAACGGCCCCGCCGCAGAGCGCTTCTCCGCCATCCGGGCGTTGCGAGCCATCGGGCGCGCGGATGTCGCGATCCTGGTGCTCGATTCCGTCGATGGCCTGACGTCCCAGGATGCGCATGTCGCCGGCTATGTCGTCGACGAGGGCGTGGGTCTCGTGGTCGTGCTCAACAAGTGGGACCTCGTGGAGAAGGATGACCGGACCTTCGACGAGTACAGTGCCCGGCTGCGACGGCAGGCGCCCTTCCTCGGCTTCGCACCCATCGTCGCGGTGAGCGCCATGACCGGTCTGCGCGTCGGTCGCGCCCTCGACTCGGCGGTCGACATCGCGCGGGGACGCCGGCGACGCATCAACACGGGTGCTCTCAACCGGGTCCTCAGCGACGCCACGTATCGGCAGCCCCCGCCGCCGGTGCGCAATCGCCGGCCGCGCTTCTACTACGCGACCCAGGCGTCCACCGAGCCGCCCACCTTCGTGATGTTCGCGGCGGGCGCCGACCACGTCCACTTCAGCTATCGGCGCTATCTCGAGAACCGGCTCCGCGACGCGTTCGGCTTCGGCGGCACGCCCCTCCGGATCGTCATCCGGGAGCGCTCCAAGGTGCAGCTCGAGCCGCGCAAGCGGCGGCCGTCCGCGAAGGGGAAGGGCAAGGGCAAGGGGAAGCACCCGGGCACGACCGCGCGCCGCGGTCCGAGCCGCCCCTAGCCCGTGGCCGACCCTGGCGCGCCGCTGCGCGCCGTGGTGGGTACGGGCGCCTGGGGCACCACGCTCGCCCTGCTGCTGGCTCGCTCGGGACCCGTCACGCTCGTGGCACGCGACCCGGAGGTCGCGCGCGCGATCCGGGCCGACGGCGAGAACCGCCGCCACCTGCCGGGTGTGCCGCTGCCGTCCGCGGTCGAGGTGACCGCCGATGAGGGACGGCTCTCGGCGGCACGCGAGCTCGTGGTGATGGCCGTGCCCTCGGCACACATGCGGGCCATCGCCATCGGGGTGGCATCCATGCTCCGGCCCGAGGCGGTCGTGCTCTCGGTCGCCAAGGGCCTCGAGGCGCGGTCGCTCGCACGCATGACCGAGGTCCTCGTGACCGAGCTGCCGGTGCCACCCGGCCGCCTGGCCGTGCTGTCGGGGCCCAACCTCGCGCCCGAGGTCGCGCGCGGCTTGCCGGCCGCGGCCGTGGTGGCCGCCGCCGACCCGGAGACCGCCACGCTCGTGGTGGGGATGCTCGGCGGCCGGTCGTTCCGGCTGTATCGCTCGTCGGACGTGATCGGGGTGGAGCTGGCCGGGGCGCTCAAGAACATCGTGGCCATCGCCGCGGGTGCCGTGGACGCCCTCGCGCTCGGCGACAACGCGAAGGCGGCCATCGTGACCCGGGGGCTCGCCGAGATCACCCGTCTGGGGGTCGCGGCCGGTGCGTCACCGGCGACCTTCGCGGGCCTCGCGGGCATGGGTGACATCCTCGCGACCTGTGCCTCACCCCTGTCCCGCAACCACCGCCTGGGCATGGCCGCGGCGCAGGGGAGGGCCTGGACCGAGGTCGAGGCGGGGTTCGATGGTGTCGCCGAGGGCGCGCACACCGTGACCGCCGCGATCGGCCTGGCCGCGCGGCTGGGCGTGGAGCTGCCACTGGCCGCGGCGGTGCATGCCGTGCTCTTCGAGCGTGTGTCCGTGGTCGATGCCATGGCGGGTCTGCTGGCTCGCGACCCGCGCGAGGAGGTCGGCGGCGGCTGACAGCCGCCTCGACGTGGCATCCGGGGCGCCGGTCGGCTGGACGGGGGATGGCGCCGGCCGGCTGGACGTGACCTTTGGAGCGGGCCGCTGGCCCTCGGAGGCACATCGCTCGGATCGGTCTCGCGCACCCGGGGCCACCGTCCATCGGCTCCGGCGGTTCCTTGGTAGACTTCGCTGCCCGGGGCGTGGCGCAGCCTGGTAGCGCACCTGAATGGGGTTCAGGAGGTCGGACGTTCGAATCGTCTCGCCCCGACCAGTCTCTTGAGCACGCAATGACACCCCTCCGACAGGCCGGAGGGGTGTCGCTCTATCCGGCGTGCCCCGTCCGCCCCCGTGGATGGCGTCAGGTCGCCGGCTTGCGCACCTTCACGGTGATCGCGTGGGGATCCCGCTCGCCCCGGATGTGCACCTCGAAGGTGCGACAAGCGAGGGCGCCCTTCGCCCATGCGGGACGCACCTTCCAGCGCAGGACGTACCGCCCGGTCTCCGCGTCGTGGTCGACGGCGCCGCCGAGGGGCCGTGCCTTGAACCTCGTCCCCGTGATGGGCATCCCGGTCGAGCACTTCACGCGGGTCGTGGTCGGCGAGCCACCCCTGAGCGCATCGAGCCCGTAGAAGCCACCCAGGGAGAACCGGTAGGTCGCCGTGGCCCCGGCTCGGGGCGTGGTGGGGGCCGTCACCCACCTGAAGGCATCGGCCGACGGCGACATATGGGTGTGGAAGACCATGTCGACGGAGGACCACGCGCTGATCGCGTCCAAGTTGTCGAGGACCAGGATCGTGCCGCCCGGATAGGGGTCGCGGTCATCAGCCTCGACGCCGACCTCGTCCAGGAGTACGAGCCGGACCACGAACGCGTAGGCGCGCCGGCCACGAGCGGCACGCGGCCGAAGCGGGCCGTGTTCCAGCCTTCCGTGACCGCGCCCAAGCTGGCGTTGCCGAGGATGGGACCAGCGGGCACACCCGACGCGGTCGCCGACAGCTCCACCATCGCCCGTCCCTGGCTGCTGCCGACGACCTTGAAGTCGATCGCCCGCAGGTCGCCGGTCATCGACGGTGTGAACGTCTGGCCGACCACGCTGACGTTGCGGTTCGCCGTCGCTTGGGACTGGTCGACGACCTTGAGGCCAGCCGCTACGGGTGGCGCGGCGAACGCGACCACGGTCGCGGCGAGGGTGATCGGGAGCAGTGCACGACGCATCCGGGGTGTCCCTCCTCGATGGGTCGAGCGCGAGCTGGGGCGTCCGGATCTCCTGAGTATGGGCGCGTCCAGCCTGGAGTGACGAGAGCGGACACGGCGAGCGCCGCGCCCGGGATGCCGCACGTCGGCCCCGATGCTCGTGTACCGTCCGCGCCATGGTCATCGGCACACCTCGGGAGGTCCGTCGAGCCGGCGGCATCCTGCTCGGCTTCGGCGTGTTCGGGCTCATCGTCGCGGGACTCATCGCGCTGGGGCTGCTGCTCGGTGCGTTCCAGGCGCGCGACCTCGACGAGCGGCTGACGGCGACCCAGACCAGGCTCGCGACCACGCTCGACCACCTCGAGACGCTGCTGGGGCGGGCCGCGACCACGGTCGCCAACGCGGGCGTCACCATCGGCACGGTCCACGACACGGTCGACTCGGTGGCCACGGTGCTGGCCGATGTGGCGACCGTCGCCGAGAGCCTGGCGGACGCGCTGGACATCTCGGTCCTTGGCCAGCAGCCCTTCGCGGGCCTCGTCGAGCCGGTGACGGCCCTGGGTACCAAGGCTCGGGAGCTGGCGACCACCGCGAGCACCCTGGCACCCGCCCTCGCCACCAATGCCGCCGACCTGGGCACGCTCTCGGCGTCCGTCAGCGACATCGAGGCCGATGTCGCGGCGGTGGCCCAGCAGGTGCGTGAGTTCGACCACGCGGCGCGTGTGGGTCAGCTCATCGCGGGTGCGCTACTGCTCGGCGGTCTGCTGGCTGCATGGCTCGCCGTCGGGGGCGTGTTGTGCGTCTGGTTCGGGCGTCGACTCCGCGAGGCGGCGGTGGGCGCCGGACCGGTCGACGACGCATCGGGCTCGGCCACGCGCGCCTGACGATCAGGCTCCCTCGCGCTCCGGCGAGGGGACGATGTACGACTCGACCTGGGCGATCAGCTCGCCTCGGAACGTGAAGAGGTCGCAGTAGGCGAACCGGAAGCGACCGTGCTCGCGAGACCGCCCGATGCCGATGCCCGTGATGACGATGACGTCGCCGGCCTCCACCACGCGGTCGACGGTCAGGGTGGGCGTCCCCTCGAAGGCAGGGTTCTCGATCTCGTCATCGAACTCCGCCCTGCCGCGCGCCGTTCGCACCCCATGGATGTGCCAGACGATGTCGTCGGTCAGGCACGCCAGGATCGCCTCGTGGTCGCTGTGACGGAAGCCATCCATGTAGCGGTGGACGAGCTGCTCGCGGGGGGTCATGGCGCCTGGCGCGAGGTCGAGCCTCGGTCGGGCATCACCGGTGGATGCACCAGCTCGGGTCCCCGCCAGCGGCTGATCTCCTCGGTCTGGATCCGTCCGAAGAAGCTCAGCAGGTGCGCGCCCGACTCCTCCAGGATGGCCGTCGCCCGCGGCTTCAGCTGACGGTCCCGGAGGCGGACGGCCATGACCGCCCGGCCGTCCCGGAGCGCTGCGTCGTAGACCACGAGCTCGGTGCTCTGGTCCGCGACCATGTACTGCGACACGCGCACCATGCGCTGCCACCAGCCACCCTCGCCGGTGCTGTCGAGCCGCTCGGCACCGGCCTCACCCACCAGGACCTCGATGTCGGCCATGGCCACCCCCAGCTCCACCAGGCGCCTCCGCGCCTCCTGGGCGTGCACAGGGTCATCGATGACGGCGACGAGGCGATCGATGAGCGAGAACACGACGCGGCCACCTCGTTGGGGATATCCACACGGTCGGCGCCGCGGGCGAGCAGCGTCCGGGCGAGATGGGTAGGATGATGCACCCTCGGACGCACCGCCGCCCGCGGGACGCCCCCCAGAGCATCGTCCGAGCCCTCCTGGACCAGCCGGGAGGGCTCTCCCTTGGCCAGACGGCCGGTCCCCCTGTCACGGCCCGGCTTCCAGCGATGGCATCGGGCCGGGTATCCTCCTGCCATGTCGGGCCTCTTCCAGCTCCCTGTCGAAGACCTCGTGTTCGCGCTGTGCACGGTCATCGGCGGCGGACTCCTGCTCATCACGGTGCTCGTCGACGACATCCTCGGTGGGTTGCTCGACGCCCTCCATCTCGACTTCGACATCGGGGGCATGTCGCTCATGCCCCTTGCCCTGTCCTTCATCTCGATGTTCGGCGTGGGCGGCCTGTTCGCGACCCAGATCCTGGGTCTCCACGGGGGTCCGGCGGCGGTCGTGGGCACCATCTTCGGCACCTTCGGCGCGGGCGTCGCGTACGTCATGTTCACGGCGCTGCGGCGCTCGGAGGCACCCGACCCGTTCTCGATGCGCGACCTGGCAGGCCGGGACGCGGTCGTGTCGGTGTCGATCCGGGCAGGCGGCTGGGGCAGTGTCCTGGTGCATGCGGAGGGCCAGCGCCACGAGATCTCGGCCACCGCCGCCGTGGACATCCCGAATGGCACGCCGGTGCGGGTCACGGGTGCCTTGGGCACGGGCGTGACCGTGGAGCGGCTCCACACGCCAGCGGTCCCCGGTCAGCCGACGATGACCACCGACACCGCCACAGCATCGGACCCGACCGGCACCCGGACATCGGGGACCGGCTCGGCCGAGGGACCAGTGGGCTGACGCCCGGCACAGCGACCAGCGGGCCGCGGCCCGGACCCAGAGGAGGCGCATGTTCGACTTCATCGGCGGCGGCACGGCCGTCGTGTTCGCCGCGATCATCATCATCGTGCTCGTCGTCGCGTACATCGGCAGCCGCTACAAGGTCGCCGGCGCGAACGAGGCACTCATCCGCAGCGGTCGCGCGACGCCGGGTCGTGATGGCGAGGGGCTCAAGGTGGTCCGCGGTGGCGGCATCATCGTGCTGCCCCTGTTCCACAAGCTCGGTCGGCTCATGCTCACCGCGCGTCAGATCAACGTCTCCCTCGCGGACGCGGTCACGCGGCAGGGCATCAAGGTGGCCATCCAGGGTGTCGCCACGTTCAAGATCGGCGCCGACGACGAGTCCATCCGCAACGCCGCGGAGCGCTTCCTCGACGCCGCGGAGGCCGAGGTGGACTCCATCGTCAAGAACGTGCTCGAGGGGTCGCTGCGCTCCATCGTGGGCACCCTGACCGTCGAGGAGCTCAACCTCGATCGTCAGAAGTTCCAGCAGGCGGTCCAGGACGCCGCCAAGGGCGACCTCTCCACCAGCGGTCTCCAGATCGACTCGTTCACCATCCAGGCCATCGGGGGCGAGGCGCTCGCCTACATGGAGCTGGTCGGCCAGCAGGAGCTCGCCCGCCGTCAGCGCGACGCACGCATGGCCCGGGCGACGGCCGAGCAGGAAGCCGCGGTCCGCGAGGCCGAGGCCCAGCAGATCACCCTCAACGCGCAGCGTGACGTCGCCCTGCGCGAGGCCGAGGTCCAGACCGCGACGGCGGCGGCCGCGGCACGTGCCGCGCAGGCCGGGCCGCTCGCTGACGCCGAGTCGCAGCAGGAGGTCGTGCGCAAGCAGACCGAGCTGGCGCAGCTGGCCGCGGAGCGGACCGCCAAGGAGCTCCTCGCGACCACCGTCCGCCCGGCCGAGGCCGACGCGGAGGCGTCCATCAAGCGCGCCGAGGGCGAGAAGCAGGCGCGCATCGCGCAGGCGCAGGCGGATGCGGAGCGGGTGCGTCTGGCGGGTGTCGCCGATGCGTCCGTGGTGGTCGCCAAGGGCGAGGCCCAGGCGCGCATCGTGACCGTGACCGCCGACGCCGACGCCCACCGGACCGAGGTCGAGGGCCAGGCGGAGGCGGGCATCGTGTTCACCAAGGGCGAGGCCGAGGCCAAGGCGCTCGCTCTGCGTGCGGAGGCGTATCGCCAGTTCAACGAGGCGGCCATCCTCCAGACCGTGCTCGCGATGATGCCCGAGATCGTGCGCGCGGCTGCCGAGCCCATCGGCAAGATCCAGAACCTGACCGTGCTCTCGACCGAGGGCGCGAGCGATGTCGTCCGGACGACCACCGACACGCTCGCCCAGGCGAACGAGACCATCAAGGGCCTCACGGGCATCGATCTGCCGGCCATCATCGCGTCCGCGCTGGACAGCAGCCAGGACGCTCCCACCGGTCCGCGAGGCATGCGTGGAGGCGGGTCCGCCGGCTCGTCCGACGACTCGGGCGGCGTGGGCACCATCACCGGCGAGACGACGCTCGCGGACGCCGCCCGGACGGCGGGTCGGGCGGTCCGCCAGCGGATCCGAAGCGTGTCACCCGCGATGCCCGTGCCCGACCCGGTGACGCCCCCACCGACCTCACCGCCGGACGGCACGGACCAGCCCGCCTGACCGGCCTTCCCGGCCTGGTGTGCGACCATGTCCTCACCGGGACGCCACGCCGGGTCGCGATGACCGCGCCCGGTCCGATCGACACGCACAGGAGGTCCATCCATGGCCCAGGTCCGCAGCGCGAACGCCCACTGGGAGGGCGACCTGTTCGGCGGGTCCGGCACGGTCGCCGGCGCATCCAGTGGCACCTTCGGCCCGCTCCCGCTCACCTGGAAGGCCCGCGCCGAGGCCTCCGATACCGGCCTGACCAGCCCCGAGGAGCTGCTCGCCGGGGCTTGGGCGGCATGCTTCGCCATGGCCTCCAGCAACGAGCTGGCCAAGGCGGGCTTCCCCGTGGCCAGCAACGACGTCAGCGTCGCGGTGACCGCTGACAAGACGGACACCGGCTTCACCATCATCTCGGCGGTGCTGACCCTGCGCGCGAGCGTCCCCAACGTGGACGAGACGACCTTCCGGACCGCGGTCGAAGCGGCCAAGTCCGGTTGCCCCGTGTCCCGCGCGCTCAAGGGCAACGTCGAGGTCACCCTGGACGCGCAGCTCGCCTAGCGTCCCGCGCCGATACCCAGGCGAACACGCAGGCTGCCGGACGAGGAGCCGGCGGCCGTACCCGGAGGAGCCCAGACGATGGCCGTGGCGACCGTGACCGAGTTCCAGCAGCTCATCGGTGGCGAGTGGGTCCCCTCATCGAGCGGCCAGACACAGGAGGTCCACAGCCCCGCCTCACGAGCGGTCGTGGGCCGCGTGGCCATGGGCACCGCGGAGGACGTCGACCGCGCGGTCCGGGCGGCACGCGAGGCGTTCGCCGACGCCCGCTGGCGTGGTCTCTGGATCCCCGAGCGTGCCGCCATCCTCAACAAGCTGGCCGACCTCATCGAGGCGGACATGGAGCGGCTCGTGGCGCTGGAGGTGGCCCAGACCGGCACCGCCATCAAGTTCCGGCGCGACAACGACCTGCCCTTCGCACCCGACAACCTGCGCTTCTTCGCATCCGCGATGCGGCATCTCGATGGCACGGCGGCCGGTGAGTACAGCACCAGCCACACGAGCATGGTGCGCCGCGAGCCGATCGGTGTCTGCGGCCAGATCGCGCCCTGGAACTACCCCTTCATGATGGCCATCTGGAAGATCGGCCCGGCGCTCGCCGCGGGCAACTCGGTCGTCCTCAAGCCGGCGTCGGCCACCCCGCTCACGACGCTGCGCCTGGGCCAGCTGGCGCTGGACGCGGGACTGCCACCGGGCGTCCTCAACGTGGTCACGGGGCCGGGTGACGTGGTGGGCAACGCCATCGCGGCCCATCCGGGCATCGACCTGGTCTCGCTGACCGGCGATTCGGCCACGGGTGTGCGCATCGCACAGGCGGCCGCAGGCAACCTCAAGCGCGTGCACCTGGAGCTGGGTGGCAAGGCGCCGTTCATCGTCTACGACGACGCGGACCTCGATGCGGCGGCACGCGGCGCGGTCGCGGGCGGCTATATCAACGCGGGCCAGGACTGCACCGCCGCGACGCGGGTGTACGTCCAGCAGCCGGTGTACGAGCGGTTCCTGTCGATCCTCAAGGGCTACGCCGACAGCGTCCGCGTCGGTGATCCGGAGGACCCCGCCACGGACATGGGTACCCTCATCAACGACGCCCAGGTGCTCCGCGTCGAGGGCTTCGTGGAGCGAGCGAAGGCGGCTGGCGCCCGGGTCATCAGCGGTGGTGGCCGAGCGTCCGTGCCGGCCCTCCCGGATGGCGCGTTCTTCCAGGCGACCGTGCTGGCCGATGTCGACCAGGCGTCCGAGTGCGTCCAGCAGGAGATCTTCGGTCCGGTCCTGACGGTCCTGCCGTTCGAGACCGAGGAGGAGGTCCTGGCCAAGGCGAACGACACCCGTTACGGCCTCGCGAGCTCGGTGTGGACCAGGGACGTGTTCAAGAGCATGCGTGCCGCGAAGGCACTCGAGTTCGGGGCCGTCTGGGTGAACGACCACCTGCCCATCGCGAGCGAGATGCCCCATGGCGGGTTCAAGGGCTCGGGCTACGGCAAGGACATGTCCCAGTACTCGTTCGATGAGTACACCCAGGTCAAGCACGTCATGATCGAGCTGACCGGCGAGGCGCAGAAGGGCTGGCACTACCAGATCTTCGGGGACGCTCCCGAGGCATAGCGCCACGGGCATCGCAGGGCCGACCGACGATCACCGGATCCTCGGGGACGCTCCCGAGGCATAGCGCCACGGGCATCGCAGGGCCGACCGACGACCACCGGATCCTCGGGGACGCTCCCGAGGCGTGACGTCCCGTCGCGGTCGGACCGCCCACCGGTATCATCCACCTGACCGCCGCGAGCGGATCGCATCGACCAGGAGGGATGTCCAGGACCGTGCCGCCCATCGAACAGCTCCAGCGCGTCCCGTTCCTGCTGCTGCAGCGTCTCGAGCGCCAGGGTGTCTTCACCACGGGTCTGCTGCTCGAGGTCTCGGAGACACGCACACGGCGCCAGACCCTGGCCGATCAGATCCAGGTGACCACGAACGACATCCACGACTGGCGCGACGAGGCGCTCCTGCTCAACCTGGCCGGATTCGGCGCCACCGAGCAGCAGATGTTCACCCAGGCCGGCATCACCGGCCTCCAGGACCTGCTGGCGCTCGACCGGCAGACGTTCGGCGCGCGGCTCGATCGAGCCGCGCGCACCCTGGGCATGGAGGCACCCACGGAGGTCGCCATGGACGGCTGGTACGCCCAGGCGCGCACCCTGGAGGAGGAGTAGCCCGTCGCCGCTCCGCACCCCTCGACGAACGTGGCGCGGCCCGCGCTGGAGCCTGCCCGGGTCGACCTCGGGATGGTCCTGCGGGACGGTGTCGTGGCGGCCGCCACCGCGCTCGTGCTCCTCGCGCTCTCGCTGCTGCCGCTGCTGACACCGTGGGCGATGCACGCGGCACTGGATATCGCGGAGTCGGCCGCCTGGCTGGGTGCCGACACCGCCATGGCCCAGACGCTCTCGGACCAGACGGTCGCGGAGCTGCTGCTGGGTCCCGGCACGTTCCTCATCGCGGGGGTCGATGGCGGCCCGTTCTACGACGCGACGGAGATCGGCCATCTCCAGGACGTGCGCGACCTGCTGTGGCTGGTGTTCCTTGCCGCAGGGCTCGGCCTGCTGGGGATCGTGGTCATGCTCGCCCGGAGCACCCAGCCCGGCCGTATCGTGCGCGCGATCGGGATCGGTGGTGCGCTGACCGCCGTCACGGTGGCCGTCATCGGGCTCATCGGCCTGGTCGCCTTCGACCCGCTGTTCGAGCTGTTCCACCAGGTGTTCTTCCCGCAGGGCGACTGGGCGTTCGACCCGTCGACCCAGCACATCGTGCAGCTCTACCCGCTGCTGTTCTGGCAGGTGATGTCCGCCGCGCTGGGTCTCGTGGCGTTCGTGCTGGGCATCGTCACCTGGCTGGTCGCACGCCTCGTGCGCGGCCAGGGATGACACACATGCAGCCGGCACGGATCCCTTGAGCCGCCCCATGGGCGACCGCAGGGGCCTGCCGCGTATCGAGGTGGGCCTCAGCTGGCTGGTGACCTACCTGCTCCTGATGATCTCGCTGGTGATGTGGGTCGGCCCACCGGGACCGGACCTCGGGGCACCGCTCGCACGGGCGATCGCGACGATCCTGGTGCCCCTGCTGATGCTGCCGATGGTCATCGGCCACGAGGTCGCGCATCATCTCGTCGCCCGGCGTGCCGGGGTGGCGCCGGATGTGCTTCGGCTGCGGCTGGTGGGCGCTCCTGGCGGCACGCGTGGCGCGGATGTGCCGCCCCGCGCCCAGGCGGCCATCGCACTCGCCGGACCGCTCCTCAGCCTGGCCTTCGCGGGCCTCCTGGTCGCGCTGCGCGAGATGGGCCAGCTGGCCGGCTGGCATGCGGCCGACCTCATCGGCTGGGTCCTCGTCTGCACCGCCCTCGCCAACCTGGTGCTGGGGTCGGTCAGCCTCTACCCGGGCCGCCCGCTCGATGGCTCCGAGGTGGTGCATGCGGTCTGCCGCTCCTGGACCTCCGACGCGACGCGGGCCACCGCCCTCACGACCCAGGTCGGTGTCGTGGCGGGCTGGATGGTCATGCTCAGCGGCCTGCTGCTGGCCATGCGCACCGATGCGACCGCTGGCCTGTGGCTCGTGCTCGTGGGCTGGCTGCTGATGCGTGCCGCGCGTCTGGGGCAGAGCCAGGAGCGGCTGATGGACCTGGTCGACGGATACACCGTGGGCGATGCGCTGCGTGCCGATGTGGCGGTGGTGGGCCCGGGGCTCACGCTCGACACCCTGCTCGACCAGGCGCACCTGGGCCAGGGCGGCGGGGTCTATCCCGTGGTGGGGGAGGGCAGGCTGCTGGGCATCATCGATGTGCGCGACCTGCGCGGCCTGTCGCGCAGCCGGACCACGACCCTCCGGGTGGCCGACCGGATGCGACCCATCCCCGGGTTCCCGACCCTGACGCCCGAACAGCCCTTGTGGGATGCCGTGGTCGTCCTCGAACGGGGTCGTGTGTCCGCGCTTCCCGTGGTGGCTCGAGATGATCACGGGAAGCTCCTGGGTCTCGTCAGCAGGACCACGGTCGTCGGATCGCTGCGTGGCCGACGCGTCGGCGCGCATCCACCGGACGAGGCACCGCACGGGGCACCGGGGGAGCCACCGGGCGACACGCCGGGCGACACGCCGGGCGACAAGCGAGGCGTCGCACAGGACGGCTCCGGGGATGCCGGCGGCGAGGCGACACCCCCTGGACCCGGGTCATGAGCGAGGACATCGGACCGCCGCCCGTGCGTCTCGAGGAGGCGCTCTCGCGCATGCTCGACGGCGTGGCTGCCCTGCCCCCGGAGACAGCGCCGCTCGCCGAGGCACACGACCGCGTCCTTGCCGAGGACATCCACGCGCTGCACACGCTGCCGCCCTGGGACGACTCCGCGATGGACGGCTACGCCGTCCGCGCCGCTGACACCGCCGGCGCGTCGCTCGCGTCACCGGTGGTGCTGCGGGTCATCGGCGAGGTCGCCGCTGGGCATGCTGCGACGGACGCGGTCACGTCCGGAGCGGCGTCGCGCATCCTGACGGGCGCCATGCTGCCACCTGGCGCCGATGCCGTGGTCCGGGTCGAGGACACCGATGCGGCCGCCGGCTCCGCAGCGCTGCCGGATCGGGTGGCCATCCATCGTCCGGTGCAGCCCGGCACGTCCGTGCGGTCCGCGGGCAGCGATGTCCGGGCGGGGGATCTCGTGGCCCGTGCGGGGACGTGTCTCGCGGCGCATCGCATCGGGGCCATGGCCGCAGCGGGACGTGCCGAGGTCCTGGTCCATCGTCGTCCCCGTGTCGCCATCCTGGCCACGGGGGACGAGCTCGTGCCACCCGGTGTGCCCCTGGACGGGGGCCGGATCACGGACACCAGCTCGAGCGGGATCGCTGCCCAGGTCGCGGATGCGGGCGGGATCCCGGTACTGCTGGGCATCGCACCCGATGACCGGGCACGCATCCGGGAGCGGCTGCGATCGGGCATCGAGACCGCGGACGTGGTGGTGGTGTGTGGCGGGGTCTCGCTGGGGGCTCACGACGAGGTCCGGCCAGCGCTCGGCGAGGTCGGCCGGGTCGACCTGTGGCGGGTCGCCATCCAGCCCGGCAAGCCGCTCGCCTTCGGACGCGCCACCAGCGACGACGGCCGGACGGTGCTCCTGTTCGGGTTGCCGGGCAACCCGGTGAGCAGCTTCGTGACGTTCGAGCTGTTCGTGCGCCCCGTCCTGTTCCGGATGAACGGTCGTGCGGGGCAGGAGGGTCGTACCATCGTCCGGGCGCGTCTGGCCCAGCCGGTCTCGACCGACCCGACGCGTCGCGCGTTCCAGCGCGTGGTGCTGGGACGGTCACCAGGGGGTGGGTCGGTGGCTCGGCTCTCCGGTGGCCAGGGGTCGCATGTGCTGACGGCGCTGTTCGCAGCGAATGGTCTGGCCATCGTGCCGGAAGGCGTGGCGGGACTGCCGGCAGGTGCCGAGGTGGAGGTCATGGTCCTGGACGACCCGGGGTCGCCGGAGGAGGGAACCTGATGGACGGTCCGTTCGAGCCGGCGACACGCAAGGACCGGCGGCGGCTGACGCACGTCGATCGCCACGGTCGACCGAGGATGGTCGACGTGAGCGGCAAGCCGGCCACGGCTCGCCGTGCCGTGGCCGAGGCAAGCGTGCGCGTGAGCCAGGAGACGCTCAGCCTGGTCATCGACGGCGCGGGGCCCAAGGGAGACGTGCTGCTGGTGGCCGAGCTGGCAGGCGTCCAGGGCGCCAAGCGCACATCGGACCTCATCCCGTTGTGCCATCCCATCGCCCTGACCGATGTGGGCGTCGAGATCACGCCCGACCGCACGGCCGGCCTGCTGCGGATCCGGGCGAGCACCGCGACGGTGGGCCCGACCGGGGTCGAGATGGAGGCCATGACCGCGGCGAGCATCGCCGCGCTCACCGTCTATGACATGATCAAGGGCGTGGACCGCGATGCCGAGATCGGCGGGGTGCGGCTGCTGGAGAAGAGCGGCGGCCGCTCGGGTGAATGGCACCGCCCGGAGGAGGACCGGCCACGCGCGAAGGTCAAGCCCGGCGCCCGGGGACCTCGACGTGGCGGTTGACAGCCCTGGCGTGCGTGCCCTGGTGCTCACCGTGAGCGATGGTGTCGCGGCCGGTACCCGCGACGACGCGAGCGGCGCGGCCCTCTCGACACGGCTCGCGCGGCTGGGCTACCAGGTGCGCCGAGGCGGGGTGCCCGACGAGCCCGAGGTCATCCGATCCGCGGTCGCCTCCGCGGTCCTCTCCGGGTCGCGCCTGGTGGTCACGACCGGTGGCACGGGTCTCGGACCACGCGACCGCACGCCCGAGGCGTTGCTGCCCTTCCTGGACGTGGTCATCCCGGGTTTCGGCGAGGCGATGCGTGCCGCAGGTCGCCGCTCGA
Source organism: uncultured Anaerolineaceae bacterium (assembly GCA_964650135.1). Taxonomy (GTDB): domain Bacteria; phylum Chloroflexota; class Limnocylindria; order Limnocylindrales; family CSP1-4; genus JAFMJV01. The sequence continues at coordinate 38,208 of CAZYTQ010000002.1, read as the reverse complement.
CGCCGCTCGCGGACCTGTCACGCTCGTTCGCGGGCGCTGCGGGCGCGGCGCTCATCCTGGCCCTGCCGGGCAGCCCGCGGGGTGCCATCGAATCCCTCGCGGCCATCGAGCCCCTGCTCGCGCACGCGCTCGAGACCCTCGCCGGCCGCACCCAGGCCCACCCCGAGCCGAACGACGCAGGCTCCGCCCGCCCCGCTGCCGGTTGACGCATGACGTCGACCATGCCACCATCCGACGCGTGATCCAGTGCCTCCGCCCCACGGCTGCCATGTGTCGCTGTATGGACATGCGCCGGCGGCCCTGTCGTACGGAGGATGGGGTCCTGATCGAGAGGTAGCGCGGACACCGCGCACATCGACAGGACGAGGTCCCGGGGCCGCGACTCCAGCCAGGAGCCGCGGCCGTTCTGTCCCTCCGAGAGACGCGACCGGTGACCGCCGACACCGCACCCACGGCCCTCCCCGGGCAGGACCTCGGACCAGCATCGACATCATCGCCCGGCCGCACAGCGGCCACCGGAGGACCCACATCATGGCCACGCTCGACGCCGATACCATCGCGACCTTCCGGCCCGAGACCCTCGCGCTCCACGGCGGTCAGAAGCCCGACCCGACCACGAACGCTCGCGCCGTGCCCATCTACGCCACGACGAGCTATGTGTTCGACGACGCGGCGCACGCCCAGCGGCTGTTCGGGCTCCAGGAGTTCGGCAACATCTACACCCGCATCATGAACCCCACGACGGACGTCTTCGAGCAGCGCGTGGCGGCGCTCGAGGGTGGCGTGGCGGCGCTCGGGGTGGCCTCCGGCCAGGCGGCCGAGACACTCTCCATCCTCAACCTCGCGCGGGCCGGCGATGACATCGTCAGCAGCTCCAGCCTCTATGGCGGCACCTACAACCTGTTCCAGCACACGCTGCCCAAGATCGGCATCACCACGACGTTCGTGGACGGCAGCGACCCCGGGGCATTCGGCCGCGCCATCGGCGAGCGCACCAAGGCGGTGTTCCTGGAGCTCATCGGCAACCCCAGGCTCGATGTCCATGACCTGCGCGCCATCGCCGACATCGCCCATGCCAAGGGCGTGCCGGTGATCGTGGACAACACCTTCGCGCCGCTGCTGGCGCAGCCGCTCAAGCACGGCGCCGACATCGTCATCCACTCCGCCACGAAGTGGATCGGGGGTCACGGCACGGCCATCGGTGGCGTCGTGGTGGATGGCGGGACGTTCGACTGGGCCGCATCGCCCCGCTTCGCGCAGGACTTCGTCGAGCCCGACCCGTCGTACCACGGCATCAGCTACACGGGCGCGTTCGGCAATCTCGCGTTCATCCTCAAGCTGCGTGTCCAGGGCCTCCGGGACATCGGCCCGGCCCTCAGCCCGTTCAACGCCTTCCTGTTCCTCCAGGGCCTCGAGACGCTGCCCCTGCGCATCACGCGCCACAGCGAGAACGCGCTCGCCATCGCGCGCTGGCTCGAGGCCCGACCCGATGTCACCTGGGTCAGCTACCCGGGCCTCGTGTCGCATCCCTCGCACGAGCTCGCGAAGCGATACCTCACCGGGGGCTTCGGCGGCATCGTGACCTTCGGCGTCAAGGGCGGTGTGGAAGCGGGCCGGAAGCTCATCGACAACGTCCAGGTGTTCAGCCTCCTCGCCAACGTGGGCGATGCCAAGTCGCTCATCATCCACCCCGGCTCGACCACCCACTCCCAGCTGGAACCCGAAGAGCAGGCGCTCACGGGTGTCAGCGATGACCTGGTGCGACTGTCGGTGGGCCTGGAGCATCCGGACGATCTCATCGCCGACCTCGAGCGGGCGCTGACGGCGGCCGCGAGCACCGATGCCGACGTCCGCCAGCCGGCCGTGGCCCAGGCTGGATGACCACCGCCACACGCGTCACCGCGCAGGTCACCTCGCTGGAGTTGGGTCCGTTCACGCTCGGTGACGGGACGGCGCTCGAGGACCTGGTCGTCGCGTATCGGCATGACGGTGTCGCCCCTGCGGCCGGTCCCCAGGTGCTGGTGGTCCATGCGCTCACGGGCTCCGCGGATGCGGCCGGGGACTGGTGGGAGCCGCTCATCGGGCCGGGCAAGGCGCTCGACACGGACCGCATGGGGGTCCTGTGTGCCAACCTGCTGGGTGGTCGATACGGAACGACCGGCCCGCTCAGCATCGACCCGCGGACCGGGGAGCCATGGGGACCGGCCTTTCCAGCCGTCACGACGCGTGACCAGGCGCGTGTCCTGTGGCGACTCGCGGACGCGCTCGGCATCGGGCGTTTCGGGTTGGTCGTGGGTGGCTCGCTCGGTGGCATGGTCGCGCTCGAGGTGGCGCTCGAGCGGCCGGCGGATGTGGAGCGGTCCGCTCCGATCGCGGCTCCGGCCGCGACCGGGCCCATGGCCATCGCCTGGAACCGGATCCAGGCAACGCTCATCGATCGTCTGGGCGATGAGGGCCTCGCGCTCGCACGCCAGCTGGCCATGACGACCTATCGCAGCGAGACGGACTTCGACGCCCGTTTCGGTCGTGCCCAGGAGGCGGACGGTCGGTACTCCGTGGTGAGCTACCTCGACCACCAGGGTGCCAAGCTCGTGGAGCGGTTCGATGGCGACACGTATCGGCGGCTGGCGGGCGCCATGGACACCCACGATGCGGGCCAGGGTCGCGGTGGCCTGGATGCTGCCTTCCGAGGGCTCGCCGAGGGCGGCGTGCGAGTGACGGCCATCGGCATCGAGGGCGACGTGCTCTTCGGGCCACGCCAGGTGCGGCAGCTGGTCGAGGCCGCCACCGCGGCCGGGGTCACGGCCCGCTACCGCGAGATCCGGTCCGACAAGGGACACGACGCGTTCCTCGTGGAATGGGACCAGCTGACCACGTTGCTCGGTGGGATCCTCGCCGACTGAGATCCGGCCGGGCCGGCCCGGTATGGCACCGCCGCCTCTGGCCGTGCCTGGGCGAGGTCGCGCCCGGACCACCACCGGTCGTGTAGTCTTGGCGGGACGACCACGATCGGCTGGTCACCCTCATGCGTCGGAGGCACGCTGGGACCGTGCGCTGCCCCACCTGCGGTGAACGCGACACCCGAGTCGTCGATTCCCGGGACCTGGATGATGCCGCGATCCGTCGGCGTCGTGAGTGCGCCAGCTGTGCCGCGCGCTTCACGACCTACGAACGCATCGAATCGGCGCGCCTGACCGTGGTCAAACGGGACGGTGTCCGCGAGGAGTTCGACCGGGACAAGCTCGCGTCGGGTCTCCAGAAGGCGCTCACGCGTCGTCCGGTGGTCACGGGCGCCGCGCTGGCCGCCGCCGACGGCATCGAGGCGGAGCTCCGCTCCCAGGGCGTGAACGAGGTCCAGTCGTCGGTCATCGGGGAGATGGCGATGGAGCGGTTGCGCGCGCTCGACCAGATCGCGTACGTGCGGTTCGTGAGCGTGTACCAGAGCTTCTCCGACCTCGAGCAGCTCAAGCGCGAGGTGGACACGCTCTACGCCGAGCGTTCATCGGAGGCACCCGGCCAGGCGTCGCTGGGGCTCGTGGCGCCACTTCCCAAGCGGCCGGCCGGATCGGCTTCCCCAGCGTCGTCGCGCCCGGTCGCCGGCCAGCCTCGATCCGCGACGGTCACGGGGCCGCGACGCACGGCTCGCGGCACATGAGCGTCCTTTCCGACCGTGACATCCGTGCGGCCGTGCAGGCGGGCCGCGTGCGCATCGACCCCTGGGACGCGGCGTGCCTCCAGCCATCGTCCGTGGACCTCCACCTGGACCGCGAGTTCCGGGTGTTCCGCAACAATCGCCACCCCTACATCGACGTGCGGGAGCCCCAACCGGACCTCACGGAGCTGGTCGCCACGGCCGACGACGAGCCGTTCATCCTGCATCCCGGCGAGTTCGTGCTCGGCCAGACCCTCGAGTGGGTGGAGCTGCCGGACGACCTCGCAGCTCGGCTGGATGGCAAGAGCTCGCTGGGCCGCCTCGGCTTGCTCATCCACTCCACGGCGGGGTATGTGGACCCAGGCTGGAAGGGCAACCTGACCCTCGAGCTGTCGAACGTCGCGAACCTGCCCATCGCGCTCTACTTCGGCATGAAGATCGGCCAGATCAGCTTCTTCCGCATGACCAGCCCCGTGGAGCGACCGTACGGCTCCAAGGAGCTCGGATCCAAGTACCAGGGTCAGTCCACGCCCACCGAGTCGGCGTTCCATCGCGACTACTCGGACAGCCGCCGGACCACCAAGGGCGGTCCTCGCCGGACCCAGCCCTGACGGGCATGGGCATCACCGCGAACATCGACTGGCGCCTGGAGCTGGGTGGCGGTGTGAGCGTCGCGCTCATTCAGGCAGGCACGTTCCGATCGGACGCCGGGACGGTCTTCGGGCCCGTACCCCGGATGATGTGGGAGCGCCTGGTCGCGGAGGAGATGACCCCGGACGGTCTGCTCACCCAGGCGCTCAACTGCCTGCTCATCGAGACGCCCGCGGGTCGCGTGCTCGTGGAGACGGGCATCGGCGAGCGCTACGACGAGCATCATCGCCAGCAGCGGGGGGTGGCAGGCGAACCCATCCTGCCCGCGCTCCGGAACGCCGGCTTCGCGGCCGATTCGATCGACGCCATCGCGCTCAGCCATCTCCACTTCGACCACGCCGGCGGACTCCTGGCCGCGGACGGCTCACGTGCCTTCCCGAACGCGCGGGTCATCGCCCAGGCGGCGGAGTGGGATTCCGCGCTGGGCACCAACCCGCGTCTCCAGGCCTCGTACGATCAGGCGGAGCTGCGACTGGTCGAGCCGTGGGCGCGAGGCACCGCGGCCGATGGCGAGGCAGAGGTGATGCCCGGTGTCTCGGTCGTGCGCACCAGCGGTCACTCCGGGGGCCACCAGGCGATCATCGTGCGTGGCCCATCGGCGACCGTGGGGTTCATCGGGGACCTGCTGATGCGTCCGTGGGCCGCCAATCCGCGCTGGGTGAGTGCGTTCGACGACTACCCGCTCACGAGCGTGGCGGTCAAGGCCGACCTCCTCCGGCAGGCGGCAGACGAGCGCTGGACCATGGTCCTGTCCCACGAGCCACGCCGTCCGGTGGGCAGGATCGTGCCCGATCGGGACCGATACCGGTTCGAGCCGATCCTGTAGGGGCTCGTCCGGCGACGAGCCCCCGGGAAGCGCGGGTGAGGGTCACTGGCTGGGCGGCAGGAGTGCCGGAGATTGGGAGGCGCCAGGTCCACCGCTCGCGCCGGGTGCCAGGGACGCATCCGCGTCATCGGGAACCTCGCACAGGATCCAGCTGCCGTCCACGAGCTCCGCCTCCAGGGTATCGGCCGGCATGGGCTGGGACATGTTCAGCTGCGCCCGGAGCGTCGGCAGGATGCCCTCGATCATCATCTCATCGGCCGGCTGACCCATCTGTGCCAGGGACACCTTGGCCAGGACGCGGAGCGCATCGTCCGAGAATTCGAGCACCATGTTCGCGCTCACCTCCAGCAGGGCGCTGGTGGCATCGGACGAGAGCGTGGTGATGACACGGTCCTCGATCCTGAGCGAGAGTCCATCGTTGATCGCGGCGATGTCCTCGGGGGTCACGTCGGGGATGCTGCCGAGGAGCTGGCTGCCGATGTCCAGGGACTGGAACTGGGTGATCATCTCCTCGCGCCCCCGCTCGCAGATGAGCGGCGCGAGGTCGTCGGCGAGCGTGTCGAACTGGAGACCCTCGATGAGGTCGAAGACGGCGTGGACGGCAGCCTCTGGGGTATCCGCTGCGCGCACCGTGAGAGGCGCGATGCCGGCCGTGACCGCGAGCGCGGACGCCAGCATGGCGGAGAGCAGGATCCGGGGACGACGCATCAGGGAGGGACCTCCGAGTACGAGGGGTGCCCGTCGGGTCCGGGCACCATTGCGCGGGAGTCTACCCGTCCGGGGGCCGGGAAGGCGAGCCCATCGGCGCGAACGACGCGTCCGGGCGAGGCGTGCCCCCCGGCTGGGTCGTGGCGAATGGCGGTGACGTGCTGGCCGGCGATGGTGTGCCGGACGCTGCCGGGGGCATGATCGACGCCAGCAGGATCTCGGCGCTTCGCTCGTTCACCGGCCCGTAGTGGACCGCGCGGATCACGCCATCGGCATCGATCAGGTAGTGCGTCGGCAGCCCGTACCCGCGCCATGCCCGGAACACCGCCGAGGTCGCATCGAATCCCACCGTGAACCCGAGGCCGTAGGTCTCCACGTAGCGACGCACGTCGTCCGGGGATGCCTCCTGGACGCTCACCGCCACGATCGCGAGACCATCATCGCGATACCGCTCATGCATCGCCCGGAGCACCGGTGTCTCCTGCTGGCAGGGCGGGCACCAGCTGGCCCAGAAGTTGACCCACACCGGGCGACCACGCAGGTCCGCGAGCCGTACCGGTGCACCATCGAGGTCGACCAGGGTGACTGGCTGGCCGTCCTCGTCGCCCGTCAGCTCGGGTGCGACCTGGCCGATGGCGAGCCCCTCCGTGCGCTCGCCGATGACATAGAACGAGGCGCCGGGACGGGGTGCCTCGGTCATCGTCGGCGACGACATGGGCGTGGTCAGCAACGCCAGCAGCGCACCCACGCCCAGCAGCGTCCCGCCGAGCGCCACGATGTGACCGAGCGTGAACGGCCCGATGAGTCGCCGCGACCAGCGGCCGGCTGGCGACCGCGCATCCGGTGCGGTGGGCGATCCTGGCTCGCGGTCAGGCGTCGGTGGGTCGGACATCCGGGTCAGACCTGGGGCCAGAAGGCGACGAACGCGGTCGAGAACGCCGCCAGCAGGTCGAACAGGATGACCACCCCCATCACGACCACCAGGCCGCCGCCGATGAGCTCGATGGTCCGGCCGTGCCGCAGCAGCGGGCGGGTGATGGCAGGCGTCCGCTCGGCCACGACCGCGAGGATCACGAACGGCAGCCCGAGACCGATGCAATAGGCGATGAGCAGCGCGGTCACCTGGGGTCCCGTCGAGACCGCGGCCATGGTCAGGATCGCACCCAGCGTGGGACCGATGCAGGGCGTCCAGCCGAGCGCGAACACCACGCCCAGGACGAGGCCGCCCAGGAGCCCGCCACGCGACCGGGTGCCGACCGAGGGCCCGAAGCGGCCCAGCGGCCGCCATGTCCGCCACAGTCGCCCCAGCCGGAGGACACCCATCATGTTGAGCCCGAGCACGATGAGCACGATGCCGCCGACCTGGCGCAGCAGCGGCTGATAGTCCCGGAGCCATGAAGCGGCCGCGTTGAGGCTGAGCCCCAGTGCCGTGAACACGATGCCGAAGCCCAGCACGAACGCGATCGCGTTGGGCAGCGCCCCCCAGCGCCCGAGCGATGCCCAGACCGACGCGTGTGCCCCCGGTGGTGGGCTGGTCGCGGCACTCGACGAGCCACGGGCGGTCGCGCCACCCAGGGCCATCGTGGGCGCGGCCATGGCCAGCGCGATCGGCGCGGCCTCGTTGCGCGCGATGACCACGCCCAGCTGACCGAGGTAGGCCGGCACGACCGGCAGCACACACGGCGACAGGAACGAGATGAGGCCCGCGAAGAGCGCCACGCCGAGGGTCAGGTCCATCGGATCACATGACCGCCGGCACGGTGGCGGCGAGGAACGCCCGCAGCTGCCGACCACTCGTCACCAGCGGCAGCTCGGCACCCGCGATGAGCACCACCGGCACGAGCGCACCATAGCGGCCCGCGAGCCCCGGATCGTGCGCGATGTCCACCTCGTGCACCAGTGGCACCACCTCGCCGCGCGCGCCACGCTCCTCGAGCACCCACGCGAGCATCTCGCGTGCCTCGTCGCAGGGGAGACAACCGGCACGTCGCAGGAACGTGAGCACTGGCCGGGGAGGGGAGCTGGTCATCGACGCCGATCGTAGGCCACGCGCGACGACACTGCCTGTTACCGTCCGGGGATGGGTCAGGATCCCGCGACCACGGTATGGCTCGTACGCCACGGGCTGACGGGATGGGCGCGCGACGGCCGGCACACCTCCACCACGGACGTGCCGCTCACCCCGGCGGGCGAGGCGGAAGCGCGTGCGCTGGCGGGTCACCTGGGCGGTCAGCGCTTCTCGCTGGTGCTGACCAGCCCGCGGAAGCGGTCCCGGACCACGGCGGCCCTCGCCGGCTTCCCGGACGCCCAGGTGGAGCCGGACCTCGCCGAGTGGGACTATGGCGAGCTGGAGGGGCTGACCACCGACGCGATCCGCGAGCGGATCCCCGGTTGGCGGATCTGGACGCACGGCGCCCCGGGTGGCGAGACCCCGGCGGAGGTGACCCGCCGCTATGACCGCCTGGTCGACCGATTGCGGGGCCTGGATGGCCCGGTGCTGTGCTTCGGTCATGGCCACGGCCTCCGCGTCCTGGCCATCCGCTGGATCGGGCAGGAGGTGACCCTGGGTGGCGCACTGTCGCTCGGCACGGCCTCGGTCTCGGCGCTGGGTCTGGAGCGGGGCCGCCCGGCGATCATCCACTGGAACACGTGATCACCTCTCATCCGCGGCCAGTGCCGCCCACGCCGGCGGACATCGGTGGGTGCCCACGGGCCGCCGCGTTCGGTACCCTGTCCGGGTGACGCAACCCGCATCGGATGTCGTGTGCGCCAGCTGTGGCGCCAACGTCGAGCACGGCCGCAAGTTCTGCGGCGAGTGCGGTGCTCGGCTGCTCGCTGCCTGCCTGGCGTGTGGCTCCTCGAACCGGCCGGATGCCCGGTTCTGCGGCGAGTGCGGTGCTCGGCTGGGCGAGGCGTCGACGCGGGCGGCACCAGTGGCTCCCGTGCCCGCCACTCCGGCCGCTCCTGCCGCTGAACGCCGCCTGGTGAGCGTGCTGTTCGCGGACCT
>CAZYTQ010000002.1:0-29354 GCA_964650135.1 uncultured Anaerolineaceae bacterium | reverse complement strand
CCTGGTCGGCTTCACCACGTTGTCCGAGGGGCGCGACCCCGAGGAGGTCCGCGAGCTCCTGACACGGCACTTCGACAGTGCGCGGGTGATCATCGACCGCTATGGCGGCACCGTGGAGAAGTTCATCGGTGATGCCGTGATGGCCGTGTGGGGCGCGCCCGTGGCCCACGAGGACGACGCCGAGCGGGCCGTGCGCGCGGGGCTCGAGCTGGTCGACGCGGTCACCACCCTCGCGCCGGGTCTGGCCGCCCGCGCTGCCGTCCTCACGGGCGAGGCCGCCGTCACCCTTGGGGCGCACGGCCAGGGGATGGTCGCAGGTGACCTCGTCAACACCGCATCGCGTCTCCAGGGCGTGGCACCCGTGGGCGGCGTGCTGGTGGGCGAGGCGACGATGCGCGCCACGGACCGTTCCATCGCCTACGAGCAGGCTGGTGAGCAGGTGCTCAAGGGCAAGCGGACGCCGGTCCCCGCTTGGCGCGCACTGCGGGTCGTGGCCGAGGTGGGCGGTCGCAATCGCCAGGACGGGCTCGAGGCGCCGTTCGTGGGTCGTGAGGCGGAGCTGCGCCTGCTCAAGGAGCTGCTGGCGGCCACGGGGCGCGAGCGTCGGGCGCGTCTGGTGTCGGTCACCGGGCAGGCCGGCATCGGCAAGAGCCGTCTCGCGTGGGAGTTCTCGAAATGGCTCGACGGGATCGTGGAACCGGTGTACTGGCACGCCGGGCGATCGCCCGCCTATGGCGAAGGTGTCACGTTCTGGGCGCTCGCGGAGATGGTCCGCGGTCGCTGTCGCCTGACCGAGCATGACGACCCCGGGACCGTCCGGGAACGGGTCGCAGACACGGTCCGGACCTGGGTGCCGGACGCCCAGGAAGCGCGGCGGATCGGGCCTGCGCTCCTGACGCTGCTGGGTGTCGAGGCGCCCGCGATGGCGCACGAGGAGCTCTTCGCCGCGTGGCGCACCTTCTTCGAGCGGATCGCGCTCGAGGGCACCGTGATGCTCGTGTTCGAGGATCTCCAGTGGGCGGACCCCGGGCTCCTGGACTTCATCGACCACGTGCTCGAGTGGTCGAGCGGCGTACCCATCATGATCCTCACGCTCGCTCGTCCGGAGCTGCTCGACCGGCGACCGGCCTGGGGCGCCGGACGACGGAACTTCGTCGCGCTGCATCTCGATCCGTTGGCGCCCGAGACCATGCGCGAGCTGCTGCTCGGCCTCGTGCCCGGGCTCCCGGAGGCGGCGGTCCGGTCGGTCGTCGCGCGTGCCGACGGCGTGCCCCTGTACGCGGTCGAGATCGTGCGCACGCTCGTGGCGGAGGGCCGGCTGGTCGAGGCGGACGGCGTCTACCGGCCGACCGATGAGATCGGCGAGCTGACGGTCCCGGCCACGCTCCAGGCGCTCATCGGCGCTCGGCTCGACGGTCTCGACCCGGCCGACCGCCAGCTCCTCCAGGACGCGGCCGTGCTGGGCCACACGTTCACGGTGGGCTCGCTCTCGGCCGTGTCGGGCGTGTCCCCGGAGGCGCTCGAGCCGCGGCTTCGTGGGCTGGTGCGACGGGAGCTGCTCACCGAGGAGGTCGACCCCCGGTCACCGGAGCGCGGCCAGTTCGGCTTCGTCCAGGCGCTCATCCGGGAGGTCGCATACGGGACCACCACCATGGCCGACCGCAGGGCCAAGCACCTGGGAGCGGCGCGCCACTTCGAGGGCCTGGGCGAGGAGGCGATGGCCGGTGCGCTCGCGGCGCACTACGTGGCTGCCTATCGCAGCTCGGCGGCCGGTCCCGAGCGGGACGCCCTGGCCGCCCAGGCGCGGTTGGCGCTCCGCGGGGCCGCCGAGCGTGCGACGCGGCTGGGCTCCAACGACCACGCGCTGGGGTTCCTGCGACAAGCGCTCGAGGTCGCATCGGACGAGCGCGAGCGCGCCGCCCTGCTCCAGGTCATCGGCGAGACCGCGACGTTCGCGGGCCATCACCAGGAAGCCATCGTCGCGCTGCGCGAGTCGCTCGAGCGGTTCGAGGCGCTGGAGGACGAGCACGGCGCCCTGGGGGCTCGTGGCACGCTCGGCGAGGTGTACCTCAATGCGCGCGACCCGGAGGCGGCCCGCCTGCTGCTGGAGCCGATCGAGGCCACCTTCGATGAGCGGCAGGACGATCCGATCGAGGTGCGGGCGGCAGCGCAGGTGCCGCGGCTGTTCATGTTCCTGGGTACCGAGCGAGCGCGCGCGCTCGCGTTCGCCGACCGGGTGATGACCGCGGCACAGCCCCTGGGCCTCGATGACGTCATCGCGGACACGCTCGTCACCAAGGGCGCGATCACCGGCGACGCAGGGCGACGCCACGAGGGCATCGCGCTCATCCGTGGCGGCATGGACCTGGCGACGCGGCTCGGCGCCCCCCTCACGGCGCTGCGGGGTGCCATCAACCTCGGCACGCGGCTGGGTCTGCGAGACGGGTTCCGGATCGCCACCGACGGCTACGCCGAGGCCAAGCGGCTCGGCCTCCGGAGCCTCTCCGGGCTGCTCCTGGGCAACGCCGCGAACGTGGCGCTCGAGAGCGGCGACTGGGCATGGGCGACCGGCGAGCTGCGTGCCCACGTCGGAGCGGTGGAGGAGGCGTCCGACCGGGTCTACCTCCTCATCGGGTTGCTGTGGTTCGAGGTGCTGCGTGGCGAGCCCCAGGCCGAGACGACCCATGCCGAGATCGGGTCCATCCTCGCCACGCAGGATCCAAGCCCCGAGCAGCGGTCCAACCGTGCGGACTCCGACCTGGCCATGGCGATGTCGCAGGGCCGTTACGCGGACGCGATCCGTTCGGCGCTGGTGGTCGCCGAGGTGGATGCGCTCAACACGGAGTACGCCATCACATGGGCGGCCCGCGCGGCGGCGTTGGGCGGCGACCGCGAGGCACTGGCGCAGATGGCCGCGAGGCTCGCAGGGTTCGGTCCCAGCGCGCCGGTGGCGTCGGCCGCGGCCATCCATGCGCGGGCGGACCTCGATGCCGTGGATGGGCGGCCCGCCGATGCGATGCTGGCGTATCGTGACGCGATCCGGCGCTGGCGCGACGAGGGGTCCCGCCTGGGGGTCGCCTTGTGCGGGCTGGGGGCCTCGCTCCGGCTGGATCCTGCCGACCCCGATGTGCGATCCGCGGTCGAGGAGGCACGAGGGATCCTCGAGGAGCTGGACGCTCGTCTCCTGCTGGGGATCCTGGACGCGGCCGCGGTGGACCGGCAGGTGCCCGGACGGTCAGCCGCGAGGCAGTCGTCGTCGGATGCTGCGTCCCGTCCGACGGCGCCGTCCGTGGGTTGAGGCGTCCGGCTCCGCTACGATTGGCGCCACGCCCCCGTAGCTCAGTGGATAGAGCGGCACCGTCCTAAGGTGCGCGTCGGTGGTTCGAATCCGCCCGGGGGCGCCAGTCAGCCTGCGCGCCGATAGCGCATGGCGACCGCGCCGTTGCGGAGCGGCTCCGCCGAGACCAGCTCGAGCCGTCGCGTGCGGGGCAGCCCGCCCTGGTACAGGGTCGGGCCGTGGCCGGCGATCCTGGGGTGGACGAGGAACCTGTACTCGTCGATCAGATCCAGCCGGTCCAGCTCGGTCGCGAGCTTGCCGCTACCGAGGAGCACGCCGGCCGGGGTCGCGTCCTTGAGCTTCTGCACGCCCGTGCGCAGGTCACCGGCGATGTGATGGCTGTTGGCCCACGGGAAGTCCCTTCGGGTCGACGACACCACGTACTTCGGTTTGGCCTCCAGCCTGGCCGCCCACTCGCGGATCGCCGGCGGCGCGTCCACGTCACCGCGGGCGACCGCCGGCCAGTGGCCCTCCATCAGCTCGTAGGTGACACGGCCCCACAGCATGGCCCCGCCCTCGTCCATGAGGCGGGTGAAGAGGGCGTGTGTCTCGTCGTCGGCGATCCCCTCCTGGTGGTCCACGCAGCCGTCGAGGGTGACGTTGATGCCGAAGGTCAGGAATCCCATGCGCCCAATCTACGCCATGTCATCGGCCGCGGACATCCTGGCGCATGCGCTTGCCGGCCGAGACGATCCTCCGCCCGACGATCGCGCGTGCCAGTCGGGCACCATGACACGAGGATGGAACGGAACGCACCATCGGGTCACACGTACGCTGTAGGGGCTGGGATCCACTCGGTCCTCACGAGAGAGATCGCATGGACGTAGATCTCGTGGTCATGGCGCAGCACGGCGACCAGCAGGCGTTCGAGGCGCTGGCGGTCGCCGATCACCCGCGTCTCTACCGCGTGGCCTACGGCATCCTGCGGGACCGTCACCTGGCCGAGGACGCGACCCAGCAGGCCTTCCTCGACATCTGGCGGAGCATCCGTCGTCTCGACGACCCAGCCAGGTTCAACGGTTGGTCGTACCGCCTCCTCGTCCGTGCCTGCTATGCAGAGGCACGGCGGCGACCCAAGTGGGCATCGTCGGACGACATCCATCCGTCGCACATCCCGATCGCCCCGGACGAGTACGGCGTGGTCCTCGACCGCGACCTGCTGGACCGAGGCTTTCGCCACCTGTCGCTGGAACACCGGACCGTCCTCGTCCTGCGCTGCCTGCTCGACATGCCGATGGAGCAGGTGGCCGAGACCCTTGGCATCCCCACCGGCACCGTCGGCTCCCGCCTCAGTCGTGCCCTGGAGGCACTGCGAGCGGCCCTGGAGGCTGGGTCCCGACCCACCTCGGTGGCGCCGGTCCCTCAGAAGGTCGCTCCATGAATGATGACCACCGACTCCTGTTGGAGGTCCGCTCCTGGTTGCAGGGCGAGGATGTCGTCCTGCCTGATGCAGAGCAGGCGGGCCGTCTGATCGCGGCAGCGCTGCCCCGCACGCCCCAGCTCCGTCGTACGTGGTGGCCGCCACGCATCCCAGATGGACCGGGTGGCCGTCCGTCCGGGGACCAGGCCAGCGACCACCAGCGCGTTCCCATCCCAGCCCTGAACGCCCAACCCGCCACCGCCATCGGGAGGACCCAACTCATGTTCAGCCCATCCAAGGCCATCATCGCAGCTGCCCTGGTCTTCGCGGTCTGGGGGGTGACGCACATCCCCCAGCCGTTCCAGCAACAGGGCGGCACACCGGGGGCGGTGACCGAGGACGTCGCACCGACGTGGGTCACCGGCGATATCCAGCCCGTGGACGGCTCCTGCTCGCGCGGAGAGGTCACGTCCGACGGCGGCGTCATCCGAAGCGCCTACGAGTGCACCAACACCTGGACCGCCAGTGACCCACGCCTGACCGGAGACGCGTGGGCACCGTGGATCGAGGATACCTACCAGACGGCCGAAGGCGTCATCGCGGTCGGTATCGAGACCGCCCATCTGCGCAACGAGGGCGGCGGTTGGGGATGCTCGTCCGAGTTCGTCGCGCAGGGCGCCACCCCGACCGAGCCCGTGTACGGCAACACCATCACGTGCATCGGGAACGGCGGCTACGAGGGCCTCACGGCCGTCATCGTCACCACGCCGACGCCGGGGGGATTCGCCATGGAGTTCGTCGGACTCATCTTCTCCGGGGAGCTTCCCCCGGCGCCGGAGACATCGCCTGCCGTGTGAACCCCTTCACCCGGATGGGCCCACGGAGACGCTTCCACAGCAGAGCCAGCACTCAGGGTCCGGGGTGTCGAACGCCCCGTACCCGAGGGGTGGCTCCTGTGGCCACGGATGGACCACGTCTCGATCGGTTCGGACCCGGCTATCCGCCCTCACCGTCACCGACGTGCGCTGTCAAAGGTGCGCCGCTCGCCGGTCCCCGGGGCCGTCCGGGGGCGCCAGCATCGGGTCATGCGGGTACCTCGACATCGAGGTGGCCACCCGCATCGAGCGGGGTCCGGACCACGATGGCGGGCAGGTGATCCTGGAAGGACGCCAGCGCGCGGAGCGCGCGCCCGATCGTGGGTACCGGTCTTCTCGAAGATCGCGCTGCAGTGGTCCTGTACGGTCCACGGTGAGATGGACAGGCGCTCCCCGATCGCGGTCGTGTCGAGCCCCTGGGCGACGAGCGTCACTACCTCCCGCTCGCGCGCGCTGAGCGCGAACGACTCGAGCCGCAGCAGCGCTGCATGCGCTTCCGGCGTCGCCTGGATCGCGACGGCGACCCGGCCACCGGAGCCATCCGGCATCGACCCACAGAGCGTGATCCAACCCGCTGCGGTCGGCACATGGAGCGGCTCCGACCGCCTGACGGTCGCCCCGGCGGCGCGCGTCTGCGCAGCGACGATGAGCACCGACGCCGGCACGGTGCGAGCGACGCGATCCGTGTACCGCAACAGGTCGAGCAGCTCATCGGTACCGGGGGTCTGGAGCTCCACCCCGTCCGACGCATCCAGCGGCACCAGACCAGGTGCCCGAGCGCCGGCGCGACGCGCGGCATCGAAGCGCAGCGTGTTGCGCGAACGTGCCGACCTGGCGGTCGGCTCGAGTGGTCACGTGGCATCGCCCGACGCGTCCCGTGCCGCTGGCCTGCGGCCGCTCGTGACGCGCAAGACCCGGGCCGCCGCGGCGTCCAGCTCCTGCCGAGTCCTGCGCACGCGGCGCGGGATCACGGCTGCGGCCCCGGACCAGAACGAGAGCGCCGAGATGGGACCGGACGGCGCACGAAGCCAGGACCGCATCGCGCGGCCATCACTGGTCGCGAGGCTACGCAGGAGCGCGTGGTCCCGTTCGACCGTGCGGCGATTCGTCCGCGTGTCCGTGACGATGACCCAGCTCGCGACGGCCGCCGGCTGCCAGCCCCTGGATGCGACTGTGTCCCGGGACCGCTCGACGCTCGGCGTGTCGGTAGTGACTCGGCAGTCTGGCGACCAGTCGGACGGACAGCCGAAGAGCGCGCCTTCCGAAGCGGATACACGACGACCGGTGTGTCGAGATGTCAGGACCACGCGGGCTGCGGCAGGTCCATGCGCCCCGCGAGCTGCGTCATCGAAGGATCCCGGGCCACAGCCGCGACCACAGCCATCGACGTGCCGCCGACGGCCCCTCAGGCAGCCGACAGCTTCTTGAACCGGATCCGATGGGGCTGCTCGGCCGCGGCCCCGAGCTCCTTGCGTCGGAACGCCTCGTAGTCGCTGACGTTGCCCTCGAAGAAGCGCACCTGGCTGTCGCCCTCGAACGCGAGGACGTGGGTGGCGATGCGATCGAGGAACCAGCGGTCGTGGCTGATGACCACGGCGCACCCGGGGAAGGACTCGAGACCCGCCTCGAGCGCTCGCAGCGTGTCCACGTCGAGGTCGTTGGTGGGCTCGTCGAGCAGCAGCACGTTGCCGCCGGAGCGCAGGAGACGCGCCAGGTGGACGCGGTTGCGCTCGCCGCCGGAGAGCTGGCCCACCAGCTTCTGCTGGTCCGTGCCCCGGAGGTTGAAGCTGCTCACATAGGCGCGGGCCGGCACCTCGCGCGGGCCCACCTTGATGACCTCGGTCCCCTCGGTGATGGCCTGGAAGGCTGTCTGGTCCGCGACGAGCGCGTCGCGTCCCTGGTCGACATACGAGATGACGACCGTGTCGCCGATGGTCACCGAGCCAGCGTCGGGCGCCTCCTGGCCGACGAGCATCCGGAACAGCGTCGTCTTGCCTGCGCCATTGGGGCCGATGATGCCCACGATGCCCGAGCGGGGGAGCGCGAACGAGAGGTCCTCGATGAGCAGCCGGTCGCCATACCCCTTGCGCAGCCCTGACACCTCGATGACCTGCTCGCCCAGCCGAGGACCAGGCGGGATGGCGATCTCCAGCTCGCGCGTGACCACCTTCTCGTCGTTCGCCTCGGCCATCAGCTGCTCGTACGCGGACAGGCGGGCCTTGCCCTTCGACTGTCGGGCCTTGGGCGACAGGCGTACCCAGGCGAGCTCGCGGGCGAGCGTGCGCTGCTTGGCGTCCGCCTGCTTCTGCTCCCGGGACATCCGCTCCAGCTTCTGCTCCAGCCAGCTGGAGTAGTTGCCCTGGAACGGGAAGCCGCGTCCGCGGTCCAGCTCCAGGATCCACTGCGCGACATCGTCCAGGAAGTAGCGGTCGTGGGTCACCGCGACCACCGTGCCGCTGTACTCCTGGAGGAAACGCTCCAGCCACTCCACCGACTCCGCGTCGAGGTGGTTGGTGGGCTCGTCGAGCAGCAACAGGTCCGGGTGCTGGAGCAGCAGCCGGCAGAGTGCCACCCGACGCTTCTCGCCACCCGACAGCGTGGCGACGTCCGCGTCGTCGGGTGGGCAGCGGAGCGCATCCATCGCGATGTCCACGTTGCGCTCGAGATCCCAGGCACCGACGGCAGCGATGCGGTCCTCGAGGGCCGATTGCTCGGCCCCGATGGCCTCGTAGTCGGCATCCGGCTCGGACCATCTGGCCATCACGGCGTTGTACTGGTCGAGGAGGTCCTGGACCGGGCGGACGCCGTCCATGACATTGCCCTTGACGTCCTTCGACGGGTCGAGCGCGGGCTCCTGCTCCAGGTAGCCCACGCTGTAGCCGGGCGTCAGGCGGGCGTCACCCGTGAAGCCGTCGTCGAGGCCGGCCATGATCCGCAACAGGCTGGACTTGCCAGCGCCATTGGAGCCGATGACCCCGATCTTGGCACCGGGGTAGAAGGACAGGGAGATGTCCTCCAGCACCGTCCGGTCCGGCGGGTGGTGACGGGCGAGCTTGTAGGTGGTGTAGATGAACTCAGCGGGCATGGAACAAGCCTAGCGGGTGATCCAGACCCGCAGCGGACCGAGGGTCTCGAAGCCGAGCGCGCACATCGCCCGAAGGTCGGCGCCACGCTCATAGCCCACCAGGGGCAGCCCTGGGAACGAGTCCCGGACCGCCTGGACGGCGGCCGCTCGGTGTCGTTCCGGATCGTCGCCGCCGAGCACGACGTTGGAGATACCGACGACGGGACCGGAGCCATCGTCCGACCGGTTGGCGGCTGCCACGCACCTGATGATGGCGCCGTCCCATCCGGCCAGGAACCGGATCGACGGATCCCCCAGCAACGCCGGCCCGAACAGCCGGGGCATGTGGACCGCCGCGACATCGGGGTTGGCGCCCGTCCAGGTCCGCTCCCACGCCGCGAGGTCGCCGTCGGTCATGATCGCCTCCCAGACGAGCCGACGCCTCGACGGCCCATCATCGACCAGGGCATCCGCCGTGCCAGGCAGGGTCAGCCACTCCGCCGCGAACAGGATGTCGAACCCATCGGTCGCGAGGTCGAGCGCGTGGAAGCCGTCCTTGATGGTCCAGGGCCGGGGCAGGGGACTGGCCAGCATCGCCCGGACCTGTCGTCGTTGGGGAGCCTGGGCATCGGGCGCCGTGGTGACAGCGCTGGGGTAGTAGGGCGGCGCGGCATCGAGGTCCATCCACAGCCCGTCCTGCCAGATGGTCGTGTGACCCAGCGCCCGGCAGACCGCGTCGCACCAGGTGGCGTTGTTGTGGACCGCCGCTCGTCGGCTCATGGGCCGGTCGCGCTCGGATCGATGGCCCGGATGTGCATGCCCTCATCATGGGTGCGATGACGACACGCCACCACTCCGCGCCGGCGGCGGCCCTGCCAGCGCGCGACCTCGTCTCGGTCCAGCTCGCCGAGCGGTTCGGCCCGCCCGGCTGCCCGATGTGCCGGCATCGACGCGCGGCCGTGACCCGCTACATCGAGGGGTTCCTCGTGGAGAGCGTCAACGACGTCGCGTTCCGGGCGGCGCTGGACACCGCACGCGGCTTCTGTCCGACACATGTCCGGGCGGTATCCGCGGTCGATCGCGGCCTGTCCGGGGGCATGCTGGGCAGCGCCATCCTGCTGGATGCGATCATGCGTGTCCGGATCGACGAGCTGGCCGGGGTCCATGCCGGTCGCGGCATCGGGCGCGGACGTCGCGCACGAGCGGCCGCCGCGCCGGCAGGCTGCATGGTGTGCGCCACAGCCATCGAGCTGGACACGGTGACCGCGTCGAGCCTGGTTCGCCTCTCGGCAGACGACGCGTGGTCGGAGGCCCTGGGCTCCGCGGAGCTCTGCCTGGAGCACCTCGCCCGGATGATGGCGGTCGCCGATCGGCCGGTGGGCTGGGCGGCCGTGGAGCGACGGCAGCTGGCGCGGCTGCGTGCGATCCGCGATCTGGTCGTGGCGTACGCCCATCACGCAAGTCACGACCGACGACACCTGACCACGCCCGAGGAGATCGAGGCACCCGCCCGGGCTGTCGACCTCCTGGCGGGCGATCCTGCCTGAGCCCGGGTCAGGGCTCCGTGGACACGTGGACGGCCTCACAGCCACCCGCGACCGTGATGTCGTAACGATCCTCGGCCAGGGCGTAGCCGGGTGGCTCGACGGTGGTCGAGCCACTCAGCGGGCCGAGCGGTCGACCGGCATCCACGATGACCCTGCCCACATCCCCCTGGGTGGCCACGCGCACCATGACATCCGCCGGCCGGAACACGATGACCTGTCGCGCGCCGCCACCGATCACGACCGGCACGGTGCCCTGTGGTCGGCCCAGCCGCAGTCGCACGAGACCGGCCCCATGGCCCACCCGGAGCGCGACGATGCGACCGCTCGACAGGTCCGCATCCAGACCCGTGGTCCCGTCCGGGATGCCGATGTCCCACGGCAGCCCGGTCGACAGCGCGAACCGGCTGTGACTCTCCTCCGAGGACCGGACACGCCCGAACAGCCGATGCAGCGCGTATCGGACGGTGACACGCCCGGGCTCCACCACGACATCCGGCTGGCTGGGCTCGTAGCTCGCCCGATACAGCTCCTCGACCGAGGGGTCGGTGCGCAGCTCGACGCGGCCGGCACCACCGACGAGACGCAGCGTCGCCACGGGCTCGCGGGGCACGGGCGGTGGCGCCTCGATGGCGGGCCATGCGGGCTCCGGCGGCATCTCCTCCGTCCGGGGCATCTCCGAAGGCGGCGCGGACGCCTCGGCGGGTGGGGCCGGTGGCCACGCGGGCGGTCCATCGCCGGGTACCGCGGCTTGGCCCCAGCTGGTCACACCCGGGACGTCGGCCATCGGGTCGGGCGCTGGCAGGAACTCCCAGCTGCCTGCCGGTGCGGTGATATCGGTGGACGGCGAGCCATCCGACGCTGCTTCGTCCGGGGATGGGGTGCCGCTCAGCGATGTCGGCACCTCGTCATCCGCCGGCGGGGGATCGGTCGCGTCCGCCATGGACAACCTCCGTGCGGATACGGGTGGGGGAGGGGCCGCCCGTCGGATCGACGCGTGGCCACCTCGTCGTGGTCAGGACCGGGCGGCCCGGCCCACGCGGTCAGCTCTTGTCGCCACCGAACAGGCCGCTGATCCTGCCCATGATGCCGCTCGCGGCATCCTTGGCGTCCCCGGCCGCGTCCGTGGCCGCGCCCGTCGCCTGGGCGGCGGCGTCCTTCGCGGCACCAGCAGCATCGGTCGCCGCTCCCGTGGCCGCGCCCGCGGCGCCCTTGGCGGCACCGGCCGCATCGCCCGCGGCGTCGCCAAGACCGCCCACCAGGCCGCTGACCTGGTCGAGGACATCGGCCGGCAGCTTGTCCTTGAGGAACCCGGTGACGACCCCGACGACGGCCTGCGCCTGGCTGGCATCGAGGCCTGCCTTCGCGATGAGCTGCTGGATGAGCTCTTCCATATCTCGAGGATCCTCCCGCGCGATGGAGCGGCAGTCGGCCGCACCCCGGAGCGTAGCACGCGACCTCGAGCAGATCGCCCGGATCGGGACGCCTCCCGGAGCGCCCGTGGCTGGGTCGCTGGCGTCCCACGGACCAGGGCCGTCGATCCGCGCGGACACGGCGGGCGCGCCCGCCTATAGACTTCGCCCCCTATGGATCACGACATCGACCCGGAGGTCGAGGCCACCCACGAGGCGATGGTCGGTCGCCCCGCGACGCGTCCCAGTGTGCTGGCGCGCGTCGGGATCCCGGTGCTCGTCGCGATCCTCATGGTCGGTGTCGCCGGCCTCGCGATGCTCGCCGCCGGCTCCCGCGCAGAGCGTGACCGGCCACCCGAGCGGCCCTCGGTCATGGCCGTCGGTCAGCGTCCGGACGACGCGGACCTGGTCGTGGTGGGTCCGGCGCCGGCCAGCTGGGACCCCGCGCGCATCGGCGACGCCGGCTCGGCCTCGATCCTGGCCCAGGTGTGGGAGGGCCTCACCACCTTCGACGTGGATGCCCAGGTCCAGCCCGCGCTCGCCGAGTCGTGGGAGGTGGGTGATGGCGGTCATCGACTGACCTTCACGCTCCGGCCGGGCATCGCCTTCAGTGATGGCACGCCCATCACCGCGCAGCATGTCGTCGACAGCTGGCTGCGCGCCATCGACCCGCTCAGACCCAGTCCGCTGTCCGGGCTGCTCACGGACATCCGGGGCGCGCCCGAGTATCTCGCCGGCCAGGTGGACGCCGCGGACGTGGGCCTCTCCACGGAGGGCACCGACCGGGTCGTGGTGGAGTTCAGCCGTCCCGCGTCGTGGTTCCCCGCGGCCGCCGCCTCGCCCACGCTCGCCATCGTCCCCGGCGACCTCCCCGCTGGCGCCGCCGGACCGCTGCTGCCCGACGGTCTCGTGGTGTCCGGCGGCTATGTGCCGACGGCCCAGGACCCGACCGGGATCCGCCTGGTCGCCAACGACCACTACTGGGCCGGCCGACCCGCCATCGGCGTCATCCAGCAGCTGACCGACCTCCAGACCGGCCCGGTGGACGCCTTCGGGGCGGGCGACATCGACTATGTGCCCATCGGGTCCGCGGATGCGTCCTGGATCGCGTACGACCCGGTCCTCGGCCCGCAGCTGCGTCGTTCGGACGCGCTGGCGGTGCAGTACTACGGCTTCGACACCACCCGTCCGCCGTTCGACGACCCGCTCGTCCGCCAGGCGATCGCATGGGCGGTCGACTGGGACCGGCTGGTGGGGCTCTCGGACCCCGATGCCGTGATCGCGACCTCCATGGTCCCGGCTGGCATCGAGGGTGGCGGGACGGCCGACTACAGCCCGCGACATGACCCGGATGCGGCACGCGCGGCCCTGGCGGAAGCCGGGTTCCCGGGCGGCGAGGGCTTCCCGCCCGTGACCCTCGTGACCTCCGGGACCGGGCTCGATGCCGCGGTCGTCACCGACCTGCGCCGGGAGCTGGGCATCGACGTCGTGTCCGAGATCATGCCCTTCGAGGAGTTCACGCTCCGCCTGGATGACGACACGCCCGCGATGTGGGCGCTCGGCTGGAGCGCGGACTACCCCCACCCGCACGACTTCCTCGGCCTGCTGCTCGAGACCGGCAGCCCCAGCAACATCGGTGGCTGGAGCGACCCCGCCTTCGATGCCGCGATCGACACCGCGGCCGCCACGGGTGATCTCGCGGCGCAGGAGGCGGCATATGACGCCGCGCAACGCATCCTCCAGGACCAGGTGCCCGTGATCCCGTTCCAGTACAGCGAGGACTGGGCGCTCTCGCGTTCCGACCTGCTGGGCGCCGGCGTATCCGGTCTCGGCATCGTGCGGTACGCGGGCATGGAGGTGGCGCCATGAGCAGCCGCTCCCGCAGCCGTGGCAGCCAGCCGGCGCGCGCCAGCGCACCCCCGCGCGCCACCAGCTCGACGCTCATGCGTGTCGTGTTCCTGCTGGTCATCGTGGCCCTCGTGCTGGGTCTGCTCATGACCACGACCCAGGTCCAGGCGCAGGACGCCTCGACCGGCCCCAGCGGTGCCGCCGTGCCGAGCACATCAGCCGCCACCGCGCGTCCCGTCGAGGTCATGTTCGACGGACCGACCGCGAGTGGCTCGCTGACCGCGCCGATCGTGTTCTCCACGACGTTCCAGGCGCCCACCCAGCCGACCCGGGTGGAGCTGCTGCAGCGCCTCGCTGGAGGCACCTCCGACCTGGTCCTCGAGGCCGATGTCACGCAGGAGCCGAGCGGCACCTGGCGGGCGAGCGTGGCCCAGGTCGGTTTCACGGCACCCAACACCCGTTACGAGTACCGGTTCCGGGCGGTGACCCCGGAGGGCGCGATCACGGGTCCCACCGGGACCTTCGTGGTCGAGGATGACCGCTACGACTGGCGCACCCTCGCCGGTGATGGGGTCACGCTGCACTGGTACGCCGGTGGCGACGCGTTCGCGCAGCGCGCGCTGGGGATCGGCGAGGACGCCATCCGACAGGCCGCCGAGCTCCTGGGTGTGCAGGAGGTCGAGCCGGTCGACTTCTTCGTCTACGACTCCATCGAGGGCCTGTACGGCGCCATGGGGCCCGGGACGCGCGAGAACGTGGGTGGCCAGGCCAACTCGGCCACACGCACGCTCATCGGCCACGTGGGTCCCGGGGACGTGGCCTCCGACTGGGTGGACACGCTGGTCACGCACGAGCTGACCCACATCGTGTTCGCGGATGCGACGGACAACCCGTATCACCGGCCGCCCCGCTGGCTCAACGAGGGGCTCGCGGTCTACCTCGCGGACGGCTACGGCGTGGGCGATCGCGCCCAGGTGGCGGGTGCTGCCGGCGACGGGACGCTCATCCCGTTGTCGGGCATCGTGGGTCTGTTCCCGACCACGTACCAGCGCTTCAGCCTCGCATACGCGGAGAGCGTCTCCGCCGTGGACTTCTTCATCGATACCTACGGTCGTGACAAGCTGGTCCAGCTCATCACGTCGTACCACGAGGGTGTCACGGACGACGAGGCGTTCCTCGCCGCGACCGGCGCTGACTTCGCCGCGTTCGATGACGCGTGGCTCGCCGCACAGGGCGCCGAACGACCCCAGCCGTACGGCCCACAGCCTGCCCCGCCCGGGCCCATCCCCTCGGACTGGGCCAGCGGGCGATCATCCGGCGCATCGCCCGAGGCATCGATGGGTCTGCTCGAGGCGCCGTCCGCGCCGGCGTCGGTCGCTCCCTGAGGTGACCGGCGCACGCGAGCCGGAGCTCGTGGCGGGGGTCCTGGATGACCCCGGCACCGACCCGCACCTGGCCAAGGGGGTCCTGACCAACCCCCGGTTCCTGGCCCTGTTCCTGTCCCAGATCCTGACCCAGGTCGGCGGCAACATGGTGCTGTACGGCCTGACGATCCACGTCAGCAACCTCACCGACTCGACCACCGCGGTGAGCATCCTGCTGCTCACGTTCCTGGTGCCGGCGGTGGTGTTCGGGGCCATCGCGGGCGTGTTCGTGGATCGCTACGACCGGCGCACCATCCTCATCTGGACCAACGTCGCGCGGGGCATCCTGTTCCTGCTGCTCATCTTCCTCGACCAGCAGATCGTCGCGCTCTATGTCATCACGGCCATCGTGGCGACACTCACCACGTTCTTCGCGCCGGCGGAGACGGCCATGATCCCGCTCGTGGTCCGCCGGGAGCAGCTGCTGACCGCCAACGGCCTGTTCGTGCTCGGGTTGCAGGCATCGTTCGCACTCGGCTTCGCGGTCCTCGGGCCCCTCATGGTCGTGCTCACAGGAGTCAACCCGCTCATCGCCATCGTGGCCGCCACGTACATCCTCGCGGGCGTCCTGTGCTGGACGCTGCCAGCGGCGCCATCCGTGCTCAAGGGGCGGGCCGGCAGCGCGGTGCGTCAGGCGGGCGCCGCGGTGCGCGCCACGATCGACCAGCTGCGCGAGGGTCTTGCCTACATCCGGGACCACCGCAACATCTTCTGGGCGCTGGCCTACCTGACCATCACCTCGTCACTCATCGGCGTCCTGGGTGTCCTGGGCCCGAGCTTCGCCAAGAACGTGCTGGGCCTCGAGTCGGAGGACTTCTGGGTGCTCGTGCTGCCCCTCGGCATCGGTCTCGTGGGCGGCATCATCTCGCTCAACCTGTTCGGCAAGTATGTCGCCCGGAAGCGGCTCATCGAGATCGGCCTGGTCATCCTCGCCGGGTCGTTGCTCATCCTCGGCGGCGCCCAGGGCCTCGGCCTGCCCAGCGAGGGCGTCTTCACGCTCCTCACCGTGTGCGTCCTGGTGGCCTTCACGGCTGGGATCTCCTACGCGTATGTCGCGGTGCCCGCCCAGACGGCGCTCCAGGAGGAGCTGCCGGAGGACGTCCGCGGTCGCGTCTTCGGCGTCCTGAACACGCTCGTGAGCCTCGCCAGCTTCCTGCCCATCATCCTCGTGGGGCCGCTCGCGGACGTGACCGGTCCGACGGTCGTGATCATGGCCTGTGCGGCGGTCGTCGGAGGCACTGCCCTCGCATCGTGGTTCATCGCCCCGGCCATGGATGCCACGGCTCGGCCCGCCGAGACCTACCAGCCCACCGACCCGATGACCGTCACCAGCCAGTCCTCCTCGCTCACGGCGCCCATCCGCCTGCGCTACCTGGAGCCGCGTGACGGGCCGTCACCCATCGACTACATCGCTTCCTCGGTGGTACCCGGCAAGGCCGGTCCGGCGACGCCCGACGACCCCGCCTCGGCATGACGACCCGTCCGCGGGTCGTGGTCGTGTTCACGGGCGGCACCATCAGCATGCTCCCCGACCCGGTCAGCGGCGCGGCGGTCCCCATGCTGCGGGGCGCGGCCATCCTCGAACGCACACCGGGGCTCGCGGACATCGCGGACGTGGAGGCGGTCGACTGGGGCCTCGTGCCCGCCTCACACCTGGGCTTCCCGCAGATCCTCGACATCGCGGGCGTCCTGCGCACGGCACTGGCACGACCCGGGGTGGCCGGCGCCGTGGTGGTCCAGGGCACCGACGTGATGGAGGAGACCGCGTTCGCGTGGGACCTGCTGGTGCCTGGTCCGGCGCCCGTGGTCGTGGTCGGCGCGATGCGCAACGCGGGTGATCCGGGCTACGAGGGACCCGCCAACCTGCGCGATGCGGTCCAGGCGGCGGCCGACCCGGCACTGCGGGAGCAGGGGACGGTGGTGGTCATGGGTGGCGCGATCCTCGCGGCGCGGGACGTGGTCAAGACCGATACGGATCGATACGAGACCTTCCAGGCACCCGGGGCCGGCGCATCGGGCGACGTCCGGGCAGGGGCGGTCCACGTGGCGCGACAGCGGACGCATCGGCGGCTCCTCGAGCCGGTGCCGGTGACCGTCCCGGAGCCCGTCCATCTCATCCCCGCGACCGTGGCCGCTCACCCGGGCCTGCTGCGCGCGGCGATCGATGACGGCGCGCGTGGGCTGGTGATCGCCGCGACCGGTGCGGGCAACACCCACCCCGTGCTGCTGGACGAGGCACGCCGGGCGATGGCCGCGGGCATCCCCGTCGTCCTTGCCACGCGCTGTGTCTCCGGGCGCGTGTCACCGGCCTATGGCTTCCCGGGCGGTGGGCGGCAGTGGATCGATGGTGGCGCCATCCCGGCCGGTCCGCTCAACGGCCCGAAGGCGCGCATCGCCCTCGCACTCGGTCTGGGGGCCGGTCTGGACATGGCCGGGCTCGGGGCGTTGTTCGCCGACCTCGGACGGTGAGGCGAGGGACAGCCGCACGGGATGCCGATGCACCGTGGCGCGCTCCGGCCACCCCGGGTGCCGACGCAAGGTGGCGCGGTGCCCCCGCGGGAGGCGCCGCGGCCGACCCCGGCCCGTGATGCACCCGACAGCCGACCTGGTCATCGAGGGTCGCGTCGCGACGCTCCGCGCCGACCACGGATTCGGCTGGGCGGACGCCCTGGCCGTGAGGGACGGTCGTGTGCTCGCCGTGGGCAGCCTGCGGGTGGTCGCGCAGGTCCTGGGACCGACCACCCGGCGGTGGCGGCTGGACCCCCGCCACGTGGTGATCCCGGGCATCACGGACGCCCATCTCCACCTGGGCATGGCCGCCCGTGCCGCCACGACGCTCGACCTGGGCGGGCTCGGTGGCCGGGGCCCGATCCTGGACCGTATCGCGGCGGCGCACGCCGACGCCAGGGTCGACGCCTGGATCGAGGGTCACGGCTGGTCGCTGGACGCGTACGGGGCGTGGCCCACCGCCGATGACCTGGCGAGCGTGGCTCCTGGGCGACGCATCTCGCTGTGGAGCCATGACCATCACGCTCGCTGGGTGAGTCGGCCGGTCCTCGACGCGCTCGAGCGCAGGCAGGCGCTGCCACTCGACCAGCCGCTCGTCCGGCGCGACGACACGGGCCGACCGACGGGCATCCTCCACGAGGCTGCTGCGGCGCTCGTCGAGCCGTTGCTCCCGCCGTGGGACCGCGACCGGCGGATCGAAGCGCTCGCTGGCTACGCCGCGACGCTGGCCACGCTCGGCGTCACCGGGGTCCATGACCCGGGAGACCTCGATGACGAGGCGGACCCCGACGCCGGACCGGGGGCCTATCGGGACCTCGCCGCCGCCCATGGGCTCCCGCTGCGTGTCGTTGCCTCGCTCCGGGAGCGTCAGCTGGACGGCGCGATCGCCCGGGGATGGCGGACCGGGGAGGGGGCCGCCATCGGGGACGGTCGGTTCCGGGTGGGCTGGCTCAAGCTGTTCACGGACGGTTCGCTCGGCTCGCGCAGCGCCGCGCTGCTCGCGCCCTACGAGGTCGCGGATCCGGCCGGGGCGGCGGTCGGCGGGCCTGCGGGGCTCGTGACGATGTCCGCGACCCGTCTCGGTGACCTGGCACGACGCGCCACGGCCGCCGGCATCGCGCTCCAGGTCCACGCCATCGGCGACGCATCGGTGCGCATGACGCTCGGCGTCCTCGAGCAGCTGCCGCGTCTCGCGGTCGCGCATCGCATCGAGCATGCGCAGCTCATCGACCCGGCGGATGTGGCCCGCTTCGGGCGGAGCGGCATCGCCGCGAGCGTCCAGCCCTGCCACCTGGGCACGGACCTGCTCGCGATGCGCGACGCGTGGGGGGAACGCACGGCGCATGCGTTCCCGCTCGCCGACCTGGACCGGACGGGTGCGTTGCTGCCGCTGGGCACCGACGCACCCGTCGAGCGCCCCGATCCGTGGCGCAACCTCGCGCTCGCGGTCACGCGCACCGATCCCGCCTGGCCGCTGTCACGTGACGCGGGGACCCCCGGGCAGGCGCTGGGTGTGGCGCGCGCCCTGCGTGCTGCGTGCCTCGACCCGGCGGCCACCGCCGGGCGGGAGGATCTCGGGCGGCTCGTGGCCGGCTCGGTGGCGGACCTCTCGATCGTCCCCGCCGCCGGGCTCGTGGACCCGGGCGATCGGGGCCGGGAGCTGGCGGCCACGCGTCCGCTGGCGACCCTCATCGACGGGCGGGTCGTGTTCCGGCATCACGACTTCGACCCCTGACGCGGGCCGATCCCGGACTCGCCGTCGCGGTCGGCCGACGCTGGGCGCGCTCGGCCCACGGCCGGCGCGCCTCCGGGCGACCCTCTGCAGGTCCTGCCGTCGGGCGTTCAGTCCGAGGTCGCCCAGCCGAGGCTGCGTTCGGCGGCACGTCGCCACCCGGCCATGAGACGCGCCCGCTCCGCCGAACCCATCGTCGGCTCGAAACGTCGCTCCAGCCGCCACGTGGCGGCGACCTCGTCCGTATCCGCCCAGAGGCCGCTGGCGATGCCCGCCAGGAACGCGGCACCCGCGGCGGTCGTCTCGGTCACCACCGGTCGCTCCACGGGCACATCCAGCAGGTCCGCCTGGAACCCCAGCAGCGCATCGTTGCGGGCCGCGCCACCATCGACACGCAGCACCTCCAGGTCGGCCGGATCGTCCTCGTCCATGCCCGCGACCACCTCGGCGACCTGGTAGGCGATGGAGTCGAGCGTCGCGCGCGCGATCTGGGGCAGCCCCGTGCCACGCGTCAGGCCGATGAGGAGCCCGCGCGCGTCGGCGTCCCACCACGGTGCACCCAGGCCCGTGAACGCGGGGACCAGGTAGACCCCCATGTCGTGGCCGATGCCGGCTGCGAGGCGTTCCACGTCGGACGCGGCATCGATGGCCCGCAGACCGTCGCGCAGCCACTGCACCGCGGCGCCGGCGATGAACACGGACCCCTCGAGCGCGTAGCTCATGGGCGCGTCATCCGCCAACCGCCAGAGCACCGTCGCGAGTGAGCCATGCGACGACGGCAGCGGCGAGTGCCCCGTGTTGCGGAGCAGGAACGCACCCGTGCCATAGGTGGTCTTGGCGGCACCCGTCGCGTGGCAGGCCTGGCCGAAGGTGGCTGCCTGCTGGTCACCCGCGATGCCGGCGATGGGGACCGAACGCCCAAGCAGCGCCGGCTCGGTCTCGGCCACGACGCCGCTGGAGCTGACCACGCGTGGCAGGACCGCCATGGGAACGTCGAACACCCCGCACAGCCAGGGGTCCCAGGCACCCGTCCGGATGTCCAGCAACGACGTCCGGCTGGCATTGCTGACATCCGTGGCATGCACCCGGCCGCCGGTGAGCCGCCACAGGAGCCACGCATCGACCGTGCCCGCGCACAGCTCGCCCTGCGACGCGCGCGCCCGCAGGTCTGCTGCCGAATCGAGGATGTGGGCGATCTTGGTCGCCGAGAAGTAGGCATCCACGGGCAGCCCGGTCAGCTCCCGGATCCGCCGCCCATGACCGGCCGCCACGATCGCGGCGCATCGGTCCGCGGTGACCCGGCTCTGCCACACGATGGCGTTCGCGACCGGTACCCCGGTGACCCGGTCCCAGACGATGGTCGTCTCGCGCTGGTTGGCGATGCCGATCGCCATGATCCGGTCGACGGACACCCGCTCGACCACTTGCCGCATCACGCTGAGCTGACCCTGCCAGATGGCTTCCGGGTCGTGCTCCACGTGACCCGGCTCCGGCAGGATCTGGGGCAGCTCCTGCTGGGCGCTCGCGACCGGCTGTCCGTCCCGGCCGAACAGGATGGCCCGCGACGAGGTCGTGCCCTGGTCGAGCGCGAGGACCAGCGGATCCCCGGTCACGCGGCTGGACCCGAGGGGACGCCGATCCCCGCGCCACGGCCCGGCGAGCCCGCGACCGGGATCTCGACCGCACGCAGACGGGCCGCGGCGTCCTCCGGCGTGATGTCCCGCTGTGCCTCCGCCAGCAGCTCGTATCCCACCATGTACTTGCGCACCTGGGCACCCAGCAATGGCGGATACAGGTGGGCGTGCAGCTGCCAATGGTCGAGCGCCCGATCCTGGAACGGCGCCTGGTGCCACCCGAACGAGAACGGGAAGGGCCGATCGAAGAGCCCGTCATACCGACGCATGAGGTCGGAGAGCACGCCCGCCAGGCCATCCCGCATCCCGGCATCGAGCGCATCGAGACGACCCACCGGGCGACGCGGCAGCACCAGCGTCTCGTACGGCCAGACAGCCCAGAAGGGCACCAGCACCAGCCAGTCGTCCGAGACGACCACGACCCGGTCGCTGGCGACCTCCTGCTCAGCGACGTCGAGGAGCAGCCGTCGACCGGTCCGTGCGAGGTGGCCAGCCTGGGTCATGTCCTCGCGGGTGGCCGTTCCCGGCAGGGCGCTACCGGCCCAGATCTGGCCATGCGGGTGGGGATTGGAGGCGCCCATCTCGGCACCCCGGTTCTCGAACACCTGGACCCAGCGGTAGCGCTCGCCCAGCTCCGTCGTCTGGTCCGCCCACATGTCGATGACACCCCGGACATCGGGCTCGGTCATGGACGAGAGCGTCAGGTCGTGACGGGGCGAGAAGCACAGGACGCGGCTGGTGCCCGGCTGGCCCTCGGCGCGCAGCAGCCCGGCCTCCCAGGTGACGGCGGGTGTCTCCGGGCGGAGTGCCGCGAAGTCGTTGGTGAAGACATACGTGCCCTGGTAGTCCGGGTTGCGCACGCCGCTCGCCCGCACGTTGCCTGGACACAGGTAGCACTCCGGGTCGTACTCGGGTCGCATCACCGCCGTTGCCGGCTCGCGCCGTCCCAGCCACGGACGGCTCGTGCGACCCGCGGAGACCAGCACCCACTGGTCACCCAGCGGGTCATAGCGTCGATGCGGGCCCGGGCCCGGCAGGGCTCCCGGGGTATCGATCGGCCTGTCCTCCGTCATCGACCGTCGCCCCTCTCAGCGTGCGTCGATGTCTCGGTGCCATCGTCCGTGCCTGGCTCCTCATCCGCGATGACCAGCCGCGTGACCTCGGTACCCAGGCGCTCACGTGCCTCGTCATCCAGCCCGCTGTCCGTGATGAGCGCGTCGGCCTGGCCGAGGCGCGCGATGGAGCTCACACCGATGACACCCCACTTGGTGTGGTCCGTGACCACGACCAGGCGGCGTCCTGCCTCGACCATCGCCCGGTCCGTCTCCGCCTCGAGCATGTTGGGCGTCGTGAAGCCGGCGTGGGGATCCATGCCATGGACACCCATGAGCACGAGGTCGACATTGACCGTGCGCAGCGCGGCGACCGCGAACGGCCCCACCAGCGCATCCGAGGGTGTCCGGACGCCGCCGGTGAGGATGACCGTGTGGTCCGCCCGTCCCGCGTGATACAGCACGTCCGCCACGGGGACCGAGTTGGTGACCACGGTCAGCTGTGGCACGTCCACGAGCAGCCGCGCCACCGCGAACGTGGTGGTGCCGGCCGACAGCGCGATCGCCTGACCGGGCTGGACCATCGCCGCGGCTGCCGCCGCGATGGCCTCCTTGGCATCCCGCTGGAGCTCCGACTTGGCCAGGAACCCGGGCTCGAACAAGGCGCTCGGCGCGGTCGAGGTCGCCCCGCCGTGCACCTTCGCCACCAGGCCCTGCTCGTGGAGCACCTCGAGGTCGCGCCGGATGGTCATGTCCGACACACCCAACTCCCGCACGAGGTCGGCCACACGGACACCACCTTCCGCGCGGACCCGCTCGACGATGTGGCTGTGACGTTGACGGGCCAGCACGTGCGCTCCTTGGCTCCACTGGTGACAGGATGGTGAGTCTTGCGCACTCACACACGAAAGTCAACGTAAGCGCACATCCATGCCCCTCCGCTGGTGACGGATACTTGACATGACGGTGACGCGACGGTCACACTGCGTGGGAACCTGTGGGTTCATGTTGGATTGGATAGTGGAGGAGAGGACATGGCGGTTCGTCATGCTGCACGTGGGTCGGTCGTCGCGACCGGGCTCGCGATCGCAGCACTCAGCGTCAGCGCGGTCGGTGCCGGAGCCCAGGGCGGCACGGTCACCGTCGGCTCCAACTACTCGGACGAGGTCCCCAAGGCGGCCTTCCAGGCCGCGCTCGACCACTGCGCCAGTGTCACCGGCGACACCTACGTCGTGAACACCGTCGAGCACGGCGCGTTCCAGGACAACATCAACTCGTATCTCCAGGGCACGCCCGATGACGTGTTCACCTGGTTCGCGGGCTATCGAGCCAAGTTCTTCTACGACCAGGGACTCGCGTCATCGGTGACCGATGTCTGGGCGGACATCTCGGACAACTACACGGAGGCGTTCAAGTCGGCCTCCACGGGCAACGACGGCGAGCAGATCTTCGTGCCCTTCTACAACTACCCGTGGGTGGTCATCTACAACAAGGCCGTCTGGGACGAGAAGGACTACGCGGTCCCGACCACCCTGGACGAGTTCACCGCCCTCGCCACGCAGATGCAGACGGACGGCCTCATCCCGGTCGCGTTCGCGGACAAGGACGGCTGGCCCGCCATGGGCACGTTCGACATCCTGAACATGCGCATCAACGGCTATGACTTCCACACCGGCCTCATGGCAGGCACGGAGTCGTGGACCGACCCCAAGGTCACGGCCGTGTTCGAGGCCTGGAGGACGCTGCTGCCGGTCCATCAGGCGGGCGCCCTTGGACGCACCTGGCAGGAGGCGGCACAGGACATGATCGCGGGCCGCGCGGGCATGTACTTCCTGGGCACGTTCGCGGGAGAGCAGGCCGACGAGGCGCAGCGCGCCAACCTCGACTTCTTCCCGTTCCCGACCCTCGGCACCGAGTTCGATGCCCAGCTGGGCATCGACGCACCCATCGACGGCTTCATGCTCAGCCGGGCACCGGCGAACGTCGATGGCGCCAAGAACCTGCTGCGCTGCCTCGCGACGGGCGCCGCGCAGAACGCGTTCCTCGCCGTGAGCCCCAACAACGTGGCGGCGGCGAACGACGCGGACACATCGGCCTACACGCCCTTCCAGCAGAAGGCCGCGGAGATCATCGCGGGCGCTGGCGCCATCGCCCAGTTCCTCGATCGTGACACCCGACCCGACTTCGCGGGCGCCAACGGCATGCAGAGCTTCCTGCAGTCGTTCCTCGGCGAGCCCGATCAGGACCTGGCCGCGCTCCAGGCGGGCATCCAGGACTTCTGGGACACGCTGCCGCCGCAGTAGTCGACGCAGCCGCATCGCGGACGACCGGTGACGCGACCCGTCCTGGTCCCGCAGCCACCCGCCTCGCCGGTCACCGGCGAGGCGGGTGCGCATGTGCCCGGCCGCCCTGCCGGCCGCCGCCCTGGTCGCCGCGCGACCACGCTCAGCACGCGCGACCGCCTGACCCTCGCGGCGATGGTGGCCGTCCCCACCTTCCTGGTGGTGGCCTTCGTGCTGCTGCCGACGATCCTGTCCATCCTGCTCTCGTTCACCTCGTGGAACGGCATCGGCGGTCTCGACCGGATCCAGTACGTCGGCCTCGATAACTACGTCAACCTGTTCACCAAGTACCGGCCCTTCTGGCCGGCGCTCAGCCACAACATCCTGTGGCTCGCCTTCTTCCTGTTCGTGGCCACACCCATGGGCCTGTTCCTCGCGGTGCTCCTGGACAAGGGCATCCGGGGCACACGCATCTACCAGAGCGTGCTGTACATGCCGGTGGTGCTGTCGCTGGCCATCGTGGGCTTCATCTGGCAGCTGCAGTACTCGCCCGACCAGGGGTTCCTCAACAACCTGCTCGGCACCACGTCGCGGGACGCCCACTTCATCGACTGGCTGGGTGACAAGGACATCAACCTGTGGGCCGTGCTCGTGGCAGCGTCGTGGCGTCACGTGGGCTATGTGATGGTGCTGTATCTGGCGGGTCTCAAGGCGGTCGACCCGAGCCTGCGCGAGGCGGCGCAGCTGGACGGAGCCAATGAGCGCCAGACGTTCCTGCGGGTCGTGTTCCCGGTGCTCCGGCCCATCAACGTCGTGGTCCTGGTCATCACGGTCATCGAGTCGCTGCGCGCCTTCGACATCGCGTATGTCATCAATCGCGGCAAGAACGGCCTCGAGCTGCTCTCGATCCTGGTCACCAACAACCTCATCGGCGAGGCCAGCCTGGTCGGCTTCGGCTCGGCCATCGCGGTGATCCTGCTGCTCATCTCACTGGGCCCGATCGTGTACTACCTCGTGCGCTCTGTGCGCGCGGAGGCCGAATGAGCGCGCCGACCCTGGCCCGCGACGCGGCCACGCCGACCAAGCGACCACCCGATCGTCGGCGCCAGGCGCTGCACGTCTTCCTCATCGGCATCTGCATGGTCTGGCTGTTCCCGTTGCTGTGGACCATCTACCAGGCGTTCCGGCCCTACAGCGAGACCTCCAGGAAGGGGTTCCTGTCGCTGCCGGACACCCTCACCCTCGACAACTTCACGACCGCCTGGAACTCCGCGGAGCTCGCGCGATACTTCCTGAACACCCTGGTCATCGTGGTGCCCGCGGTCATCCTGGTGCTGCTCTTCGCATCGATGATGGCGTTCGCGGTGTCGCGCTACAGCTGGCGCTTCAACCTCGTCCTGCTGATGCTGTTCACCGCCCTCAACCTGTTGCCGCCACAGGTCATCATCACGCCCCTGTTCCGGATCTACCTCGCCCTCCGCTTCGACGGGTTGGTCGGACAGCTGCCCATCGCAGAACGGGGATACCCGCTCTACGACCAGTACCTGGGCATGATCCTCATCCACGTCGCGTTCCAGCTGGGCTTCTGCACGTTCGTGCTCAGCAACTACATGAAGACGCTGCCGAAGGAGCTCAACGAGGCGGCCGTGGTCGATGGCGCCGGCGTCGGGACCACCTACGCCCGGGTGATCATGCCCCTCACCAAGCCCGCCCTCGCCGCGCTCGGCACGCTCCAGGTGACCTGGATCTACAACGACTTCTTCTGGGCGCTGATGCTCATGAGCACCGGGTCCAAGCTGCCCATCACCTCGGCCCTCAACAACCTCAAGGGCCAGTTCTTCGTGGACAACAACCTGGTCGCGGCGGGGGCGCTGCTGGTCGCGTTGCCCACGCTCATCGTGTATCTCGTGCTCCAGAGACAGTTCATCGGCGGGCTGACGCTGGGCTCCACCAAGGGATAGCCCTCGGACACGGCGGCGGCTGGCTCCCCGGCGCCCGCGACGCCGGTCAGGGGAGTGGCAGCTCCCCGGCGCCCGCGACGGCACGCACCGGCCACAGCCGCGGGTCACGACCGGAACGGGTGGCGTACTCGCCGTCGACCATCGCCCGCAGGTCATCGAGGGCATCGGGACGCACCAGGGACACGCTGCAGCCGCCGAACCCCGCCCCCGTCATCCGTGTCGCCACCACGCCGGGCACCGCCGCCGAGAGCTCGACCAGCAGATCCAGCTCGGGCACGCTGACCTGGAACAGGTCCCGCAGCGACGCATGTGACGCCGCGAACAGCTCGCCCACGGCTGACAGGTCCCCGGCGGCCAGCGCCTGCTCCACGAGCAGCACCCGGGCATCCTCGTCCACGACATGGCGCGCCCGAAGCAGCGCCGCGGGATCGAGCGCGCCGGACCAGCGCTGGAGCATCGCGCTGTCCACGTCGCGGAGCGCCCGCACGCCCGGCTCGTGGCGACCGATGAGCCCGGCCGCCCGCTCGCAATCGGCCCGCCGCTCGTTGTAGGCCGAGCTGCCGAGCGCGCGCGGGACACCCGAGTGGATGACCACGACCACGAGGTCCTCGGGGAGCGCCACGGTCCGCCATTCGCCCGAGCGACAGTCGAGCAGCACCGCCGCTCCGTCCACGCCGCACGCCGACGCGAACTGGTCCATGAGCCCGCAGCGCACGCCCACGTACTCGTTCTCGGCTCGCTGCGCGATGCGCGCCACGTCCATGGGGCTCGCGGCCGGCCCGCCGGGAGGCGAGAGCGCCCACGCACCGGCCAGCTCGAGGGCGGCCGAGGATGACAGGCCGGCTCCCTCGGGCAGACTGCTCGCCAGCAGCCCTCGGAACCCGTGGACGGCCAGACCGGCGTGCGCCAGCTCGCGTGCCGTGCCCGCGATGTAGTCGCCCCAGACACCCGTGGGCGGACCCACGTCCCGCACCTCGATGCGCGCCCGCTCCCCGGTCGCGGCGAGGGTCACATCCGCGAGGCCCCCGTCATCGGGTACGAGCGCGAGCCGGATCTCGAGGTCGATCGCGGCGGGCAGCACGAAGCCATCGTTGTAGTCGGTGTGCTCACCGATGAGGTTGACCCGCCCCGGCGCACGCACCACGCGCACCCCCGAGGGATCGATCCCGGGATGCGTGGCGAGCAGCCGGTCGACCAGGGACCGCGTGGCCAGGAGGTCGGTGTCGGTCTCGGTCGCGGTGCCCATGGACCGGGATGCTACGCCGTCGGCCCGCTCCTGATATGGTCCGCTGGGACCGGCCGAGGGAGGGCGGATCGAGCGGCCCCACGGCTGAGGAGTCGCAGGGATGCAGGCAGCTCGGGCGCACATGCGCGCCATCCTCTTCGCGGTCGTCGCGACGGCCATGGCGGGAGGCAGCGCGATCGCTGCGCCGGCCGCACCATCCACGAGCCCGGACAGCACGAGCCTCGCGCCCGCGGCATGCCCCGCCACCATGGCCACCTCGAAGATCACCGAGGGCAAGGTCGGCACCGGCTGGACCGTCACCAGCGGCGACACCCCGCGGCCCTTCAAGGTGCGTGTCCTGGGCACCCTCCGTGACGGCATCGCGCCGGGTCGCGACCTCATCCTCATCAAGGTCAGCGACCTGCCCGGCAAGCGGGTCATCGCCCAGGGCAAGGGCATCTGGTCGGGGATGTCCGGGTCGCCGGTGTACATCGATGGCAAGCTCGCGGGTGCCGTGTCGTACAGCTTCTCCACCGGCCCGTCGCGTATCGGTGGCATGACCCCGGCCCGGGCCATGGCACGCATCACGACCGACTACGGCACGCGCGCGAGCGCCGAGCGGACCCGCATCCGCCTGTCCGGTTCGCTCGGCAGGATGGTCGCGCGCGAGGCGGGTGTCTCCGCCACGTCGACCAGCACGCTCAGCCGCATCCCGACCCCGGTCATCATCAGCGGTGGGCTCGGCCGCAGCCGCTCGCTGCTGGCGAAGGAGCTGCGACGGGAGCTGGGTACGGTCCGTCTCACCACGGGCAGTGCCAGCGCAGGCACCAGCAGCAGCCTGGCAGCGGCACCGGTGGCCGGCGGCAACCTCGCGGGGGTCATCGCCATGGGCGACGTGACCATCGGCGCCGTGGGCACCGTGACCTCCGTCTGCGACGGCGTCGTGCTCGGTTTCGGTCACCCGATGACGGGGGAGGGCAAGGTCGCCTTCGGCGCGGCGCGCGCCAAGGCCGTGGCCATCATCGACGGCCTGGAGCCGTTCAAGCTCGCCAACATCGGGCGCCTGTTCGGCGTCCTCGACCAGGACCGCCTGTCCGGGGTCCAGGCACGTGTCGGCCGCCAGCCACGGCTCATCCCGGTGGTCGCGCGGGTGCGTTCGACCGAGTCCGGCCGGATCCGGACCGGCACCACCCGGGTGACCGCCTCCGACTGGATCCCCGTCGTCTCCGCGAACCACCTCTACTACGACATCCAGACCACGGCCGACCGGGTCGGCAAGGGCACCGCGACCGTGTCCTGGACCATCACCGGTCGGCGCGCCGACGGACGCGCCTGGGAGCTGCGCCGGGACGACCGGTTCGCGTCCGCCGATGCGGCCTACGACGCCGCGAACCTGCTGTACCAGCAGCTGGGGCTGCTCCAGGACAACGGCGCCGAGAACATCACGTTCACGAAGGTCTCCGCGCGCGCGACGGTCAGCCCGATCGTCAAGCGCTACACGGTGCGCAAGGTGCTCGTGTCCCGCAACGGCGGCGCGTTCCGCGAGCGGTCATCGCTCGGCGTCCGGCCCGGCGATCGCCTCGACATCCGGGTGCGTCTCGTCGACCAGAAGGGCGTGGCGAGCCTGCGCACCCTGCGTGTGAACGTCCCCAGCAAGGCTGCGGGATACGGGTATCTCGTGGTGGCCGGTGGCAGCGAGACCATCAGCGACTGCGTCTGGGACCCGGGCGCATGCGGCGGCAGCTTCCCGCGCCTCCTCCGGTCGCTGCGTGAGGCGCCCCGCGGTGATGACCTGATCGCGTCCCTCGACCTGGACGACTTCGGCGGCGGATCCACCTCGAGGTCCATCGTCAAGCGCCAGGACAAGGTCGTCTCCGGCGGCGTCGAGATCGGTATCGAGGTCCGCTGACCGGTCCATCGGCCGACGTCGCCCACCAGGGGGCGCCGGCCGGCCGCAGGTGATCCCAAGGGAGGCGCCGCCCCGACCGCACAGAGCGGGCACGGGCGTGGCAGGGCTCCAGGGCCAAGGGGAGGGACATCCCGCGCCGTGCCGTGCCCGGCAGACACGAGACGCGTGACGTGGGCGCCCGCTCGCG
>CAZYTQ010000001.1:130899-133495 GCA_964650135.1 uncultured Anaerolineaceae bacterium | reverse complement strand
CCCACCGGGTACGAGCGCGGCGCGTCATAGGTGGCGGTGGACGCGATGGTCGCGGGGTCGAAGACGACGATGTCCGCGCGCATGTCGTCACGCAGCGATCCTCGGTCGGGGATGCCCAGGCGCGCCGCGGGCGCGGAGGTCATCTTGCGGACCGCCTCCTCGAGACCCATCAGCCGCTGCTCGCGCACGAACTCACCCAGGACACGCGGGAACGAGCCCCATGTGCGCGGAGACGGCCTCTCGCCGACGAACGTCGAGTCGGTGCCCACCATGGACACGGGATGGACCAGGAATGGGCCGAGGCTGCCGTGGGCAGGGCCGGGCGTGACCTGGTTGGGACGCAGGTCCTCGGCCAGCAGCAGGTCACACGCCGCATCGACCGCATCCTGCCCGGAGGCCGCCATCAGGTCACCGAGGGTCCGGCCCTCCCACTCCCGGTATCGATCGGTGCGCAGAGCACCCAGCCGCAGGTCATCCCAGGGCGTCCGGCCGGCATACGCCCGGCCACGCTCGGCGAGCTCGCCTCGCAGCCGCTCACGGATGGCTGGGTCGGCGAGTCGCTCCATGAGGGGACCGGGGCCGCCCGCCTGGACCCACGGGGGCAGCATGATGAGCAATCGTGTGCTCGCCCACTCGTACGGATACGTGTCCCAGGTCACGTCGAGGCCCTCGGCACGCGCATCCTCGACGAGGCCGATCATGGCCTCGGCAGGCCCAGGCGCGGTGGCACGCCGGTAGAAGTGGGTGATATGGACGGGGCCACTGCCCCGTCGGCCGATCTCGATGGCCTCCCGGAACGGGTCCAGGAAGCCATCGCCGAGCGGATAGCGCACGTGGGTGTGGTAGATCCCACCGAGCGACGCAGACTCGTTGGTGAGTGCCGCCAGCTCGTCCGTCGAGGCAAAGGCCCCCGGCGGGTAGTCGAGCCCGGACGAGAGGCCGAACGCGCCCTCCTCCATCGATTCCCGCAGCAGGCTGCGCATCCGAGCAAGCGCGGCGGCATCGGCGGGCACGTCGTCCCAGCCGAGGGCCTCGATGCGCAGCGCCGAGTTGCCGACCAGGAAGGCGAGGTTGACGCTCACCCGGCGGTCCAGGCGCCGAAGATAGGAGTCGGTCGATCCCCAGTCGAGCACCACCCCGTCCGGCAGCCCATCCAGGCCCGCGTTGAGGCGCGCGAACGCGGCCAGATCCTCGCGTGACCGGAAGGGGGCATAGCTGTTGCCGTCCACACCGATGACCTCGGTCGTCACGCCCTGGCGCACCTTGGGCGCGTGGCGCGGCTCAGCGAGGATCATGAGACCGGAGTGCGAGTGGAGATCGATGAAGCCGGGCGCGACGACGAGGCCGGTGGCATCGATGCGCCGACCCGCTGCGACGCCGTCGACGTCGCCGCGCAGGACCCGCAGCCGGTCGCCGGTGACGGCCACGGCACCGCGGAAGCCGGCGGCCCCCGTGCCGTCGACCACCGTGCCACCTTCGATGAGCAGCTCGTACGTGTTCATGGGTGGTCCTCCTCGAGCGCCACGGATCGACCCCGGACCCACACGCCACGGACCATGCCCGGCCGCTCCCGGAAGATGAGCCGACCCACCAGCTGGAGTGGGTCGTCCGTGTCCTCGCCCCCGGGCGGCAGCGTCAGCCGTGGATCCACCGCGATCAGGTCTGCCTCCCGGCCCGGCTCCAGCGAGCCAGTGATGGCGTCCTGGCCCAGGGCCCGTGCCCCCTCGATCGTGCCCAGCCGCAGGAACGTGAGCGGATCGGGCGCCGGTCGCGGATCCCCCATCGCCACCCGGCGGGCGTTCGCGGCATAGAAGCCGGTGCGCATCTGGGCGAACACGGACAGCTCCGGCGACCCGGCCACATCCGAGCCCAGCCCGGTGATGGCGCCCGCCTCGAGGCGATCGACGAGCGGCATCACGCCGCTCGCGATGAACAGGTTGGAGACCGGGCAGTGGGCCGTCCGGGTGCCGGTCTCCACCAGCCGTGCCACCTCGCGGTCGGAGAGGTGGATCGCATGGGCGAGGATCGTCCGCTCACCCAGCGCGCCGGCCCGGTCATAGACATCGAGATAGTCGGCGGCGTCCGGGAACAGCCCGCGCACGGTCTCCATCTCGCGCGCATCCTCGGACACGTGGCTCTGCCACAGCACACCCGTGCGTGCCGCGAGCGCCGCGGAGTCGCGCAACAGCTCGGCCGTGCAGCTGACCGCGAAACGGGGCGTCACCGCGTATCGCAACCGCCCGTCGGCCGCGCCATCCCAGCGCGCGATGAGCGTCTCGGCCTCCTGCAGGGCCCGGTCCATCCGCGCACCAGGCGGCGTCTCGTCGTCATAGCTGAGGCGGTCCATCATCACCGCGCCCAGCGCGGCCCGGATGCCGTGCGCCTCGGCAGCCCGGAAGGCGACGTCGGTGCTGTCCGCCCAGATGGCGCCATAGCCCAGGAACGAGGTGGTGCCGGCACCTGCCATGGCTCGCAGCACCCGCGGCACCTGGGCCTCGGCCACCGCAGCGCGGAAGCGACGCTCGCGCTCGAAGATGTGTCGCTCCAGCCAGGTCAGCAGGTCGAGACCCGCCCCGATGCCCGCGGCCGCCACCTG
>CAZYTQ010000001.1:94050-130889 GCA_964650135.1 uncultured Anaerolineaceae bacterium | reverse complement strand
CTGCGGCAGATGCACGTGCAGGTCCACCAGGCCAGGCAGCAGCACCAGGGGCCGGAGGTCGATCACGTGGTCCGCGGCACCGTCGCCGGGCCACGCCACCACCGCCTCGAGCCGCCCCGACGCGTCGACGACCACGAGCGCATCCGGTTCGTACCGGGTGCCGCCCGCGGCCAGGGGCGTGAGCAGACGCGCCCGGATCCGCCAGGGCGGCTGGAGCGGCAACGACGGGATGGGCTCGACGTGGGTCATGAACGTCCTATGGCGTGAGGCGTCGGGGTCCTATGATGACGCCGCTCCCGGCCACGGACCGTCCGCCCGGGATGCCCCGCTGCTGAGGTACCTCGATGCCCACCCATCTTCGTCGAGCCACGCTCCTGGTCGGTGCCAGCTTCGCGATCGCGGCCCTGACCAGCGGCGGCGTGCTCGCCCAGGAACCGAGTGACCCGGCCGAGCCCGCCTTCTCCCCCGAGCCGGTCGCGCCGTGCGGTGTGCTGACGGCCGAGGAGGTCTCGAAGGCTCTCGGCGAGACCTTCACGCTCGTCTCCGGCGACCCGACCGACTGCAGCTTCGACGGCGACTACGAGAGCGGCCGGTACATCTCCCTGTATACCGATCTGAGCTCCGGCACCACGGCCGAGATCGCCGAGCTCATGTGCACGTTCTCGGCGAGCTCGCCCCTGCCAGGTGGGTCGGCCGCGCCGTGCGCCATCGACCTCCAGGTGGCGGGCATGACCGCGGTCTACCTGCCCGAGTCGATGGGCACCCTGCTGTACATCGAGGTCGGCGGCGACGGACTGTTCAACCTGCAGCTCGTGGGGGAGACCACGGAGGGCGTCGACAAGCAGGGCGCGCTGGTCAGCATCGCCGAGCTCGCGATCCCGCGTCTCGGGCAGCTTCCCGTCGGCACGCCCCAGCCGGAGGAGTCGTTCACCACCGACGCGGCACTCGAGGCGCTCTTCCCGAGCGAGATCGCGGGCATGTCGATGAACGTCGATACGCGTGTCGGCACCGACGCGGAGATCGATCCGGACGACCCGACACAGCAGGCGTTCCTGGCGGCACTCGAGAGCCAGGGCAAGTCGATCGATGACCTGTCGATCGGTTTCGGCACCAACGGCAGTGTCGTCATCGTGGCGATCCAGGTCCGCGGCGCTGACATCTCGGCGTTCGTGCCCGACCTGATGGGCGCGTTCCTGGGTGGCGAGGAGATGGCGCAGACGCCGGTCCAGGTGGCCGGCAAGGACGTCACCGAGGCAGCCGTGAACGGACAGGTGTCCTATGTCTATCCCCATGGTGACGTGCTGTGGCTCGTGAACGCCGAGGAGCCGGCGCTCACCGAGGTGTTCCAGAAGCTGCCCTGACTCCCTTCCCGGCTCGCCGGGCAGGCACGCACGGAGGGATCCCGGTGCCCGCGTCGCTGACCATCGAGGATGTCGTGGAGCTCGCGAGGGCGGACGACATCCGCCTCGTGCGCTTCCTCTACTGCGACCCAGCGGGTGTCATCCGGGGCAAGAACGTGCACGTGGCACGCCTCGCCACCCGCATGCGCGAGGGCATCGGGCTGACGCGCGCCCAGAACACCCTCAACCTGCTGGAGCAGCTCGCACCGCAGGTCGAGGGCATGGAGCCGGTGGGCGAGGTGCGCATCACGCCCGACCCGGCCACGTGGAGCGTGCTCGACTGGGTGCCCCGGACCGCGAGTGTGCTCAGCGACCAGCTGGGGCACGACGGTCTCGACTGGGGGTGCTGCACTCGCAGCTATCTCAAGCGCATGGTCGCCGATGCCGCCGATGCGGGCATCGTGGTCCAGGCCGCCTTCGAGAACGAGTTCTACCTGCTCCAGGACCTCGGTGGCACACCGGTCCCGTGGCAGGACGGCCCGTGCTACTCGTCGGCGGGCATGGACCGGGCCGCCGTGGTCATGGGGGACATCGTGGATTCCCTGGTCCGCCAGGGCATCGAGGTCGAGCAGGCCATCAACGAATACGGTCCGGGCCAGCAGGAGATCGCGGTCCGATATCGGGACGCGCTGGGCGCGGCCGACCAGCAGATCAAGTTCCGCGACACGGTGCGTGGTGTCGCCGAGATCCAGCACGGCCTCATCGCATCGTTCGCGCCCAAGCCCTTCCCGGACGCGATCGGCTCGGGCGCCCACGTGCACTTCAGCCTCTGGTCGCCCGACGGGACCCGCAACCTGCTCTACGACCCCGCCGCCGACGAACGATTGCTCTCGGACCTCGGGCGCTGGTTCGTGGCAGGCGTCATGGATCACCTGCCGGCGCTCGTGGCGCTCACCTGCCCCAGCTGGAACTCCTATGAGCGGCTCCAGCCACATGCGTGGGCCGGGTCGACGGTCTCCTGGGGCCCGGACAACCGGGAGGCGGCGCTCCGGGTGGCCTCCACGTTCCGGGGTCGCGAGTCCGAGTCCACCAACGTGGAGCTCAAGGCGTGTGACCCGAGCTGCAACCCCTACCTCGCCCTGGGCGGCCTCATCGCGGCCGGTCTCGATGGCGTCCGACGACAGCTGGAGCCACCCGAGCCGGCGCTCCACGACCCCGCCGACCTGACCGGCGAGGACGCCCGGCGAGCCGGCATCCGGCCGTTGCCCGCGACCCTCCGCGAGGCGCTCACGAACCTCCAGCAGGACGACGTGCTGTTCCCATCGCTGGGTGACCTGCTCGGACGGTGCATCATCGCGGTGCGCACCTCCGAGGCGGACGCCTTCGAGGCGATGTCACCGGCCGATGCACGGTCGGCGCATCTGCGCGTGTTCTGACACGAACGTCGGCGCACAGCGGGTGGGGGGATCCGCCACCCCACGAGGGATCCGCCAGCCACATGGAAGGGGATGGACATGTTCGAGCAGGCCCGCGTCATCGACCTGACGCAGCCGTTCCACGCCGGCCTCGTGATGTGGCCAGGGAGCCCCGCGCCCGAGTTCGAGACGGTCGTGCGCATCGACCCGGATGGGTTCTTCGCGCGTCGGGTCACGTTCGTGGAGCACACGGGCACCCACTTCGACGCGCCGGCGCACATGGTCGAGGGCGCCGCCCCGCTCCACGAGGTGGACCCGGCGACGCTCATCCGGCCACTGGCGGTCATCGACATCAGTGAGGACGTGGGTGACGACCCGGACGCGGTCCTGACCCGGGCCCAGGTCGAGCGGTTCGAGCGGCAGCACGGCCCCATCCCGGATGGTGCGATCGTGTTCCTGCGTACGGGTTGGGAGGAGCGCAACACCGATCCGGTGCGCTACGCAGGCCAGCCGGGCGACCTGCGCTTCCCCGGGTTCGGGGAGGACGGCGCCCGCTACCTGGTCGAGCAGCGGCACGTGGTCGGTCTGGGTGTCGACACCCTGGGCATCGACCCTGGCAACGCGAGCGACTTCGTCGTCCATCGGCAGGTCAGCCACCCAGCGGGCGTCTGGCACGTCGAGGGCCTCCAGAACCTGGCGGCGGTGCCGCCACTGGGTGCGTGGGCGTTCGTGGGCGTGCTGCCCCTGGTGGACGGATCGGGCAGCCCGGCACGGGTGCTGGCGCTCGTCCCCTGACGGCCATGCATCTGCCGGCCGATCGGCCCGGACCGGGCCACGCCAT
Organism: uncultured Anaerolineaceae bacterium; assembly: GCA_964650135.1. Taxonomy (GTDB): domain Bacteria; phylum Chloroflexota; class Limnocylindria; order Limnocylindrales; family CSP1-4; genus JAFMJV01. The sequence continues at coordinate 127,293 of CAZYTQ010000001.1, read as the reverse complement.
CGATGGTCCTCACCTGGGCGTGAACGCGGCCATCGAGCACGTCGGCCTCATCGACCATCACGTCCACTCGGTGGTCCGGGAGCCGCTCGACGCGGCGCGGTTCCTGTCCATGATCACCGAGTCGGACCGGCCTGCCGCGTCGGCCGCAGCAGGCTGGGCATGCCAGCTGGGGATCGCCGTCCGCCGCTGGTGCGGGCCGCTCCTGGGCGGCGAGCCACACATCAGCGGCGAGCGGTACCTCGAGCTCCGCTCGAGGCACTCGCCGGGGGACCTCACCCGACGGTTCGTCGCCCCGGCTGGCGTGCGGCTGCTGCTCATCGACACCGGCTTCCGGGGCGAGGAGCTGATGGACATGCCGGAGCTCGAGTCGGCCTCGGGCGTGCCGACCCGGACCATCGTGCGTCTCGAGTCGGTCGCGGAGGACCTCGCCCGCGGCGGTGTCGGCGCGCAGGCCTATCCGGACGCGTTCCGCGCGGCGCTCGAGGCGGAGCTGCCACGGAGCGTGGGCTGGAAGACCGTGCTGGCCTATCGGGGCGGCCTCGACATCGACCCTCGGCCACCCACGGACGCGCAGGTGGTTGGCGCCGCCGGCGACTGGCTGCGCACGATCGCGACGACGGGCCGGGTCCGGCTCACCGAGCGGGTGCTGATCCGTTTCGGCATCTGGGAGGCGGTGCGCACCGGTCGTCCCCTCCAGGTCCACACGGGGTTCGGGGACACGGATCTCGACCTGTCGCGTGCCGACCCGACACTCCTGACCCCGTTCCTGCGTGCCACGGAAGGGCTGTGCCAGGTGATCCTGCTGCATGGCTACCCGTTCCATCGTCAGGCGGGCTATCTCGCCCAGATGTTCGGCCACGTGAGCCATGACGTCGGGCTCGCCGTGACCCATATGGGCATCGCGAGCGAGCGCCTCATCACCGAAACGCTGGAGCTGACGCCCATGACCAAGCTGCTCTACTCATCGGACGCGTGGGGCCTGCCGGAGCTGTACCTGCTCGGCAGCTGGCTGTTCCGACGCGGCCTCGCGCGCACGCTCGGTAGCTGGGTGCGCGACGACGACTGGTCCCTCGCGGATGCCACGCATGCCATCGAGGGCATCGGCTGGCGCAACGCGCAGCGCGTGTACGGGCTCGACTCGGACATCTGACGATCTCGTCCCGACCACGGCCGGGCGCACACACCCGGGCCTCTAGCCCGTCCCGAGGACCACCGTCGATCGTCGCGAGCCCCCATCTTCCGGTCGCACGGCGGGATGGCTACGATGAGGGTCCATCACACCAACGCGCTGATCGGAGGGGATCCAGCATGCAGGTTCGTCATCGCATGGCCGTGGTCGCGGGAGCAGCCGTGCTCCTCGCCACCACCTCCACCATCTCGGTCGCCCAGAGTCCCGCGGCAGGAGAGCCGTGGCGCATCGGCGGCGGCTTCGGCATCACGGGCGAGATGTCCTCGCTCGACCAGCCCGCCGAGCAGGGTGCGCTGCTCGCGGTCAAGGAGATCAACGCCGCGGGGGGCGTCCTTGGCGCCCCGCTCGAGCTCGTCATCCATGACAGCCAGACGGACATGGTCGTGGCCGCGCAGACCGCGCGCCAGTTCGTCGAGGAGGACCATGTCAAGGCGTTCGTGGGCTACTCCGACTCGGACTCGGTGATCGCCACGGCTCCCACGTTCCAGGCGGCGGGCATCCCGTACATCACGGTCGGCGCCACATCACCCAAGCTGCCTTCGCAGCTGGGTGACCAGGTGTTCCTGGCCGCGTTCGGTGACAACGTCCAGGCCGCAGCGGGCGCCGAGTACGCGCTCGAGCAGTTCGGCGGCAACGCCTACCTCCTGTGGGACAAGGGCCAGGAGTACACCACGCTCCTGGGCCAGTACTTCAAGGACGCGTTCGGCGCGGCCGGCGGCACCATCGTGCTCGAGGACTCGTACGAGGACGACGCCACCGACTTCTCCGCGCAGATCGCCAAGGTGGCGGCGCTCGCCGAGCAGCCCGACTTCTACTACATCGCGGCGATGCCCCACAACATCGGCACCGCCGTCAAGCAGTTCCGGGATGCCGGCCTCACGGGCCCCATCGTGGGTGGTGACGGCTATGACACGCCGGACCTGCTGACCGTCGCGGGTGCTGCAGCCAACGACGTCTACTTCACGACGCATGCGCTCATGGATGCACAGGGCGGCACCGAGGGTATCAAGGCATTCATGGCGGCCTACGAGGCAGAGTACGGCCACGCGCCGGAGAACGCCTTCGCGGCGCTCGGCTATGACTCGATCAAGCTGCTCGCGGACGCCATCACGCGGGCCGGCGGCATGGACGGCGCCGCGCTCAAGAGCGCCATCGAGACCACCTCGGGCTTCCCGGGTGTGACGGGCGCCATCACGTTCACACCCGAGGAGCACGTGCCCCAGAAGGGCGTGACGATCATCGCCGTCAAGGACGGCGCGTTCACGCTCGGCGCCGAGGTCGTGCCCGACGCGGTCCCGGCTCCCTGATCGGTCCGGGCATGACGCCCGGACCTCCTGACGACCTCTCGAGGCCCGTCCCGCGATGCAGGGCGGGCCTCCTCGTATGATGCGCGCGGTGGCAGCCTGCCCGGTCGGGTGCCACGGCTGGCTGCGCCGGGCTTTCTTGGAGTCACCAGACCGCATGGCCCGCATCCGCGCCGCACGAACGCGTGTCGGCTTCGCCATGATCCTCGCCGCCGGGGCACTCTCGATCCCCCTGACGACGCATGCCCAGGACGCGAGCGTCGCGCCCGGATCGGTCGACCCGGCCACGGATGACCCCAGCGCCATGTGCGAGGTCCTGTCCGTGCCGGAGGTGAGCGAGGCGCTGGGTGTCGCCGTGACGGTCGGCACCAGCAGCCAGACGGACTGCTCGTGGGTCACCGATCCGATGGTCAGTGACGTGAACCTCATCATGCGCCGTGACATCGGGGACCTGGACTTCGATATCCGGCCCCTGTTCGAGGGTCAGGACATGTCCGTGGGTGACGCACCCGCCTACCTGCTGACGGACCCGCCGGCGATCTTCGTGGACCTCGACGACGACCTGCTGCTCAGCCTCGAGCTGTACGGCTCGACACCCGATACCGTCGATCCGGCGGCCGCGCTGACGACCCTGGCCGGATCGGCACTGCCGCGGCTGGCGGACATCCCGCTGCCACCCGAGCCGACCGAGGAGCCCGAGCCCTCGGCGTTCCACGACCCGACCCTCGAGTCCCTCATGCCCGCCATGGTGGCCGGATGCGGGCTGGGCGAGAGCGTCCCCGATGCGGGCGGCGGCTGCACTGTCGACATGGAGAGCTTCCCGGGCACGGACATGGCGTCGTGGCTGGACCCGGAGGACCCGGCGGTGGACGGCGCGCTGACCGCCCTCGACGCCGCCCTGGCCAGCCAGGGGGCCGACCTGGATGACCTCCGATTCACCATCGGCTCGTTCCCCACCGAGGACTCGTTCGGCCAGATCCTGCTGGCCCGAGCCACCACCGCCGACCTGGCGCCGCTCGTGGATGCCATCGTCGCCGCGTGGTTCCCGGAGCTTGCCGACGGCATCCGGACGACGAGCACCATCGCCGGCCACGAGGTGACCCGCATCGCTGACCGCCTGACGAGCGGGTCGCCCGACCCCTCGGCCGATCCGTTCGCGCTCCCGTCACCACCCATCGACGTGGTGCTGGCCGATGACGTCCTCTGGATCGTGTACGTCGAGGACCCCATCGCCGCCGAGGTCATCGGTCTCATCCCCTGAGCCCGCCGGCCCACGTGCCTCATCGCCTCACCGAAGCGAGCACGACGATCGGGCTACGCGGTGTCGCGACCCCGGGCCATGAGGCGCCGGATCGGGTCGAGGCTGACCTCCCGCTGGCCCATCAGGCCACCTGGTCGGAAGATGATGACGGCCAGGAAGAACACGCCCAGCACGATGCCGCTCATCCCATACAGCTGGCTGTTCTCCTCGACGCGTCGGAGCGCCTCGGACACGGCGATGATGATGGTCGCACCGAGCACCGACCCGCTGACCGAGCCAAGCCCACCCACCACCAGCATCGTCATGACCTCGAAGGTGATGTCGAAGTAGAACGCCTGGGGCGAGAACGAGGTCAGGAAGTGGGCATACAGCGAGCCCGCGACGGCGCAGAACGCGGCGCTGACGACGAACGCCAGGAGGCGTGGCCGGAGGACGGGGATGCCCACCGACTGGGCGGCCCAGTGGTCCTCGCGCTGGGCCAGCATCTGGCGACCCCATGGTGAGCGCTTGATGCGCCAGACCACGTACACCACGCCCGCGGCGGCCGCCCACGTCCACCACATGTCCGTGTAGGGCACCACGTTGGAGAACGGTCGGGAGCCACGTGTCCAGTCGTCCACGTTGATGAGCACGGTGCGCACCATGACCAGGAAGCCCAGCGTGGCGACCGCGACGAAGCTGCCCGAGAGCCGCATCACCACCGAACCCACGAGCAGCGCGACGAACGCGGCCACCAGCGCGGCGATGAGCGTGGCGGTCAGCCAGCCGACGGGGATTGGCCCTGCCGTGCCACTCAGCTCCACGTTCGCGAGCCAGTCCGGGAGACGCAGCAGCGATGCCTTGCTGGCCACGGGCAGCGTCAGGATCGCCGAGACATAGGCACCGATGGCCATGAACCCGATGTGCCCCAGCGAGAACAGACCCGTGAAGCCGCTCGCGAGGTTGAGGCTCACGGTCAGGATGACGAACACGCCCAGCACGATGATCTGGCCCTGCCAGAACGCCGATCCGGACGCGGAGAGCAGCGCCAGCGCGAGCACCAGCGCCCCGAGCAGGCACACACCGGTGAGCAGGCGACGGTCGATGCTCACGGCGTCTCCTCGCGCGCCCGCCCGCGCAGGATCCCCTGCGGCCGGAACAGCAGCACCAGGATGAGGAAGCCGTACACGAACACGTCCCGCCAGCTGGCCAACGAGCCGGGCAGCCACTGGGCGAGCAGGTCATGGACCTCGGCGGGGATGGAATCCCTGGGGATGATGCTCGCGATCCCTGCGAGGGCCGTCGGGATGATCTCGAGGAACGCCAACAGGTACGCCCCGACGACGGCGCCCGTGAGGCTACCGAAGCCACCGATGACGGCCGCGATGAATGCCTTGAGCACGGGCGTGAAGCCCAGGAACGGGTTGATCTGGCCCGCCTGCGAGGCGTACAGGAAGCCCGCCACGGCAGCCAGCCCGGACGCGATGGCGAACGCGATGATGACCACCCGGTCGACCCGGATGCCCATGAGCCGTGCCGCCGTCAGGTCCTCGGCGAGCGCCCGCATCGAGAGACCCAGGCGGGTCCTCGTGACGAACAGTGTCAGCAGCACCAGCAGCGATGTGCCGATGACGAAGCTCGCGATGTTGAGGCGGGGAACCATGACCGGCCCGAGGGTGACCGCTCCCGACAACAGCTCGGGCGCGGGGAACGCGATCTGCACGGGCCGGCTGGCAAGACGGCTCGTCAGCAGCGCCGAGTTCTGGAGGATCTGGCCGACCGCGAAGGAGCTCAGCAGCAGCGCGATCTCCGGCCCGCCGCGGAGGGGCCGATAGGCGACCCGCTCCATGAACAGACCGATGACGATCGTGCCCGCGATCATGACCACGAAGGCGGCGGGCATCGGCAGGCCGGCGAAGCCCGCGAACACGAACACGTAGACCGCGATCATCATCACGTCGCCGTGCGCGAAGTTGATGAGGCGCAGGATGCTGAAGATGAGCGCCAGGCCCACCGCCATGAGGGCGTAGAGACTGCCGGCGCTGAGTGCGTTGGCGATCTGCTGCAGCAGGTATTCGAACATGGTCAGTGACCCAGGTACGACTGCTCGATGCGCGGGTCGTGACGCAGCTCCGCGGCGGGTCCGTCGAGCGTGATGCGGCCGGTCTCCATCACGTACGCCCGGTCGGCGGAGTCCAGCGCGTGGTGCACGTTCTGCTCCACGAGCAGCATCGTGAGACCCTGGGCCTTGAGATCATCCACGATCCGGAACACCTGCTCCACCATGAGGGGTGCCAGACCCAGCGAGGGCTCGTCGAGCAGCAGCAGGCGAGGCGCGCTCATGAGCGCCCGCGCGATGGCCAGCATCTGCTGCTCCCCGCCGGACAGCGTGCCCGCCGTCTGGGAGACCCGCTCCCGGAGGCGCGGGAACAGCTCCAGCATCCGCTCCAGGTCCCGGTCGGCATCCGCGGCGGGTCGACCGATCCCCCCCAGCACCAGGTTCTCCCGGACGCTCAGTCGTCCGAACACGCGACGGCCTTCCGGGCACTGCGAGATGCCCATGGCCACGATGCGGTCGGTGGATGCGGACGTGATATCGCGGCCGTCGAAGCGGATGGAGCCCTCGCGCGGGCGCATCAGGCCCGACACCGTCTTCAGCAGGGTGCTCTTGCCCGCGCCGTTGGAGCCGATGATGGCCACCAGCTCGCCTGCGGCGACATGGAGGGTCGCCTCGCGCAGGGCGCGGATGCTGCCATAGGAGACGCTCAGGGCGTCGATGACGAGGAGGCCACCTGGGTCACCGCCCGTACGCCCACCATCGCCGGCCCCGGGCTCAGGCACGCCTGGCCTGACCGAGGTAGGCCGCGATGACGGCGGGGTCGTTGCGCACCACGGCGGGGGTTCCCTCCGCGAGCAGCTGGCCGTGGTCGAGGACCTGGATGCGGTCGCACAGGCCCATCACGAGCGGGATGTCGTGGGCGACCATGACGACCGTGATCCCCAGGTCGTCCCGGATACGTCGGACGAGCGTCAGGAGCTCGGCCGTCTCCGTCGGGTTCATGCCCGCGTTCGGCTCGTCCAGGAGCAGCACCTGGGGCTCCACGGCCACCGCACGCGCGATCTCGAGGCGCCGCTGCTCGCCGTAGGGCAGGCTGCGCGCCTGACGCTCCGCGAGATGGGCGAGGCCCACCCGTTCGAGCAAGGCGAGGGAACGCCGCGTCACCTCCGCCTCACGATCGCGGAAGCCACGGGTCGACAGGACGGCCGCCCACAGCGGACCGGGCAGCTGGCGCTGGACCGCGACGCGCACGTTGTCGAGCACCGACAGGTCGCCGAACAACCGGATGTTCTGGAAGGTCCGGGCGATGCCTGCGGCAGCGACCTGCGCTGGCGCACGGCCGACCATCTCGACGCCGGCGAGCCGGATGGAGCCGGTCGTGGGCCGGACCATGCCCGAGAGGCAGTGGAACAGCTCGGTCTTGCCGGCGCCGTTGGGCCCGATGATGCCGTGGATGGTGCCCGCGACGAGGTCGAGACGATAGTCCGTGAGGGCCACGAGACCGGCATAGCGCTTGGACAGCTGCCGGACCGTCAGGAGCGGCGTCTGGACGCCCGGCGCCGGATCGGGAGCCGACGCCCTCGGAGGCGTGCCGAGACCCACGAGGCTGTCCACGATCCCTCCGGCTCGGACGTCCCTGCACCCTCTGGGACGGCCCTCCACCGACTATCGCACAGCCGTCGGACGAGGGTCAACGCGCGTCAGCGACGCTCAGCCCGAGGACGCCTCCGCCATGCGATCACCCACCGCCTCCGCGTGCGCGATGTGGCGCAGCTCACGCCAGATGAGCAGGAGCAGGAGCGCCGAGCCGAGGAACGCGAACCAGTAGGGTGCCGCCACTCCGAAGGCCCGGCCGATGAGCCCGCCCAGCACCGAGCCGATCACGAGCCCACCGAACACGCCCACCGTGTTGACGCTGCCCACGCGACCCTGGAGCGGCAGCGGGACGGCGCGCTGCCGGATGGCGCTCGAGGTCGTGCCCCACACGAAGGCGTGTGCCCCGAACACGAAGAGGATGGGCATCGCCACGAGCGGCGAGGTGGTCAGCGCCAGGCCCAGGTGGGTGAACGTCTCGATGATGAGCCCGATACGCATGAGGTCCCCCAGGCTCAGCCGCGCCGTGAGCCGCGAGTAGCTCGCGGTCCCCACCAGGCCCCCCAGGGCGATGACCGTGGTGATGAGCCCGAAACCGACCTCGCCGAGGCCCAATCGCTCGCTGCTGTAGAGCACGATCACCGACCACGCGGCGCCGTAGGTGATGTTGAACGTGAAGATGGTGATGACCAGGGTCCGCACCGCGGCGTGGTGGCGCACCCAGCGGAGCCCCTCACCGATGTCGTGGCGGAAGCCCGTCGCCACCGTGGCGACCCTGCCGTGGGCGGGCAGCACGATCCGCCGCACGAGGACCGCCGCGAACCCGACCATGATCGCCTCACCCAGGAACGGGAGCGCCATGCCGGCCGCGAACAGGGCCGCCCCGATGGGCGGCCCGGCCAGCTGGTTGATGGTCACGAACCCCGCCATGACCCGGGCGTTGCCCAGCGGCAGGTCGTCGCGATGCACGAGCATCGGCAGCAGGGTCGCGGATGCGTTGTCCGCGAACACCTCGGCCGTGGACACCAGGAACAGGGCCACGAGCACGATGCCCACCGAGACGCTGCCCGTGATGATGGTCAGCACCAGCAGGAAGAGCACCGCCATCCGGGACAGGTTGGCGACCTGGACCAGTCGACGCCGGTCGTGGCGGTCCGAGAACGCGCCCGCGTGGAGCCCGAACAGGAGATGCGGCAGCCACTGGAGGGTGGCCGCGAGGGCCACGAGGAACGCGTCGTCCGTCTGCGAGGCGACGAGCAGCGGTCCGGCCGCCAGTGCCATGCCGTCGCCGAGGTTGCTGGACCACGACGATGCGAGCAACCACCGGAAGCTGCTGCCCAGACGTGCCGGGGCGATGACATCGAGAGCTCGGCGCATGGCCCGCGCACGCTAGCACCGAACGGGGTGGGATCGGCCGCCCCACGCCGGCTGGGCCCGGTGTCGGTCGGTCGCTGACCAGACCGACCGGGGTGTCCGGCCGACGGTCAGGCGGGCTGGCGGTCGAGGGTCGAGACCCGCTCCAGGACGCCGCTCGACGCGGATCGATACGCGGCGTGGAGGATCTCCACGGTGCGAGCGCCCAGCTCGGCGGGCGAGTTGTTGGCGGGTGAGAGCCCGAGACCCGCGTCGACCACCGCATCGATGGGACCCCGGCAGTCGTACAGCCCGGCGTCCGGCTCGAGCGGCACGCGCAGGTCATCACCCGGTCGATAGCGCCACAGCACGTTGTCCCGGAGATCGAGGTGGAACTGGCCGTTCGAGCCCACGGCACGCACCTCGACCGCGTGACGGTTGTCGGCACCGCCGAGGTGCGACGAGGCACCGCCCATCGTGCCGATCGCGCCGTTCGTGAAGCGCATGGCGACCGCGTCGTGGAGCTCGACCTTCGCGCCAAGGGGCGCGGACATGAGGGCGAACACGTCCTGCCCCCGCAGGTCCGTGATCCAGAGCGCCACGCCCAGCAGATGGGTGAGCTGGGCCTGGCCGTACCCTCCGCCACTCGTCTCGGGTCGCGACCAGGTGTCCGCCTGGGGCACCGTCGCGGGATCCGCTCCCGGATAGTCGCCCGTCTCGGAGAGCAGCTCGCGGGTCACGGAGTCCATGTGGAGCGAGACATGCTCGATGTCGCCGATGCCGTCGTCATGCATGATCCGGTGCGCCTGGATGACCATCGGCCGGTAGTTCCAGCCATAGCTCACGAACAGCTGCCTGCCGGTCCGTCGGACCGTGGCATCGAGCTCCCAGGCATCCGCCGGGTCGATGGTGAAGGGCTTCTCACACATCACATGGGCGCCTGCCTCGAGGGCGGCCTTCGCCTGCTGGAAGTGGTGTCCTGGCGGGCTGCCCACCACCACGATGTCGGGCGCGGCGGCGATGACCTCGTGCCAGTCATCGGTCGCCTGCTGGAAGCCGAAATCATCCCTGATGCGGCCCAGCAGCTCCGGGTTGCGACGGTTGACGATGGTGAGCTCGACCTCGCCGGCATCGCGCCGCCGGACCAGGTTGGGCAGGTGCGAGCTGACGGTCCACGAGCCGGCGCCGATGACGCCCACGCGCAGCTTGGCCATGTGGTGCGAACCTCCTCGTCCGACGAGCGGCCGGCGCCGCCGTGACCGCCCGGGCCTGGGCGGGTGGAAACGTTTGTCGGATGGTAGCACCCGCATGCCGGCCGGCCGGCTTCATACCTCAGGTCGCGGGTGATGCCTCGGGAGCCTGGGAGGACGGACCGCCGGGCAGCACCATCGACTGCACGAGCGCGTCGAGCGTGTCGAGGCTGGGCGTGAAGGCGGACGGGGCCGCGTCCTCGATGGTCGTGGATGCCTGTCCGAGGATGGTCGGCCATCGTCGATCGAGGTCGTCGAACAGGTCGTTCGGCAGCTTCGCCGGAAGGGCGTCCGTGCGCAGCGACCAGATGATGGACACATAGGTCGCGCCGTCGGCGCTCAGCCCCTGGAACGTCCAGAGCAGGTCGTCCGACGTGGGCGGGATGGTGTCCTGGGCCCAGGACGCGATGGACGCCACGCCGGCCACCTCCGGCGTATCGATGTACTGGATGCGTGCCTGGACGATCCGCGCCGCCTCGGAGACGGGCGGCATCCACGGCAAGCCCTCGATGACCACGCCCCCGGCGGTCGAGAGCGTCGCCGGGTCCGGTCGGTCCGCCAGCAGACGCTGGAGCGCCTCGAGCTGGGCGTCGCTGGCCGTGTCGCCGGTCAGGTCGGACACCTGGTAGACGCGGATCTCGCGTGCGGCGCCAGGAACCCAGCCGATGGCGGGTGAGCGCTGACCGTCGTCGCGAGCGCCATACAGCGTGAACGACAGGTGCGCCGGGTCACCGTCCCGGTCGCTGCTCTCCTCCACGGCGCGGACCTGGACGATGTTCACGCTCTTGCCCAGGGACGTGCCGAAGGCGAAGCCGACACCGTCATACCAGACAGCGTTCCCGTTCTGACCTGCCACCGGCGCGGTCGACAGCAGCAGCCCGGCGGCAGCCATCGCCAACATGCGTGCCCTGATCCTCACCGCGAGCCCTCCAAGCATCCCCGGGACGTCGACCGGCGCAGCATAGGCCACGCCTCGGGCCGGCACCAGCCATGGGTGCTCGCGCCGCCACCGCGTTACGATCGGGTCCTGCCGTGACCCGGATGACCGCTGACCCATCCATGCCCACCGACCCACGCCCACTCCATGCGGTGGCCGTGTTCTGCGGCTCCCTGCCCGGCGATGATGGGCTGTTCCGGGACGCCGCCCTGGACCTGGGTCGCCGGCTGGCGGCGCGCGATATCAGGCTCGTCTATGGCGGCGGTCGCGTGGGGCTCATGGGGGCGGTCGCGGACGGGGCGCTCGGCGCCGGTGGGCGGGTCATCGGCGTCATCCCGCGTGCGCTCGTCGATCGCGAGCTGGCCCATCGGGGTGTCACCGAGCTGCTGGTGACCGACTCGATGCACGCGCGGAAGGCGCGCATGGCCGAGCTGGCGGATGCGTTCATCGCGCTGCCCGGTGGCGCGGGCACGCTCGATGAGCTGTTCGAGGCATGGACCTGGACGATGCTCGGCGTGCACGCGAAACCCTGCGCCATCCTCGATGTCGCGGACTATCACGCGGGGCTCCTGGCGCATATCGGGCACATGCGCGACACGGGCTTCGTGGACCCGCGGTATGTCGACGGACTCGTCGTGGACACCGATCCGGCGCGTCTCCTCGACCGGCTCGGCGCGTGGCAGGCCCCCGCGGCCAAGTGGACGGACGCACCACCGCCGCCCTGACACGGCCACGTTTCGCCCTCGGCGCGCAGGGCGGGCGAGCCCTGGGGCACCAGCAGATGTGCCCCCGACACGGGCACGGACGACCGCTACACTGGCTGGAAACGGTGCCAGCCTGCGCATGCGGGCCGGGTGCCGAGGCGACGGAGGGTCATCCGGACCCCGTCGATGGCGGCGACGATCATCCCGAGGAGGCGCCCAGGTCATGAGCAGGATCGCGAAGGTCGAGCCGATCCCGGTCAGCTATCCCGAGCCCAACGACTTCAACGCGTTGCGCCACCTGTGTCTCGTCAAGATCACCACCGATGACGGGGTCGTGGGATGGGGGGAATCCATCACCCAGTTCCCGGAGGCGAACTTCGCCACCAAGGCGATCATCGAGGGCATGGCCGAGCGTGTCATCGGCAAGGACCCGCTCGCCAACATCGCGATCTGGTACGCCATCAAGGACAAGAAGTGGTGGTACGGCTACCGCGGCGGCATCGCCAGCTATGCCATCGCCGCCATCGACATGGCACTCTGGGACATCAAGGGCAAGATCCTTGGAGCCAGCGTGCTCGATCTGCTGGGCGGCGCGGTGCACGAGAAGCTGCCCGTCGTGGCGTCGGCCCACGCCCACTACGAGGACATCGGGCACATGGTCGAGGAGGCCCAGGAGTGGATCGCGCCCGGACTCCACGGGGTCAAGGTCGGCTTCGGCAAGCGCGGCAACGCGCGGCTGGGCTACGAGCATGACCGTGATGTCGAGTACATCCGCCGGATGCGCGAGGGCCTGGGTCCCGACCAGCTGATCATGATCGACTGCGGCTGGAACGTGAAGTGGGACGTGTCCACGGCCATCCGACGTGTCCAGGCGTTCGAGGAGTACGGCCTCCATTGGATCGAGGAGCCGCTCCTCGAGTGGGATCCCGAGGGCTATCGGAACCTGCGCAGCAAGACCACCACGCTCATCGCCTACGGTGAGAAGGAGTGGGACCTTGCCGGCTTCGAGCAGGTGCTGGCCACGGGCACGGTGGATGTGGTGGGCATCGACCCCGGTCGGGGCGAGGGCATCACGGGCTTCAAGAGGGCCACCGAGCGAGTCGAGGCCTATCGGCGCCAATCGAATGCCCACGCGTGGTCGAGCGCCATCTGCAGCGCCGCCAGCCTGGCCATCAGCTTCAGCACCCCGTCTGCGAAGCTGTTCGAGTTCAAGCCCCTGCGCAACCCGATGCAGCACGAGCTGGTGACCGAGCCGTTCGAGCACCAGGATGGCTGGGTCTACCCGCCCACCAAGCCGGGCCTGGGCATCGAGGTCATCGAGGAGGTCGTGGAGCGATATCGAAGCGAGAAGGTCCTGGCGGACCCGGCCGCGGTCGGCGCGCTCGTCTGAGCGATCGACGGCGGACGAGAGCGACGGCGCGGGCCGATCACGGTGCGCGGTCGTGACCCGAGGAGGAGACTGACATGACGTGGAGCGTGGGCGCCGGCCTCGAAGGCAAGGGCGTCATCGTCACCGGCGCGGCCGGCGGCATCGGCAAGGCGGTCGCGACGGCCTTCTCGGCCACCGGCGCCCGGGTGCTGGCCGTGGACCTCGACCAGGCGAAGGTCGACGAGGTGGTGGCGGGCTTCGAGGGCAGCGGACACCTGGGTGTCAGCGCGGATCTGCGCGACCTGTCATCGCACGCCCGGCTCATCGCCAGGGCGCGTGCCGAGCTGGGTGGCCTGTACGTGCTGGCCAACCTCGCGGCGGTGCTGCGCCGGCGGGGCAGCATCGACGAGGTGACCGAGGACGACTGGGACTTCCAGCACGACGTCAACCTCAAGGCGGCGTTCTTCCTGTGCCGTGCCGCCGGCGACGCGATGATCGAGCAGGGTCAGGGCGGTCGGATCATCACCTTCAGCTCCCAGGGCTGGTGGACCGGCGGCTTCGGCGGCTCGGTCGCCTACGCGGCGACCAAGGGCGGCGTGACCAGCATGACCCGTGGCCTCGCGCGCACCTATGGTCCGCACCGCATCACGGTGAATGCCGTGTCCCCCGGGCAGGTCCACACGCCGATGCTCATGACCGGCCTCTCGCCGGAGGTCTACGAGACCATGAAGAAGCAGACACCCCTCGGCTATGTCGCGGAGCCGGAGGAGGTCGCGGGGCCGGTCGTGTTCCTCGCGAGTGACCATGCCCAGTACATCACCGGCTCGACACTCAACGTGTCGGGCGGCTTCCTGATGTACTGACGATCCTGGACGACCACCCGATGCCCGCAGCCGTCCTCCAGCCATGACCGGGATGATGCGCGTGATGGAGCTGCCGGGCGTGGGCGCCCGGCTCCGACCCGCCGAGCGGCCGTTGCCCGAGCCCGGTCGGGGCGAGGTGCGCCTGCGTGTCGAGGCGTGCGGCGTCTGCGGCTCGGACCACTTCCTCCAGGAAGGAGGCTTCGGGCCGACCATCCGGATGCCGGTCGTGCCGGGCCACGAGGCAGCGGGACGGGTCGACGCCCTGGGCGAGGGCGTCACCGGCTGGGCGACCGGCGATCAGGCCGCCATCTACTACATCACCACGCCACCAGGTGACCCGTGGACCGCGCTCGGGCGTCCCAATGTCAGCCCGCGCGTCACACGTATGGGCGTGGATATCGACGGCGCGTTCGCGGATTTCGTGATCCGGCCCGTGGAGGCACTCGTGCGGCCCTCCGGCCCGGTGCCACCCGAGGTCCTCGCGGTGCTCACGGACGCCGTCGCGACACCGCTCCACGGTCTCAAGCGCATCGCGCGGGTCCAGCCCGGGGAGACCGTCGTGGTGCTCGGAGTGGGTGGCCTCGGATCGAGCGCCGTCCAGCTCGGCAAGGCATTCGGAGCCCGGGTCATCGCCGTGACGCGCTCGGCGGCCAGGCAGGAGCTGGCACGCCGGCTCGGTGCGGACGAGGTCGTGGCCGCGGCCGATGTGGATCCGGTCCAGGCGGTGCGGGACCTGACGGGCGGCGGCGCCGACGTGGTGATGCAGCTGGCAGCCGATGCCCGGGCGGATGAGCAGGCCATCGCGATGGCCGGGCCTGCGGGACGTGTCGTGCTCATCGGTGCCGCCCTCGAACCATTCCAGGTGCGAGCCGCCGAGATCTTCTGGCGGGAGCTGTCCGTGCTCGGATCACGGGGCTTCGTGCCCGATGACATCCAGGACGCCATCGAGCTCTACCGCGCGGGCACGCTCGATGTGAGCCATCTCGTCCAGGCCGTTCGACCCCTTGCCGAAGCGAACGAGGCACTCGACGACCTGGTGGCGGGTCGCGTCCTGCGGAGCGTGCTCATCCCCTGACGACACGCACGGCTGGACCGGTCGAGGCACGCATCACGAGCACCGGCGCATCAGACCAGCGCTCCATCGTGGGCGGCCTGTCCGGCGGAGCCGTCAAGGGATGACACAAGGGGGTGCCAGGTGACACAGGACGTGATCCGCATCAGCGCAGGTGGTGCCACGCGGGTCGTTGCCATCACGAACGATATCGCCCGGACGATCGCGCTGGAGCTCGACGGCCAGCCGCCCATCGCCGTCGAGGCGACGGAGCTGGCACTGCTGCTCGATGTCGCCGAGTGGCGTCACGACATCCCGGTATGGCGTCACCGGATGGCGGCCCCGGGCACGGACCAGGCTGGCTGGCAGGCGCCGGACCTCGACGAGACCGGATGGCGCGTCGTGCCCCACCTCCACCCGGTGCTCACCGCGCGACCCGCCGGACACGCCTGGTTCCGGGCGCACGTCGAGGCGCCAGCGGCCCATGCACACCGCGCGCTCGAACTGGTGCTTGGTGGCCTCGATGACCAGGACTGGGGGCGCTACGAGGTCTGGGTCGATGGCGACCAGGTCGCCGACCGGAGAGCAGCTGGGCGCATCCGCGAACCACATCGCATCGCCGTCGGACCAGACAGCGCCGCCCATGCGGCACTCGTGGCGCGGGGTGGGGCGCTCGTCGCGGTGCGCTGCTCGGAGATGACGCGGCGCTGGCCCGACGGGCCTCCGGGCGAGCTCGAGCATCACATCTTCCAGGACTGGCTCATGGACCAGTACCTCGCCACGGCCGATGGGGTGCGGCGGATCGATGACTTCCGGGTCGCCCGGGCCGAGACGGCTGACGGCCTGACGCTGGAGCTCAGCTCCGCCAGCCTGCCGGAGGTGCGCGCCACGATCCGGCACGTGGCCGAGGGCGAGGTGGTGCGCAAGCACGTCCAGCTGGTCAACGGCGGCAGCACGGACCTGCACATGCTCGACGTCACGCTCGACGCCTGGCATGGCGATCTGCGACCGGGTCCTGCGGGACGTGGTCGACCCGTCTTCCTGGGTGGCCTGTTCGCCGGCATCGAGCACCCAGCTGGCGTGAGCCGTGCGGCCGAGGGCGTCGTCGAGCTGGTCCAGATGCCGGGTCGGACGATCCCACCCGGCGGCACGTGGCATGCCCAGCCCGTGGTCCTGGGCGGCGACGCGGCCGACCCGGAGGCGGCCTTCCGGCGCCATGTCGAGGGGCTCCGGCCACGACCGTCAGCGCGTGTGTCGGTCTACTCCGCGCTCGGCTGGTATGACTTCACGAACCCCGCCGATCCGCTCCCGGAGCTCACCGCCGACCTCGTGGGCGAGAACCTCGACCAGCTCGCGGCACTCGCCGAGGCGGGGGTCGGTTTCGACGTCTACATGTTCGATGACTGGTGGGACCGGGCCGACCTTGGCTCGTTCCGCCGCTCCGCCTTCCCGGATGGGCCGGGTGCCCTCGTGGAGCGACTGGAGAGCCTGGGCATGCGTGCAGGCCTGTGGTGGGCCACGAGCCGCGCCGTGTGGTCGGCCGACCAGGCACCGGGGATCGAGCGAGCCTTCGCCAATGACCCCTCGCACAGCGCGTCGCTGGACCTGGCGGGTGGCGAGTGGCGCTGGGTGGAGGAGTTCACGAACCTGTTCGTGGGCGAGCAGCGTCTGTGTCTCGCCGCCGAGCCCTACCGCTCCATGTACCTCGATGCGATCCCGCGTCAGGTGGGCGAGCTGCGCGCCGCGCTGCTCAAGCTCGACTGCGTCGTCCTCGACTGCACATCCTCCGCGCATGACCATCGGGCCGGCCGATACTCGATGGAGCCGATGGTGGATGCCATGGCCACGCTGGTCGATCGGTGCCGGCAGGCCAGCCCTGACCTGCGCGCGGTGTGGTACTGGGGCTTCCGCTCGCCGTGGTACCTGCGGTATGGTGAGATCACGTTCGACAAAGGATTGCTCATGGAGGCCGCGACGGTCGCGAGCAGCCCGGCCCCGACGACGCGCCAGAGCCTCACCCTCAATGTCGACCAGGCCGTCCGGCACGCCACCACGCTGCCGCTCCGCCTCCAGGACAGCCTGGGGGTGTGGATCGGCGACGTCGCGTGGTGCAACCGGATCGGCGTGACCGAATGGACCGAGGCCATGCTCATGGATATCGCGCGCGGCTCGGACCTGGTCCAGCTGTGGGGCGACCTCACGCTCCTCGGGACCGACGACGTGGCCACCCTCGGCGCCGTGATGCCCTGGCTCGCCCGCCAGGCCGATCCGACGACACCCATCCCGGTGGGTGGCGACCCATGGCGATCGGAGGCATACGGCTACGTCCGACCCATGGACGGCGGGCTCGTTGCCACCGTGCTGGCCCCATCGTGGGAGGGCGGCAGCGTCCGGCTCCCGGCCTCGCTCCCCGGCTGGCCGACCGGGGGGACGGCGGCGCTGGAGCTGTATCCCTTCCCCGGTCGGATCCGGACGGACGGTCCTGACGTGACCCTGGACCTCGCGCCGTGGGAGACCCGAGTGGTGTGGGTGGGACCGACCGCGCATCCGGTCGTCCAGGGCACGCCGGACACCCGACGACCGGCCATCCGCGCATCACGACCGCTGGCCATGGAGGGCGATGCGGCCACGGGCGGGCGGATCCGGCTCCCGGAGGTCGGACGCGAGGATGCGGTGGTCATCGGCCACCGGCTGCGGGCGGGCGGGGAGTGGCACTACGACGCCGAGCCGCAGGCGCTCGTCGGATCCGAGATCACGCTCGATGGGCTGGCCGTCTCGTCCACGACGCTGCCCCGGACCCGCGACCGCAACGGGCCTGGCTCTCCGTGGGTCCTGCGGACCGTACCTGCGGGGCCGTCGTGGTCCGGGCGCACGCTGCAGGTGGATCTGCGTGACACGACGTCGGCCGACGTCGAGGTCGTGACCGATGCCTGGCTCGTGGAGCGCTGGTGGCGGCGTCATCGCCGGACCTTCGTGGACCCGTTCTCGGGCGCCTGATCGGGATCCTTCGCATCGTCGCCACGTGATGCGCGCCGCCAGCGCCCGCCGGTGCGGGTGATCCCCACCACCGGCGGTGCGACCGGCGGCGTGTCAGCCCACTTGACAGGAGGTTGCGGACCAGTATCGTTTCCAGTCCGGACCGTGGCCCGACGGTCCCGCGCCGGAGGGGATAGCCGGCCACCCAGGGGATGCCTGTGACCACGGATGGCACCGCCACGGCCGCACCCGCGCCCAGCGGCGGAGCCCGCTCCCTCCGTTCGCGCCTGCCGGACGAGATCGGTGTCGTCGTCGCACTCGTCGTGCTGGTGGCGCTCATCGGGCTCATGAACCCGGCGTTCCTGCAGCCGAAGTCCCTGTTCCAGCTGCTGGCCAACGGCGCCTTCACGGGCATGCTCGCCCTGGGCATGGTGTTCGTCGTCGCCATCCGGGATATCGACCTGTCGGTCGGCTGGATGTTCAACTTCTCGGCGGTGATCGCGGCGAAGGCCATGGTCATGGGTATCGAGCCGTTCATCGCGGCGCTCATCGGCATCGCGTTCGGGGGTCTGCTGGGCCTCGTCAACGGCGTGCTCGCCGTCGGCCTGCGCATCCCGGTGATCATCATCACGCTGGGCACGCTCTCGGCCTTTCGCGGCCTCTCGCTCATCGTCAACGAATCGAAGGCGGTCGTGCCGCCGAACAAGGATCTGCCCTTCTTCGACATCTGGAGCGCGAAGCTGTTCGACGTCATCCCGATGGTCGCGGTGGCCTTCCTGGCCTTGGCCGTCGTGCTCCATGTCGTGCTCCACCGGACCCGCTTCGGATACCGCGTCCAGGCCATGGGCAGCAACCCGGATGCCGCGCGGCTGGCGGGCATCCCGGTCGACCGAACCCGCATCATGGTGCTGGTCCTGATGGGCCTCGTGGCGGGCTTCGCGGGCGCCATCTTCCTGGGCTTCCGGGGAGCGGTGGATCCGACCACCGGTGACACCTACCTGCTGCCCGTCGTGGCCGCCGTGATCATCGGTGGCACGCCCTTGTCGGGTGGCCGCGGCACGATCATCGGCGCGGTGCTCGGCGCGCTCATCATCCAGACCATCCAGAGCGGCATCCTGTTCCTGGGCATCGACGCCAAGTGGTCGATCTTCGTGACCGGGGCCGTCATCATCGTGGCCGTCGCCGTGGACCAGCTGGTGCGCCGTCAGCGTGCTCGCCGGGAACGTGACGTCGTGGACGCGGGCGCCTGACCATGCGCCGCATCGGTCGTGCGCCCGGAACGTGGAAGGAGGTCGCCTGACCCACCACCGCGCGTCCGACACCAACCCCAGGGATCCGACCGGCGGGCACCCAGCCCGTCGGCATCAGAGGAGGAACACATGACACACGGCAAGCGGTGGCTGGCGGCCACCGGAGCACTCGCGCTCACGATGGGCGTCGTGGGCGGCGCGGCCGCCCAATCACCCGATGCGAGCACGCCGGCCGGGACGGGCATCAAGCTCGGCTTCGTGACCCATGTGCTGGGCAACCCGTTCATCCAGCAGATCGTCGACGGCGCCAACTTCGCGGCCCGGGACCTGGGCGTCGAGCTCCAGGTGGTGGGGCCGGAGGGCGGCAGCCCTGACGAGCAGCTGGCCCTCATCCAGGGTCTCGCGAGCTCGGGCATCCAGGGCATCGCGACCTCGGTCCCGGGCGCCACGCTCGCGGACCCCATCAACGAGATCATCGCCTCGGGCATCCCGGTCGTCCAGTTCAACCTGCTGGACAAGGGCGTCAACGCTCCCTACGTGGGTGAGCGCTCGGTCGCGAGCGGTCGCACCCTGGGCGCCAAGGTGATCGAGAAGCTGGGCGGCGAGAGCGCCACCGGCAAGGTCATCCTGGGCAACTGCCTGCCCGGCTACCCGGTGCTCGAGAACCGCCAGGCGGGTGTCCTCGAGGCCCTCGCGGCGGCTCCCGGCCTGACCGTGGTCGGCCCCTTCGATGTCAAGACCTCGGCCACCGAGAACTACGCGGCCTGGGAAGCGGCCTACACCGCCAACCCGGACGCCGTCGCGCTCATCGGCCTGTGCGCCCCTGACATCGCGAGCCTCGGCCAGCTGCAGGCCGCCAACCCGGACACGCTGTTCGTGTCCGGCGGCTATGACCTGACGGCCGAGAACCTGGCCGCCATCAAGTCCGGCAACGCCTATGTGAGCCTTGGCCAGACCCCGTTCATGCAGGGCTACCTGCCCATCAAGATCCTCGTGGACAGCATCAACGCTGGCACCACCGCGGATCTCCAGGCCGGTGGCTTCATCGACTCGGGGACCGAGATCGTGACCGCGGACAGCGTCGAGGAGCCCTTCGGCCTGCCCGCGCTCACCTTCGAGGACCTCGAGGCGATCGCTGCCGACCCCGAGGCGGCGCGCACGTACTACCAGCCCCTGGTGGACGGCGCGATCGCGAGCTGGAAGGACAGCCTCGAGCCCATCGAGAACGAGGGCAAGTAGTCCTCGTGTCACCCACGGTGGGGCAGCGGTCGTGACCACGCCATCGAGCGCGGCCATGGCTGCCACCCCATCCGACGCTCCGGCGACCGCCACACCGGCGGTCGCCGTGCGCGGCCTCTCGCGCTCGTATGGGGGCATCAAGGCCCTCGTCGAGATGGACCTCGACGTCCGACCGGGAACCGTCCACGCCGTGGTGGGCGAGAACGGTGCCGGCAAGTCCACGCTCATGAAGATCCTCGCTGGGGCCGTGAGCCCCGACGCCGGGGAGATCCACGTGGCGGGTGAGAGCGTTCGGTTCACCTCCCCCCAGGACGCCCGACGTCATGGGGTGGGCATCGTGTACCAGGAGCTGAGCCTGTTCCCGGACCGGTCGATCCTGGCCAACCTGTATCCCGATGACCAGCCTCGCCGGCTGGGCATGGTGGACACCCGGCGGATGCGCGCCCAGGCGCTGCCGGTGCTGCGGAGCATCGGTCTGCCCGCCGATCCGGACACGCTCGTGGGTGACCTCGGTCTCGCCGAGCGTCAGCTCGTGGAGATCTCGCGGGTGCTCATCGAACGACCCCGCCTGCTCATCCTGGACGAACCCAACTCGGCGCTCAACGAGGCCGAGAGCCAACGGTTGTTCGGGGTCATCCGAGAGCTCGTGAGGACGGGCATCACGGTGCTGTACGTGTCCCACCGCCTGGAGGAGGTGTTCGCCATCACCGATCGCATCACGGTGATGCGCAACGGCCGGCACGTCTGGACGAGGGACCGGGCGGACGTGACCATCCCGAGGGTCGTGGAGGCGATGGTCGGCACCAGCGAGCGTGAGCTCTACCCGGCCCGCATCGGCGTGGTCCGCACCAGCAGCGATGCCCCCGAGGTCGCGGTGCGTGGCCTGACCGTGGGGGACGAGCTCCTGGACGTCAGCTTCGACGCGCACGGGGGCGAGATCATCGGACTCGCGGGCCTCGAGGGCTCGGGGGTGGCGACGCTCCTGGGCGTGCTGTTCGGCACCCGCCGCGTGGCCGGCGGCGAGGTCCGCCTGCCTGACGGTGGCCCGGCACCCCGGGACCCGACAACCGCCGCCCGTCGGGGCGTGGCCCTGGTCCCCGCCGACCGGCGCCACCAGGGCCTGATGCTCGACCGGAGCGTCGCTCGCAACATCTCCCTGGTGTCCATCGGCGCCCTCCCCCGGAGCCCCTGGCTGCGTGCCAGCGAGATGACCGCCGGCGCACGCCGCCAGATCGAGCGGCTGCACATCAAGGTGAGCAGCCCAGCCGCGCTCGTGGGCAGCCTGTCCGGTGGCAACCAGCAGAAGGTGGTCGTGGGTCGCTGGCTGGAGGTCGCACCGCGGGTGATGCTGCTCGACGACCCGACCCGCGGCGTCGACGTGGGCGCCAAGCGCGAGATCTACCTGCTCATCCGGGCACTCGCCGATGACGGTCGGGTGGTCCTCTTCCGCTCTACCGAGCTGCCCGAGCTGGTGGGCCTCGCGGATCGCATCCTGGTGTTCTATCGGGGTCGTCTGACGAGCGAGATCCCGGGGGTCGAGGCGACCGACCACGCCGTGCTCCATGCCATCAACACCGGGCTGCCCCCCGAGCGGTCCGCCGATCCCTCCCTCTCGTCCGTCCATCAGGAGGTGCGCCCATGATCCGGTTCGCGTTCACGATGCGGCTCAAGCCCGGTGGGCTCGCGGAGTATCGTCACTGGCACGACCACATCTGGCCCGACCTGGTCAGGGAGCTCGAGGCATCGGGTATCCGCAACATGACCATCTTCGAGAACGACCCAGTGCTGTTCATGTACTCCGAGGTCGAGGATGAGGGCGCCTGGGACCGCCTCTGGCACACCGGTGTCCATGATCGCTGGAGCGAGCTCATGAACCCGCTCATGGCGTTCCGGGACGACGGCATCGTGGACTCGACGCCCCTGCGCGAGGTGTTCCATCTGGAGCCCGCCGCATGGCAGCCACCCGCCGACGACGAGCGCTCGGATGGCTGACCAGGCGGGCCGTGTCGCGGTCGTCACCGGCGGCGGCCGGGGTCTGGGCCAGGGCGTGGCGCTGGGCCTCGCGGCGGCAGGTGCGACGGTCGTGGCGGTGGCCCGCAACGCAGAGCAGCTCGGGCGCACGGAGGAGGCCGCCCGCGACCTTCCTGGCAGCGTGACCGGCATCGTCTGCGACGTCGCGGACCCGGCTGCCGTCGCGGAGCTGGGCGACGGCGTCCGGGGGCGCTTCGGGGCACCAGGCATCATCGTCAACGCCGCGGGCGTGTTCGGGCCGATCGCACTCATCCGGGACGTCGACCCGACCGACTGGGTGCGCACCGTCCAGATCGATGCCATCGCGCCGTTCCTCACGGTGCGCGCGTTCCTGGCCGGGATGCTCGACGCGGGCTGGGGGCGCATCGTCAATGTCACCTCGGCGGCGTCCCTCCATCCGCCGGGTCCCCTCAACAGTGCGTACGGCACCGCCAAGGTGGCGCTCAACCAGCTGACCCGCCACCTTGCGGCCGAGATCGCGGGCAGTGGTGTCACCGCGAACGTCATCCACCCGGGCGACGTGCGGACCGACATGTGGGCCGACATCCGGGACAAGGTCTCGGCCCTGGGTGAGGTGGCTGCTGGCTATCGCTCGTGGGTGGAGTGGGTCGACCAGACCGGTGGCGACCCGCCGGGCAAGGCGGTCGACCTCGTGATGCGCCTGACCAGCGACGCTGCGGGCGACATCAATGGTCGGTTCTGCTGGATCGACGACCCGCTCCAGGCGCCCATCGCGAGCTGGGACGAGCCGGTGGACGAGCGACCGTGGGCGTGAGGTCCGTGGCGCTCTCGAGCCATGCCACGTGCGCCGGTCGCCGCACGACCATCACGACTTTCCCCTGCCCGGTCGCCGCGCCCCCGGCGACCGGGCCCATCGCCCCACCCCGATGAGCGGCGTGCTCGACGGCCAGGTGGCCGTGGTCACGGGTGCCACGAGCGGCATCGGTCTGGGTATCGCGCGACGGCTGGTCGAGGAGGGCGCGGGCGTGTGCATCCTGGCACGGGACGCGGGACGCGCCGAGGACACGGCCGCCGAGCTCACGGCCGGGGGTGGTCGAGCACTCGGCGTCGGCGCGGACGTGCGGTCCGTGGACGACGCTCGACGTGCGATGGACACGTGCCTCGAGACCCTCGGCGGCCTTGACATCCTGGTCGCGAACGCGGGCATCGGCGTCATCGGCAGCGTCGCCGACGCGGACCCCGAGGACTGGCGGGCGATGATGGACACCAACTACCTGGGCACCGCCATCGCGGCCCAGGCCGCCCTCCGGCCGATGCTCGCGCAGGGCCGCGGGGACATCGTGGCCATCGCCTCGGCCGGTGGCACCAAGGGGTATCCGGACTGGTCGGGCTACTGCGCCACCAAGTGGGCCGTGGTGGGGTTCATGGAGTGCCTCGCCCAGGAGGTCATCGACAAGGGCATCCGGGTGTCCACCCTGTGCCCAGGTGGGGTCGACACGCCCTTCTGGGACGCCCTCAACGAGGACATCAACCGCGCGGGGACCTCCGGACGCGCCGCGCTGATGCAGCCCGCGGACATCGCCGAGACGGTGATGCTCCAGCTGCGCCTGCCCCGGAACGTGCTCGTGAAGCGCACGGTCCTGTTCCCCACGAGCGAGTGGCACTGACCACCCAGGAGGCGATACCCGATCATGGATCCCAGCGCCACCCGCATCGTCGGCACCAGCGGTGTCGCCGTCACCCAGCTCGGCCTCGGCGGTGCGTCCTATGGCGAGCTGTTCCACCGGGTCCCCGAGCCCGATGCGTACGCGGCCATCCAGGCGGCGTGGGACGGCGGTGTGCGGTACTTCGACACCGCACCCTGGTATGGCCGCGGCCTCTCCGAGCTGCGCACCGGTGCCGGTCTGCGACCCCATCCCCGTGGGGAGTACGTGCTGTCGACCAAGATCGGCCGATGGCTCCGGGCGCGTCCTGACGCGGGGTTCGACCGCTCACCGTGGGTCGGGGGTGGCGACTTCGACGTGGTCTTCGACTACACCTACGACGGCATCATGCGGGCATACGAGCAGAGCCAGCTGCGCCTGGGCCTGCCGCGCTACGACCTCGCCGTCATCCACGACCTCGACCACATGTATCACGGCACGGGGCAACGGTTCGAGGGATACCTCACCCAGCTCGCCACCAGCGGCTGGCGAGCCATCTCCCAGCTGCGCACGGAGGGCCTCATCCGGGGTGTCGGCGCAGGCGTCAACGAGCTGGGCATGATCCCCCGGTTCCTGGACATCGTGGATCTCGACTTCTTCCTCATCGCGATGCCCTACACGCTGCTCAACCAGGAGATCCTCGACGACGAGATCCCGGCGTGCGTCGAGCGGGGCATCGGCCTGGTCATCGGGGCGCCGTACCAGTCGGGCATCCTCGCCACGGGCCCGAGACCGGGCGCCAACGCGGACTACGCGCCGCCGAGCGAGGCGCTCAACGCGCGAGTGGGCCGCATCCAGGCCATCTGCGAGTCCCACGGCGTGCCCCTGGCCGCGGCCGCGCTCCAGTTCCCGTTGGGCCACCCGAGCGTGGCGGCGGTCATCCCGGGTGCCCGATCGGCTGCCCAGGTGGAGCGCAACATCGAGGTGTTCAGACAGCCCATCCCGTCCGCGCTGTGGGCCGAGCTCACGCACGAGGGACTGTTGCGCGACGACGCACCCGTGCCCACGTGAGCAGGAGCGAAAGCGCCGGTCGGACGGATCCCAACGAGCCCGCGTCAAGAGCCCGCCAGCTCGCCGACGTGGATCTGGTCGGTGACTGGCGACTCCGCAGCTGGGTCGCGGAAGGCGATGACGGCTCCGTCGTCCAACCCTTGGGCACCGCACCCGAGGGGATGCTCGTGTACTCGGCGGCGGGAACGATGATGACCACCATCGCACCCGCCGGTCGGCCACGGCTCGCGTCCGCGGACCCGCTGCGCGGTGGCTCGGAGGACGAGCGTCGGGCCACCGCCGAGACCTTCATCGCCTATGCGGGCGGCTTCCAGGTGCACGATGGCCAGGTGGTCCACGAGGTGCGCATGAGCCTCTATCCCAACTGGGTCGGCACCCGCCAGGTTCGCCATGTGCGGCTGTCAGCCGATGGCGACACGCTCGAGCTGTCCACGGACCCGTTCACGTTGGGTGGCCGTCGAGCGGTCCAGCGCCTGATCTGGGAGCGGCTGTCCCGCTGATCGCGGTCCCGTCGGGGGCACCGGAGCGGCCATCGGGATCACGAACGGGTCGGTCCCCATCCGGGCGCTCGTCCGCGTAGTCGAAGACGCTTCGCACGGGATCCTGCCGCCCGAAGGCGAAGTAGGCCAGCACCCCGGCCAGGAGGGCGACCACGCCGGGCACGAGGTGGCTCGCTCGCAGCCCCTGGACGATGGCGTCGTCGTACCCGGGGCGGATCGCCTCGTCGACGCCCTGCACCAGCTGCACGAAGCCGGGCAGGCCGATGAGCTCGAACAGCGACCGGAATGCCTGCACCATCGTCTCCGGGTCGGGGGCACCGGTCGAAGCCACGTACTGCTGGTAGGCCTCGACCGCCGACCCCGAGGCGATGAGCGTGACCACGGTGATGCCGATGCGCCCACCCACGCTCACCGACGACTCGTTGAGCGCGGCCGCTGTCGCGGGCAGGTCACGTGGCACGCTCGCGAAGATCACGGCCGTCCGGACCGTGGTCGCGATGACGAAGCCCATGCCCATGAGCGCGAAGGGCACGATGAACGCGAGGTAGGACGTGCCTCGCCCGATGACCAGCGCGATACCCACGTTGGCGAGGCCCATGGTGATGAGCCCACCAGCCACGAGCATGCGTGGCTGGAAACGGGTGAGGAGCATCCCCGACACCGGCCCCGCGACGAGCAGCGCGATGACGAAGGGCGCGATCGCCGCCGTCGCCAGCAGCGGCGGGAAGCCTTCCACGAACTGGAAGAACATCGGCAGCTGGAGCGTCGGTGCCACCTGGGCGAAGCCGACCACGATGCCCACGGCCAGCACCACCACGACCGCCCGCATATCCACGGGCACCTCGCGTACCCGGCCAGCGAGGCGACGTGAGAGCACGATCGCCAGCACGATGAGGACGCAGGCGCCGAGCGCCACGCCGATCCGGATGATGTCGATGCGGCCGATGGTCAGGATGGCCGCCATGAGCGCGATGGCCCCGAACGCCCACAGGCCGGTCACGGCCTGCCAGGGTCGTCGGGACGGTGGCGCGCCGGGCAGGTGGGGCATCCAGCGCCACGACACGCTGAGCGCCACGAGGGCCATCGCGCCGCACGCAAGGAACGCGGGCCAGCGAGGGCCAGCGACGCCCTGCGCCAGCGCGAGCGCCGGGGCGGCTGCCGACGCCCCGCCCATCACCGCGTACACGATGCCCAGGGCCGTCGCGCGCGTCGGTCCGTCATAGGCACGGGCGACGGCACCGATGGCATACGGCACGACGAGCCCGAGCGCGGACCACGCCACGGCACGGCTCAGCAGCAGGCCGGCACCCGATGGCATGACGATGGCCATGGTCGCCGAGACCACGAACAGCATCAGCCCGAGGCGCAGGATCCGGGTGTCACGGAACATGTCGCCCAGCACACCGCCCACCACCAGGAACGCCGCCTGGGCCACGACACCGAGCAGCACCAGGCTCTGAAGGTCGGGTGTGGCACGGAGCGCGGCCCGGATGTCAGGCATCCCCGGGTCGAGGACCTTGGGGTCGAGCCCGGCGGCCGCGATCGCAGCGCACGCGGCGAGCAGCGTCCGGAAGGCCGGTCGGTCGCTCGTGATGTCCGTGATGAATGTGGGTATGCGCATCCCGCGCATCATCAGGGGTCGGACCGGGGTCCCGCTTGCCCGAGACGCTCGGCGAGCACCTCGGCAAGGTGGCGAGCCTGGCGTCCGGAGAGCGCGGCGACCTGGGTCCGGCAGCTGAAGCCGTCGGCGAGGATGGGCGTCGCATCGTCCGCGGCCCGCAGCGCGGGGGCGAGCGCGAGCTCCGCCACCTGCCGCGAGACGGTCTCGTGGCCGCGCTCGGCGCCGAAGTTGCCCGCCAGGCCGCAGCACCCCGCGAGCGTGGTGGCGACCGGCACCCCGTTGCGGGCAAGTACGCGCCCGTCAGCGGATGTCCCCAGCACCGCCTGCTGGTGACAGTGCGGCTGGCTGAGCGCCGGTGCTGGCTCGGTCGTCGCCGGCGGGGCCACATAGCCATCCCGGTCGAGCAACTCCGCGAACGTGACCACCCGGTCGGCCAGGGCTCGGGCGCGAGGGTCATCCGGCAGCAGCTCCGGCAGATCCACGCGCAGCGAGGCGGCGCATGATGGCTCGAGCACGACCACGGGCGTGTCACCGGCCAGCGAGGCGGCACCCAGCGTGGAGCGCAGCACTCGTCGGGCGCCGTCGAGCTGACCCGTGGTGATCCATGTGAGCGCGCAGCACACGGCCTCGGTCGGCACATCCACGGCGTGGCCCGCGTCACGCAGGACACGCACCGCGGCATGCCCGACGTCCGGGGCGAGGTAGTTGGTGAAGGTGTCCGGCCAGAGCGTCACCGGGCCGCTCGGTGGCGTTCCGGCGACACCGCGGGCACCGGCGTCCCAGGCCGTCGCGGCATGGGCGACCGCGAAGGGTGTCCGGGCCAGCGGGGGGATGGTACGTTCGCCGGAGATGCCACCCATCCAGGACAGCAGCGGGCCTGTGAGAGGATTGCGCAGCAATCGGTTGCCGATGGGCGCCATACGCCAGCCCAGTCGCAGCCATCGAGGCAGCTGGCCCAGGACATAGTGGACCCGTGGCCTCAGGCGGCCCCGATAGTGGTGCTGGAGGAACTCCGACTTGTAGCTGGCCATGTCCACGCCCGTCGGACACTCCGAGACGCAGCCCTTGCAGGACAGGCACAGGTCGAGTGCGTCACGTACCTCCGTGGATCGCCATCCCGCGTCGGACAGGGAGCCCGCCATCATCTCCTGGAGCATCCGCGCCCGGCCTCGCGTCGAGTCCTGCTCCCGACCGGTCGCCCGATAGCTCGGGCACATGAGGGCATGGCCCTGGCGGCTGACACATCGCCCCACCCCGATGCAGCGGCTGACCGCCGCGCGAGCGTCGCCGTGGTCCGCGTGATAGGCGAACGCCGGGTGCACCTGGATGCGGGTCGGTGCCGTCCAGCGCAGATCGGCATCCACGGGCGCCGGATCGACGATGATCCCCGGGTTGAGAAGACCATCGGGATCCCACGCGGCCTTGAAGCGACGAAAGGCGTCGAGCATCGCGGGCGAGTACATCCGGTCGAGGAGCGCCCCGCGTGCCCGGCCATCGCCGTGCTCACCCGAGAGCGAGCCACCGTGACGCGCCACGAGGTCCGCGGCAGCCTCCATGAACCCCCGGAAGCGCTCCCGGCCGCCCGGCCGATCGAGCCCGAAGCCGACCCGGAGATGGATGCAACCTTCGCCGAAGTGGCCATAGGTGATGCCGCCCATGCCCTGGTCACGCAGCAACGCGTGCAGCTCACGGAGGTACGGACCGAGCCGCTCGGGGGGCACCGCCGCGTCCTCGAAGCCGGGCCATGCGGGCGACCCGTCCGGGAGGCGTGCCGCATACCCGGCGCCGTCCTCACGGATCCGCCACAGGGTCGCCTGCGCCGCGCCGGAGTCGAGGAGCCGGACGTTCGCGTCGCCGATGGCGCGCCCGATCGTGTCCGCCAACCGGAGCGCATGGTCACGCGCGGCCTGCGCATCATCGCCGCCCGCCTCGACCAGGAGCCAGGCGCCATCACGTGGTGGCAGCAGCTCGTCGGAGGGCCGCCCGCCCACGAGCGCCAGCAGCTCGTCCGTGAGGCTCTCGATGGTGTACGGCTCCGCGGTCAGGAGAGCAGGCACCGCGTCCGCGGCGGCGATGTCGTCCGCGAAGCCGAGCACGAGCAGACAACGCGCCGCGGGCGGCTGCCACAGCCCGATGGTGACCTGCGACACGACCCCGCAGGTGCCCTCGGTGCCCACGAGGGCGCGGGCCACGTCGAAGCCACGTTCGGGCAACAGCCAGTCGAGCGCGTAACCGGAGACACGTCGATCCCACGCGGGAAGCTCGGCTCGCAACAGCTCCTCGTGGGCGGCCGCGAACCTGCGTATCGGCTCGCCAAGACGGCCCGCCGGCGGCAGGGCCAGCTCACCGGGCCGCGGCGAGCGCAGGTCGAGGTGCTCCCCGCCGACCGTCACGAGCCGCAGACCGCGGACGTTGCGCGCGGTCGATCCCCAGCGGACCGACCGGGAGCCACACGCGTCATTGCCGACCATGCCCCCGATGGTGCAGCGGCTGTGGGTCGATGGGTCCGGCCCGACGCGCAGGCGATGGGCCGCGGCCGCCGTGTTGAGCGTGCCCAGGACCACGCCCGGCTCCACCGTCGCGGTCCGTGCCTCGGGGTCGATGTCCAGGATGCGCGACATGCGTCGGGTCTCGATGACCACACCCCGGCCGATGGAGTTGCCGGCGATGCTCGTGCCGGCGCCCCGCATCGTGATGGGGACCCCTGCCTCGACCGCGAGTCCGACCACGTTTGCCAGCTCGTCCGCGGAGCCCGGTGCCACCACGAGACCGGGCACGATGCGGTAGTTCGAGGCATCCGACGAGTACAGGGCGCGGGTCGCCGCATCGTCCCGGGCGTGCTCACCCAGCTCCTTCCGGAGTCGCCATGCGAGCCGATCGAGGCCCTCGGGGGCATGCGCTGCGGGGATCTCGCTGGCCACGCTCGAGAGGGTCACACGATCACCGCTTCGACGCCCAGCTGACGAGCGACGCTGGACACGCGCTCGGTGATGTCCCCGGGTGTCGCGGAGCTGTGATGGTTGACACCTGTCGCGGCCCAGCGCGCCCAGGCCTCCTCGACCGTTCCCTCGCGGAAGCGGAAGGCGCCATTGGCCGTGCCGGTCGCCGGGAAGCGCCGCTCGGTGAGCTCGCCGCGAGCAGCCACGAATCGGAAGCCGCCCCGTGCGTCCGGATGCGGGGTGAAGCCCACGAGGGTCGCGGGGCCCGCCGCAGGCTCGAGCACCGCGCACACCCCGCAATGGGGGTCGGTGCCGCAGAACCAGCCGTTGCGGCGGAGACGCGGTGTCTCGCCGGGTGCCAGCCAAGCCAGGTCGTGCTCACCGCTGTTGGCGATGACCACCTCGCCCGTGGCGTAGTCGATGGCCTCGATCTCGTGATAGAGGGCAGCAGCACCCAAACGTTTGTTCAGGAGCATCGCCACGGCCGTCAGGATGTCGCCCGTGCACGTGAACGGGATGCCCTGCGTCGTCAGCCGACCAAGGGCCCAGCAGGGTGCGATGCCGATCTCGTCCCCGAAGCGGAACTGCGGCACATGGCAGTTGAAGGCACCGCCGTCGAGGCGATGGCGTGTGACCACGTCCTCGATCGCGAGCGCTGCGCGAAGGCTGCGCTCGAGCGAGCCGCCCTCGGTCGGGTCATCCTCGAACAGCCACGTTGCCCGCACTTCCGCATCGAGCGCCGCGACACGCTCGGGCAGGACGCGCCGCCAGGCGTCCACGATCTCGTCCGGCTCGACGAACACCGCCTCGATGCCCAACCCGGCACGCAGTTCCTCGTCCGGAATGTCCACATGGAGATAGCCCGGGATGGGTCGACCGATCCGACCCAGACGCGCCCGGCGGATGCCCGCAGCGATCGCCGCGACCTGCAGCGCGTCCTCGACGCGAGCGACCACGACCGGGTCGTCGACACGACCCAGCACGAGCTCGAAGGGTCGGCGGGTGCGGGCCAGCATGTTGCCGAGCATCGGCGCCCCCACGGTCGCGCCCTGCGTGGTGATGCTGCCGTGGTCGAAGGCGCCGTCGACGAGCCCGGTCTCGTGGGCCGCCCAGACCACGACCGGCACACCCGGCAGCCGGTCGAGCAGGGCGAGCGTGTAGCCCACCGGCACGGCCATCGTCTGGAGCACGAGCACCACATCGATGGGGCCGTCCTCGACCGCCTGTGCGGCGAGGGACACGCCGACCCGCTCCGCATCCTCGATCGAACCGGCCTCGACCACCGCGACGGGCCGGAACGCATCCGCGAGACTCGCCGCCACGCCACGTGCGAGGTCCATGCGCGCCTCGCGGAAGCCCTTTGGTGCGGTGTGGGCCCACAGGTCCCACCACGGGTGGACCACGACGAGCCGAGGCCGTGACACGTCCATCGCGCGGCGCCCGGGACCGCCCTCAGTCCTGGTGATAGACCTCGTCGGCGGTGATGAGCGCCCCATCGTCCGTGGTGATCCTCGTGATGATGCCCTCGAACGCCTGGCCCCAGCGGGCGTTGACCTCGTAGGTGGCCATCCTCGCGCTCACCGTCGCGAGGTCCGGGTGGTACTCCCCGTAGTACACGACGTGGTTGCCGCGACGGAACCCGGAGTAGTTGCGATAGCCCGACTCGGTGATCGCCTCGATGAGGTCGGGCCAGGGATCGGCGTGGAGCTCTTCGTAACGGTCGATGTGCTCCGGGTTGACGACGAGGCCGATGAGGGCACGCGTCATGGGTCCCTCGCCATCACCGTCGGTGTGGAACAGCTCGTCGTAGAACAGCGGCTGGCCGGCCGCGTCGGTGTGCTCCGCGATGATGGACACGAATCGCTCGTCCCACGCCGCCACGACGGGCTTCGCCCCGTAGCTGGCGAAGGCGGTCGCACGGTCCGGATACGCCTCGGCGTGGTACCAGACGTCGGTCCCGCGCCGGAACCCGGTCATGTTCCGGAACCCGGACTCGCGGATGGCCTCCTGGAGCTCCTGGGGCACGTCGGCATGGAGCCGGTCGTAGTCCGCCTCGGTGCCAGGGAAGATGCGCATGTAGAAGAGCACGCGTTCCATGGGGTCGCCTCCTCGTGCCGCCAGGCTGGTCTCGTGGGCAGCCATCGTACCGCCCGGCTGGGATCGTTACCAGCAGGGTGTGGACGGCTGCCGGGTCAGGCCATCACCCAGCCACCATTGACATCGAGGGTCACACCGGTCACGAACGAGGCGGCATCGCTGGCCAGGAAGGCGATGACCGCGGCGACCTCCTCCGGGCGCCCCAGCCGACCCAGCGGCGCGCCGGCGGCCGTCCGCTCCAGGAAGCCCGGGCGGAGTGCATCCTGGCCGCGGGACATGGGGGTGTCGATGAGGCCGGGCGCGACCGCGTTCACGGTGATGCCGTCCGGGCCCAGCGCGCGGGCGAGGTTCTTGGTCATGGCAAGCATCGCCGCCTTGGTCATCGCGTAGACCCCCGAGTCCGTGACACCGCCCGTCCGCGCGCCGATGCTCGAGACGTTGACGATGCGACCCCATCCCCGTGACCGCATGCGCTCACCGAGCCCACGCGCCAGGAGCAATGCCGCTCGTTGGTTGACCGCGACCATCCGGTCGATCTGGTCGATGGTGATCTCCGCGACGGGCCGCTCGATGAGCAGCGCCGCGTTGTTCACGAGCACGTCCACCCGGCCGATCGAGTCGCAGAGTGCCTCCACGGCCGGCCCGTCCGCAAGGTCGAGCGCGATCGAGCGACCCAACAGCGGGTCGTCGCCGGCCCGCAGGTCGAGTCCGATGACCTCGTGGCCCGAGGCGGCGAGCGCCACGACGGTCGCCCGACCGATGCCCCCGCTCGAACCTGTCACGAGCGCCACACGTCGTTCCAGTGTCGTCACCGCTCGTTCCTCCTGCGATCCATCGGTCCAGGTCGTTTCATCCGGCAAGGATAAGCACCACGCCCACGATCACCAGCAGTGCCGCACCCAGGATCCGCCTGGGCGGTCGGGTGCGGCTGCGCCATGACTCGGCGGCCAGCACGAACAGGGGTGTCGTGGCGACGAGCGTCTGGACCACGATGGGACTCCCC
>CAZYTQ010000001.1:0-94040 GCA_964650135.1 uncultured Anaerolineaceae bacterium | reverse complement strand
CCCCTCCTGCACGCCCAGGATGACCAGCACGAAGGAGAGGGTGATGAGCAGCGACCGACCGACGAGCACCGGCGCGCTGGACAGCGGCACGTCACGCGGCGGGAACATGGCGAGCGTGACGATGGCCGCGAGGCCGGTGCGCACGACATAGGTCTCCACCACGCCGACGTCGAGGTCCGCCTGCAGCCGGGTCACCACCACGAGCAGGCCGTGCCCGGCGGCTGCGGCCAGCACCCGCCACAGCACCCACCATCGGCCGACCTCCCCGAAGGCACCGCTGAGCGCCCACAGGACGCCTCCCGTGACCACGATCGCCGCGACGACCTGGCTGGCGCCGAAGCTGCCCGGCAACAGGATGGCCGCGAACACCACCGCAGCGACCGGGCTGAGCGCCGAGGCGGTCGTGGTGGATGACGCGGCGCCCCGGTCGAACATGTCCCAGATGGCGACCGCCGTGACCACCATCAGCACCGCCGAGACGAGGTGGAGCACGACGACATCGGTACTCCAGTGCCAGGGCACGAACGGCGCGAAGGGCAACAGCACCAGCGCGTTCAGCAGGAACAGGACGCCGATGAGCTGGCGCGCTGGATAGCGCCCCGTGAGGCCCTTGCTGACCAGCGCCTGTGACGCGTTGGCGACCGCCGCCAGGAGACCCAGGATGACCGCGATCACGCGTGGTACGCTCCGGACCGACGCTCCTGCAAACGATGCCGGTATCGTCGTGCATCCGAGCAGTGGGCTGTGGCGGCAGGCGGCGCCACCCGGCGGGGGGCGCGGGCAGAGGAAGGCGGACCATCGTGACCGAGACGCGTATCGAGTTCACCGAGCTGCTGGGACGGCGAGTCCGGATGGGTCCCTGGGAGGACCAGAAGATCTCCACGTATCGCAAGATCCTCGAGGCACTCGACGAGGGGCGCTGGGATGACGCGGGACAGCTCGAGTCCTACTTCGTCGACGAGGCCCAGGTCTGCTTCGCCATCTATCGCCAGTGGATCCCGGATGTCCGGGGCTACCTCTTGCGCAATGGCGCCGACCCCGCCATCGTCGCTGCACGAGACGCGCAGGCGGTCGAGGTCGCGCGCCTGCCGGACGGCAGCGCCTGGGACCCGCGGCGCCAGTGGGACCGCCTGCTCAGCGCCATCCAGGCGGCCACGGCCGCCACGTATCGCCAGGCGCCGGACGAGGCGAAGGAGCGCATGGCGATCGCCAAGGAGCTGTGGCGCCAGTGTCATGACCGCGACGTGGACCACGTCTACGGCCTGATGTCGCTGGTCAAGGAGCAGCTGGGCGAGCCAGCCATCCGGGACATGTACGACGCGGTGCTGCTGCCCCTGTTCGCGTGGCGCTATGCCAAGTTCGACATCGACCAGCATCCCTGGGACGAGGCGCTCGAGGTGCTGATGCTCGTCGCCTGCGAGGCGATGCGTGGTCACCTGGTCGGCCCCGAGCGGACCGGCGACATGGAGCTGGTCGAGTTCGACGACCGCTACGAGCTGCGTTTCGACCCCTGCGGGTCGGGTGGACGCACGCTCCGTGGCGACAGCATCGAGGGCACCCCACCCCGGATGCAGCCCCCGTACGACTGGACCGTGGTGGACGGGGAGTACCCCTGGACCCACTACAAGTCGGGGGTCTGTCACTACTGCGTCCACTGCATCGTGCTCATGGAGGAGATGCCCATCGACCGGTTCGGGTACCCGGTCCGGGTCATCGATCCGCCGACCTACGACCCACAGGCGACCGAGGTCGGCGTCGCCCAGAAGTGCCAGTGGACGATGTACAAGGATCCGACCACGGTCCCCGAGGAGGTCTACACGCGGGTCGGCCGGACCAAGCCGACCGCGTTCGGTTCGCGTTCGACGGGTGCCCGTGAGCTCCCCGTCATCAACGTGGGGATGCCTGGCGCGGGCTGATCGCCTGCTGGCGGGTCGCCCACCGCACCAGGATGGACGCCCGGATGCCCGGCGCAGGCTGACCACGTGGCGGGGATGCACCAGGGCCGCAATGGACCCCTGAGCAGACCCTTTTGCGAGAGGCGTGCTACCGTACGGCAACCAGCTGCAAACGATGCCGGGAACCGTGGATGACCGGCCCAGGACCATATCAGTGGGGCAGCCGGTCGCGGCACCAACGGGACCCCCATCCCGGTCGCGACACGCGGCTCCGGACCCCGCTCTTCCGCGGGCGCCGTCGACCTCCTCCCGACGGCGCCCGCCTCGTCTCTCGCCGCCTGTGTGCTCCGACCATGTCGTGGCGCTGCGCCTGCCCCTCACGCGGGTCGTTGGCGTGACGCGCGCTCACCACATGACCATGCCACCGTCCACGTTGAGCACCTGGCCGGTCATGTAGCGTGCGTCGTCGGAGAGCAGCCACAGGACCCAGCCGGCCATCTCGACGGACGCCGCGGTCCGACGCATCGGGACCGTCATGAGACGGCCTCGCTCCAGCTCCTCGCGGCTGAGGCCTCGAGACACCGAGACCTCGTCCAGCACCCGGTCCTGCATCGGGGTGTCGGTGATGCCCGGCGAGAGCGCGTTCACCCGGATGGGGCCACCAGGGTGGGTCGCATAGGCCATCGCGAATGAGCGGGTCACCTGGGAGATCGCCGCCTTGGTCGCGGCATACACGGCCGCCTCCGTGGTGGCCACGAACTTCGCCGACGGTGACGAGAAGTTGACGATGGCGCCGCCCTCGGTCATGCGTGTGCCCATCGCCTGGCACAGGAAGAAGGTCGATTCCACGTTGGTCGCGAAGACGCTCCGGAAGTCCTCGACGGAGACCTCACCGATGGCTCGGACGACCATCCGGCCTGCGGCGTTGACGAGCCCGGTCGGTCGTGGACCGCGATCGATGGTGTCCAGCAGGCGGGCCCGTCCGGCCGGCTCGGACAGGTCCGTCGCGAGCACCCGGGCGCCCGCCGCAGCGACCCGGTCGAGCGACGCCTCGGCGATGTCGGTCGCCAGCACCGGATGGCCTCGGTCGAGCAGCAGGAGCGCGGTGGCCTGTCCGATACCGCTGCCGGCACCGGTCACGACCACCGTGCGCGTGGGATCCATGTCGCGGCTCCGGGTCGGTCAGATGCGGAAGATCCGCTCCGCGTTGCCCGAGAACAGGGCCACCTGCTCATCGTGCGAGAAGCCCGAGATGATCTCGGCATAGGCGTCCACGACGTCGGGGTAGCTGGAGTACAGCCGGTCGACCGGCCAGTTGGTGCCGAAGAAGCTGCGCTCGACACCGAAGGCCTCGATGCACGTCAGCACCCATGGTCGGATCGAGTCGACGGTCCAGTGGTTGTCGCACATCCCCAGACCCGAGATCTTGATGACCACGTTGGGCGCTTCCGCGAGGTCGACGAGCCCACGCTTCCACATCGCGAAGTACTCCGGATCGCGCTGGCGCGGGAACCCGGCGTGGTCCAGCGAGATGATGATGTCCGGATAGGCCCCGGCAAGGTCCTTGATGGACGGGTAGGACTCGGGCGAGGAATCGAGGCAGGCCACCAGGTCGTGCGTGCGGAGGTGCTGGTAGCCATTCCGCCACACCGGGTCACGCGGGTAGTCCCCCGCGCCGAAGTCACGGACGCCACGCATGTTCGCGTACTGCATGTGCCGCTCGAGGACGGCCTCGGCGTCCGGCTCCGCAAGGTGGCACTCGGCCACGATGCCGTGCGGGTGACCCAGGCGGTCAGCGAACGCCTGGAGCCACCTCGTCTCCTCCACCGGGTCCTTGATGCCGAGGGCGGCCTGGACATGGACGGACTTGCTGACGTTCGAGAAACGGGTCTCGGCCACGTACTCGTCGGCCCAGTAGCGCTGTGCCTGGATGCCCTCGATAGCACCCAGGATGGGGTGCTTCCAGCCTGGCTGGAGCCACGAGTAATGGAGGTTCGGGTCCTGCAGGTCCGAGAAGTGGACGTGGGTATCGACGAGCGGGATCTCAGCCATGGGCCGCCTCCTTGGACTGGATGGATCCGACGGCCCCCCGGGCCCCCGGCACGTTGTCACGCAGCCATGTGACGCTGCGCTCGATCATCGCGAGCTCGTCCACCTGCTGGGTGCCCAGGGATGCGAGCTCGACGCACACCGGGCCCTCGAAGCCCGACCGCTCCAGGATCGCGAGGATCTCCCCGAGCGGCGCCACGCCCTCGCCGAGCGCGACCGAGATGGGCCCGCCCCAGGCCGTCGGGTCCGGCGTCGGCGGGTGGTCCTTGAGCTGGACGAGGAGCGTCCGTGGCGCCAGCGCGCGCGTGCCCTCGAGCATGTCATCACCCACCCGGATGAGGTTGACGTTGTCGAGGGTGACACCCAGGTTGGGGGCGCCCGTGCGCTCGATGACCTCGAGGACGTCCTCGGCACGCAGGTCGCCATGGTTCTCGATGGCCAGCTGGAGTCCCACGTCCGCAGCGCGCTCGGCGGCGCGCCGCGTGGGTCCCACAAGCCGATCCACGAGCACCGCGGCGGGCTCGGTGCCACGCGAGGCCGGACTGCCGAGGGTGATGCGCATCACGCGGTGGCCGAGCCGGGCCGCGGCCGTGATCCAGCGTGCGAGATGGGTCTCGGCTGCGGGCGTGCGTCCACCATCGAGCCCGTGGAACGCGCCCTCGGGCCACGGATGCCCCCACGAGAAGCCGATCCGGAGAGCTCCCCCGTCGAGCATCGGACCATCGATGGCCTCCGGCTCGGGCAGATAGCACGTCTCGAGGTACAGGTCATCGACGGCCAGCGAGCGTGCGTGCTCGATGACCGTGCCCGGGACCAGGGTCCACGAGGCGTGGCCGCTCGACAGCTCACCTGCGCGCAGCTCGCCGTACCGGCGATGGTAGGAATAGCTGTCGATGCCGACCCGCACGCGCGGCCTCCCTGCGACATGCCCTCGTCCGCGCCTCGCCCGACGCCTCGCCCGAAGGTAGCGACATGGTAGCGCCCGTCTGGAAACGTCACCAGACGATCCGGCGCGGTCCCGTGCGCGTCACACGGGCGGACGGGTCACGGCTCACCCTCGGCACCGAGGGTGAGGTCGACGCCCATGCCAGCCGTCACCACGACATCCTGGAACGTGACCGGCGGATCGCTGCGCACCTCGACCCGGTACCTGCCCACAGGGACGTCGATCGGCCCCCCACCGACCGTGCCGACGCCGACCACGACGCCGTGGCGGTCGTAGACATCGATAGGCGCCGCGAGCGCCCGCGCGATGCCGGCAGCCAGCTCCTGCTCGTCGCCGGCATCGAAGAAGGAGCCGTTGCCGAGGTGGGCCCACTCCCGCATCTGGGCCTTGGCCGTGCGGTCCGACAAGGCGAACCCAACGATGTTGAGTCGGATATCGATCTCCGCGGCGGCGAGACCGCGGATGGCCTTCCTCGGGTCACTCCGGCACAGGTCTCGGTGGGGCCAGACCTCCTCGCTGTCGGTGATGAGCACCACGATCCTGGCGCCGCTGATGGATGACAGGTCGCGGGCGACCGCCGTGATGGCCTGTCCGATGGGTGTGTCTGCCTCCTGGACCGCCGTGATGCGGTCGAGGAGGGTGCTGACCGCGACGGGATCGAGCGGCCCCAGCGGCACGGCGAGACGCGTGCCACACACCTTCGAGCGGGTGCCGAAGATGCGCACCGCCACGGGGGCACCCGCGGGCAGGGTCTCCGTCACGAGGTCACGCAAGACGTCCTTGGCGACGCTGATGCGGGACCGCGAGCCGAGTCGCTTGAGCATGCTGCCGGAGGTGTCCAGGATGACCTCGACTGCGACGTCCGTGCCCGCCACGACGTTCGCGCCGGAGCCGGGCACCACCGAGACGCTGATGCGTCCGGGTTCCAGGACCACCTGCGTCGCCTCGAACGCGAGGGTGTAGTCAGCGGGTCGACGCAGCCACGTCGCCATGCGCTCGAAGGCACGGTCGACCTCGTCATGGGAGCTGGCGTACTGGTAGCGGCCGCCCGTGGCTGCCGCCCAGTCCTGCATCAGGTGGCTGCTGACGCGCGGCGCGCCACTCCCCCCGATGTGGAGGCTGAACACCAGCGGACGCGTGGACTCGAGGTGCTGCCACAGGTCGACGGTGCGGTCCGACGAGGACGACTCGGCATCCGTGATGACCAGCAGCGCGTGGCGACCGGGTCGGTGGGTGAATGACGCGGTGGCCTCCACGAGGCCCGCCTCGACAGCGCTCGAGCCCCCCGGGACGACCGCTCCGGCCACGGCATCTCGGAGCGACGCCGCGTCGTCGCTCCAGTCCGGCAGCAGCGGCGCCTCCTGGAGCGGGATGATCCGCACCGCCTCATGGCCGGGGGTCACGTCACCCGCGAAGGTGCGCAGCGCAGCGGCCACGAACGGCAGGAAGCGGGCCATGCTGCCACTCGTGTCGTAGCTGAACACGACCGACACCGGCTCCTGCTCCACGCGGACGTGGTAGGTCGCCCCAGGCTCGACGATGGCGGTCGCTCGCGTGGCGGTGGGCGCCAGAGCACGCTCCAGCGGCACGTCGGCACCCGCGCTGTCCTGCATCGTGATGCTGGCTCCCACGGTGGGTGCACCGCCCAGCTCGAGGGTGAGCTGGTTGCGGTCCGTGGGCACCGTCAGCACGTACCAGTCGAGGTCCCGGTCGATCTCCACCTGGTCCACCGCCCGGACCCCTGGCTCCAGGGGCGTGGCATCCGCGGGCGTGTCGTCGTCCCCATCCACCGCTGGGACGACCGCGACGTCCGGCGGCACCAGCAGCTCATGGATGCCGTCCCGGCTCGTGGCACCCCACTGGCCCAGGATCGATCGGTACGTGGTGTCCGTGGCTCGCTCCCGGATCTGGAGCGCACCGGGCAGCTCCCAGGTCGCCGAGCCGCTGGCCGGCGGATGGCCCGTGAACCGCACGAACCTCGCCCATGTGGGCTCGTCG
Source organism: uncultured Anaerolineaceae bacterium (assembly GCA_964650135.1). Taxonomy (GTDB): domain Bacteria; phylum Chloroflexota; class Limnocylindria; order Limnocylindrales; family CSP1-4; genus JAFMJV01. The sequence continues at coordinate 87,152 of CAZYTQ010000001.1, read as the reverse complement.
AGCAGGAGCGGCGCCATCGTCCCATCGGCGACGCGTCCCAGGGTCCCGGCACCCAGCGGCTGCCAAGGTCCCAACGGCGAGTCGAGGCTCGACTCCACCGTGATGGCGGTCATCTGCTGGGCAGGGTCGCTCCCTGCCGGATCGAGCCACGCGACCCGGTCCACCTGGGCCGCCCGGTCCTCGGCGAAGCCGACCACCCACTCGAGGGCCGTTGCGCCACCCAGGTTCGGTCGCCACGCGGTCAGGTCCGCCGACAACAGCCCCTCGGCGGTCGCCGGGTCGGGGGACAGTGGCGCCATCCGGACCACGTGACCGCCCAGTGCGGGATCCGCGAGGTCGAAGGGCGTCGCATCCGCGACGACTCCTGGTGTGGCGACGACCTTCCACTCGCCGAGCGCCACGCGACCCATGGGCGCACCGTGCGTGCTGGTGATGACCAGACGTGCGAACCGGGCAGGCATGGGCGACGCGAGGACGAACGCCTGCTCGCGACGCAGCGGGCTCAGCTCCGCCGACACGACCGGGGTCCACGTGTCACCGTCGAGCGACAGGGCGACCTCGAAGTCGCGCGGCACCTCCGCCAGCACGCCCTCCCCCGCGACCGGATCCAGCAGGAAGCCCGCGATCTCGATGGGCCCCTCGCCGGCAAGATCGACGACATGCGTGATGGGCTGGCCGCCACTCGCCACGACGAGCCCCGAACCGGACACCGCGTAGCCGTCGTGGAGCAGTGCCGCCGAGATCGGATCGGATGCCCCGGTGGTGGTCGCACCCAATGCCTGTGCGGCGACATCCAGGCCGCCCAGCAGCCCTGGCGGGACATGCCAGGCCGGGACCGGATCGATCACGCGTGCTCGGGCGCGCGGCACCAGGTCGAGGAAGGTCGTCCACTGACCCCCGATCGCATCCCGGGCCCGGACCGTGATCCGAACGGGCAGGTCGGCCGCGACGTCGGGCTGCACCACGATGTCGACCAGCACGCGCGTCGTGCCGCCCGCGGGCACCTCGACGATCACCGGGTCGAGCGTCGCCGCCCATGCGTGATGGCTGGTCAGGGCATCGAGCGTCAGCGACACAGGACTGGCGGCAGGGCTCCTCCCTGGGTCGCCGATGTCCAGGGACGCCACCACATGCTGACCACTCGGCGCGTATGCGGCCACCTCGGGGGTGTCCGTGGACAGCGAGAGCGCGATGGGCGCGATGGGCGGTGGCGCATCCGCGACCGGCTGGAAGGGATCCTGGCGTGTCAGCGAGAGCGTGTGGTCGGACTCGCTCACCGGGTCGGGTCGCAGCCAGACCTCGTAGTCGCCCGCTTCCAGCCACAGGTCGTGACGGACCGGCACCCCCGGCTCGGTGTCCGTGGCTGCGACCAGGGTGGTGCCGTCGCTGCGCAGCTCCAGGGCGACCCCGCCGTCCTGGGGCGGCACGAGCTCCATCAGGACGTGCTCCCGTGCCGCGAGCGAGAAGCGGTACACGTCCACATCGCGGCGCATCGCCAACCGGCCCGTGCGGGGGTGATCGATGGCGAGCGCCTGGGCGCGGGTCGTATCGTCGTTGGGCTCCTGCTCGCCGTCGGGATCGGGCGGTCCCATGGGGATGAGTCGGAGGGCGTAGTCGCCCTCGGACGCGCGCACCGCGAACCAGTGGCGCCCGGGATCGAGCAGCAGGTCGCGCAGCACCGCGTGGGTCTCGTCGGCCGAGATGTCCCCCACGGCGAGCGGCTGACCGTCACGCTGGATCCAGTCGAGCCGCTTGATGGCCGCGCCATCGGCCTCCAGCCGCCAGACCAGGGTCTCGCCCTCGGTCACGGCCAGGTAGTGGTCATGGTCCGCCGCGTCACCCCGACCTGCCAGGACGACGCCGGGCGCCAGGGGCGCGGCACTGGCTGGGTCGTCGTTGGGCTCCACCTCGCGGCCGGGACCAGGAGCGCCAGCCGAGCGGAGGGTGAGCTCGTAGCCCGCCTCGGGGTCGACGTCACCCGACACTTCGATGAGCAGCTCGCCGGGCACCAGCACCAGGTTGGAGAGCCGCACCTCGTCCGTGCCCGAGCGGCACTGGGACACGACGCCCCCGAGACACACCTGGTGGCTGCGCCCGCCCGTGGCGACCAGCACGACATCCTGGGCCGCTGCCGCGCGCGTCGCGTCCACGGAGAGCCGGAACGTGTCCCGGTCGCCCGGGTCCGCGAGCCGACCTCGAGCCGACGTGGTGTCCGGATCGAGCGGCACCGCACGCGCCGCCACGTCGTTGGGTTCGGTGTCCGCGAACGGGGCGTGCACGGGGCTCGCGGCGAGGAGATACGGAAGACCTTCGATTGTCCCCGCCGACAGCCGCAGGTCGTACGTGCCTGCCGGCAGCTGCAGGTCGGAGATGCGGGCTCGACCATCGGGCATGGCTGCGGCGTCCGCCAGGAGCTCGCCGCCCGGGCCCGACACCGTCAGCTGGAGCGGACCTCCGGGGGGCACCCGCGCGTCGAGCCGCCACTGCCCGCCTGCGTCGGCTTCGGAAAGGGTCCAGCGCACGTGGTCGTCGGAACCAGCGAGGTCGCCACTCAGAGCGAAGGCCCGCGCGACAGCGCCGCCGGTCGCTGCGTCGTCGTTGGGCTCGGGGTCGAACACGGGTGGCGGCGCCACGCTGGGCTCCACCCAGACGCGGTATCCCAGGTCGGTGGGCGCCCTGCTGCCGACGGGGAAGCCACGGGAGATGCCCAGCACATACCGGCCCGCGGGGAGTGCGATGTCCGTGGCCATGCCGGGCATGGGGTCGTCGGCGCTGGAGTCGATGCGCATCATCTCGCCGCCCGTGTCGAGGGCCACGCCGGGCGGCGAGGTGACCGGGAACACGTGGATGCTGGTGATGGTCCGCGGGACACCCGACACGCCGAAGCTCCAGGACACGAGGGTGTCGACCGGCCGGACCTCCCACACCACGAGATCCTGGTCGCCATCCGGGAGCTCCCCGGTGACGCACAGCGGGCCAGCCATCGAGGGTGCCGACGCGAGCTGGTCGTTGGGCTCGGTCTCCAGGGTGCAGGGCCGGTCCTGGGCGGCGATGCGCTGCCCGCTCCCGGGCACGGCCAGCATGGCGGCGCACACCACGCTCCCCAGCAGGAAGGGCACGGACCTGGATCGGCTGCCTCGCATCTCTGACGCCTCTCCCCGGCTCGGGGTGAGCGACGCCACGCCGATCCGGGCGGGCATCATAGTCCCGGGCCTCCGGCGCGCAACGATGATCCGCGGACGCATCCCATGGGCGTAGAGTCCGTCCGTGGCCGGTGACAGCCGGTCTGATGTGACCGTGCCCGGTCGCCGGGCCGGATCGGAGGACCCGACACATGGCGTCGATCCCGTCACGCACACGTGTCCCGGCCGTGGGCATGGCCGCTGTCATGCTCGCCACGTCGATGGTCTGGGGCGGGTCCCACTCGGCGCCGGTGATGGCCGCCACACCCTTCCCATCGGCGGGCCCGTCGACCGCCCACCTCTCCCTGCCCGCGGATGGCGACCTCGCGGCCGACGCCACGCTCTCGGTCTCGGAGACACCCGAGCCGCTCACGCCGGTGTCCATGGACGACGTCCTCGAACGTGCCTATGGTGGCGCCGACACGCTCGCGCTCGCAGACTGGGACGTGACGGCCCTCGGCGGATCGCTGGGCACGGATCCCCGAGCCGCCTTCCAGGTGGTGCGCGACGCCATCCGCTTCGATCCGTACCGGGGCGTCCTGCGCGGCTCGGCCGGCGCCCTTGCGGCACGCGGCGGGAACGCGTCGGACCGCGCGCTGCTGCTCCACGACCTCCTGGCCGCGATGGGCATCCCCTCGCGCTTCGCGTTCGGTGATGTGGCACCCGAGGTGGCTGCGCGTCTCGTGGACCACGCGTTCGATGGCCCGATCGCACCGCTCCCCACGGCGGGATCGCTGTCGCTGTCCACGCTGGACGGGATCGCCATCGAGAGACGGGCGCGCCGCGACTACGCTCGTCTCCGGGACGTCCTGGGTGATCGCATGGACGCCATGGCACCCGTCTCGACCCAGGCGGCCCTGATGGATGTCACCCATCACACCTGGATCCAGGTCGAGGAGGCCGGCACCTGGATCGACTACGACCCCTCCCTGCCCGACGCGGAGCCGGGACAGGCGCTCACGGTCGCCGCCAGCACCGCCGATGGGATACCCGCGGCAGACAACCAGGGCGTGACGATCCGCGTCATCTCGGAGACGCTCCACAGCGACGGCGTGTGGGAGGAGGTGCTCCTGGAGCGGCGCCTGGACGCGCCTGAGGCAGCCGAGGCAGCCACGTTCCTGTACTTCCAGCCCGACACCGGCGGCTCGGGCATCGGCCTCTTCGACAGCGTCGGGGCGGCGACCTCGTACGTCCCGGTGCTGCTGATCGACACCGAGGCCCAGATGGGTGCTCCGTTCCCCATCGGCAGGGGGGGGGGGGGGGGGGGTGGGGGCTTCGGCGACTTCGGCGGTCTCCTGGGCGGGGACGACGAGGCCACCCTGCTGAGCCTGCGACTGTCCATCACCCGTGACGCGCCGGCCGACCAGCCGCGCGAGGCGACCCATGTCCTGGTGGACCGGGTGCCGGCGGCGGCACGCGCGGCAGGGAGCGTCGACCCAGCCACGCTGCCGGAGCTGCCGGCAGGCCCAGGGGGCCCACTCCCCCTCGGCATGATCCACCAGGTGCTGGTATCCACGGGTGGCGCCGACCCGCGTCTGCATGCCATCGAGCAAGGGCTGGCAGCCTCCTTCGCGGTCGAGGAGCTGTTGGCGGACGACGGCCCCCCGGAGTACGCCCTCGGTGACCTGCTGCTGCCCGTTGCCGTCGCGAACGAGGCGCTCGTGGTCGCATCCGAACGAGCCATCGTGCCCGCCGTGGACGCGGTCCCGGGTCTCCGCTCGTTCGTGGGCCGTCCCCGGATCTTCCTCGCGTCGCTGGGTCCGGGCGCCGATGGGGCCGACAGTGTCGTGCTCCAGACCGATCTGCTGGTCGACGGCGTCCAGACCATCGCCCGCCCTGGTGTCGATGCCGCAGCCGCCCCGGTCAGCCAGCTGTGGTATGGAGTGCTCCAGGGGTCCCTCGAGACCGAGTTCGGTCGCGCCCTCGCGCGGACCTTCCTGCCCGAGGGCCGCCGGTCGGTCGGCGTCAGCCAGGCGATGGACCTTCCGCTCGGCGTCATCGGGATGAGCGAGTACGGGACCCTCACCACGGCATCACCGGCCCTCGTGCGTGCGGTCGCGGCTGGCCAGCTGGCCATCGTGCCCGGCGACGCCAACACGGCGCCCGCATGGTGGACGGTCGATGCCAGCACCGGGGCCACGCGGGCCGTCATCGCACCGGGGCTCGGTGGCCAGTTCAATAGCGGGTATGGCACCAAGCCGATCACCAGCAACCCCGGCAAGGTCTGGGAGATCCCCGACTACAAGAAGGCCCCCCGGGCTCCGACCCCCGGCGGCTGCAAGCGGGGCACCGAGTACCTCGTCATCATCGGCTGCGTGTCGATGCCCGTGTACTGGGCCATCGTGAGCACGTTCCTGGTGGTGGTCCTGAGCGCCGTATGCTTCGGCATCCTGTTCGCGTTCATCACGGTGCTCAGGGCGCGCGGCGTGGATGTCATCACTGGCGCGGCGCCGTCCCGCATCGGCGCGGGGAAGGGTCGCGGGCCACGCTCGCGTGATAGATTGCTGGAAACGTCACCAGCCTGAACGCATCGCGCATGGGGGGAGTCGCATGATCCAGGTGGAGGGCCTGGCCGGGCGGGTCGCGGTCGTGACCGGCGCGGCACGTGGCATCGGGCAGGCCATCGCGGCCACGTTGTCAGCGAATGGCGCGAAGGTCGCTGCCCTGGACCTGGAGGCGCCCGATCACGCGGGCATCCTGGGGGTCGCGTGCGACGTGAGCGACGAGGCGGCGATCGACACCGCGATGACGACCGTGGAGCAGACCCTCGGACGCATCTCGGTCCTCGTCATCAACGCGGGCATCTTTCCCATCGTGCCCTTCGAGGAGACGACCCGCGAGCTGTGGGACCGGACCCTCGCCATCAACCTCACGGGCGGCTTCCTGTGCGCCCGCCGGGTGCTGCCGGGGATGCGTGAGCAGTCCTATGGCCGGATCGTGGGCATCGGCTCGAGCGCAGGCAAGGCCGGTGGGGCTCGCAGCGTGGCTGCCTATGCCGCGTCCAAGGCAGGCCTGATGACGCTCATGAAGTCGATCGCGAACGAGTACGCCTCGCAGGGCATCACCGCGAACGCGCTGGCACCGACGCTCATCGACACCGACATGATCGCCGATCAGCGAGACCTGGTGTCACGCATCCCGGTCGGCCGGTTCGGTCGGCCCGACGAGGTGGCCGCGCTCGTGGCCTTCCTCGCCTCGGAGCATGCGGGCTACATCACGGGCGAGGTCACCGATATCAACGGCGGCTTCCTGGTCGACTGACCGCCTGCGGTTGCGTCAGATGTCCATGCATCCAGCGACCCGGGCATGACCGTCAAGGAGCCATCCGCGGTCCCGGCCCCCTCCGCGGTCCGCCTGGCAGACCTTCGGCCGGGCGAGGTCGAGGCCGCGATGTGCCGGGCGCCCGTGGCATGGCTGCCGATGGGTGCCGTGGAGTACCACGCGCCCCACCTGCCGTTCGGGACCGATAGCCACACGGCCGAGCGTGTCGTCGTGGACGCGGCAGCGCGCGTCGGCGGGGTGGTGCTGCCGCCGAGCGTCGTGACCATGGGCACGCTCCACCTGCCGTGGAGCCTGCGCTACGACGCATCGCTCGTGGAGGCCGTGGCACGGGCGACGGTCGAGCAGCTCGCCGATGCCGGCGCGCGCGTGATCGTGGTGCACACGGGCCACGCACCGCTCGACCTGCTGCACCTCCTCAAGCGCGTGTGCGCCGAGGTGGAGGAGCGCCGGATCGCCGCCGGTGAGGACGGGTTCCGCGCCTACGCCCTGTGCTACCTCGAGCTCAACGCTGCGCTCGGCGCTGCGCTCGGCAGTGCCTGGCCGGTCGTCGTCGACCATGGATCGATCACCGAGACGTCGTGGATGCTGGCCATCGCGCCGGGGCTGGTGGACGTCTCGACCCTGCCCGCGGACGACGGATCCCCGATCATCGGCATCTATGGCCCGCATCCCGCCGGCCGGGCATCCGCCGAGCTGGCCGAGACACAGATGCGTCCCGTGGTGGAGCTGCTCGCGGAGCGGGTGCGAGACCTGCTCGCGGGGGGTCACATCGATACGCTCGCAGACCTGCGGCTGCTCGTGGGACGCTACTGGCCGGAGCCGATCCGGATGGCGCTCCACGACTCCCGGACACTGCGCCTGGAGCACGACGGGCCGGTCTCCCGGTATCTCTCGAGCCTGCGCGGGACCATCGATGGTCGGCACCTCGATCCAGGGCGCCTCCGACTGCGCAACGCGAGCCCTGGCGAGGCCGCATCGGTGGTCCGGGTCACCGACCTCGGCCCCGAGACGGGGTTCTACATCCGACGTGGCCAGTCGGCCACGCTGGCCTTGCCGGAAGCGCTCCAGCCCGGCACACACGAGATCGCGCTGGAGCTCGGTCTGGCGGGTGTGGCCACGACGCAGCTCCGATCGACTGTCCAGGTGACGTGATGACGCCGGCGTACACTGCCGCGGAGTCGCAGGAGGTCCTCCCGATGTCGAGCCGACATCCCTGGCGCCGGGCCATCATGCACGCCACGAGCGCACTGCTGGTCGTCACGCTGGGTCTGCCGACGTCGCTGCGTGCCCAGGACCCTCCTGCGACGCCGTCGATCCCGCCCGGGGGACCCGCGGCCGCGTCAGCGATGCCCGTCGCGCCCGCGCAGCCACGGCCCATGGTGACCCTGCCCGCGATGCCTGACGATGCCGAGCTGCCGAGCCTCGCGGACACGGTCCTGGCGCCGCCGGTGCTGCCCGCCGACCCGGACCTGCTGGCGACGGCCGCGACCACCGCGCGCCAGGTCGATGCGATGGCCATCGAGCAGTGGAGCCTGCCGGTGCTCGCCGACTCGCTCGAGGGGGATGCCGACGCAGCGTTCCGTCTCGTGCGCGACCGCATCGGGCTGGACGTCTATCCGGGCATCCTGCGTGGTCCCGAAGGCACGCTCGCGGCACGCGCGGGCAATGCCTGGGACCGGGCGCTGCTGCTCCGGGCGCTCCTCGACCGGATGCGCATCCAGACCCGCATCGTGGTCGGCGACCTCGATGACGCGACCACCGCGCGTGTCCTCGAGCAGGTGCTGGCTGACCCGCTCGAGCCACTCCAGGATGGGCGAGCGGCGGCCATCGGGACGCTCGATGTCGGGGCGCTCGGCGACCGTGCGCGCCGGGACATCGCACGGCTCCGCGGGGCGCTCGGGGACTCGATCGAGCAGATGACGGCGCCGACCCTGGGCGACCTCGCGCCGGAGGTGGCCGACCACGTGTGGCTCCAGATGCGCTGGGGGACCGGCTGGCGTGACCTCGATCCGACACTGCCCGAGACGCCGTCTGGCACGCCCCTCACGAGCATCCGCGAGGTCCTCACGGAACCCCCGAGCGACCTGCGACACACGGTGCGCGTGCAGCTGATCGCGGGAGCCCTCTCGGATGACCGGGTGTCCGACAGCGTCGTCCTCGACCAGCTGTTCGATGCATCCACGGCCGCCTCGCAGCAGCTGTTCCTCTACTTCCAGCCTCGCGCCGAGGGCCTCGGTGGGGTCATCGACGACACCCTCAGCGGGGTCCAGAGCTGGACCCCGGTGCTGCTCGTGGACGGCGAGGGGGTGGAGGGGACCTCCTTCGCGGCCGGTGGTCGAGGCACGGACCTGTTCGGCGACGCCGTGGACCAGCCACCCCTCGCGACCCTCCGGCTGGTCGTGACGCGCCATGCACCCGGTCTGCCCGACGTGTCCGGGACGCACTGGCTGGTGGACCGCATCCCTGCCGCGCTCGAAGGAACCGAGGTCATCACCGCCGACCAGCTGGCGCCGCTCCCCGGGGACGAGGCGGGGCCTCTGGCGATGGGTGTCGTCGAGCGCATCATCGTATCCACCGGTGGTGCGAGTGCCTACGCCGTGGCGGTCCAGCGAGGCGTGGCCGCGGACTTCATGTATCGCCTCGCATCCGACCCGGAGACCGCGGATGAGCGGCCGTTCGGTGATCTGCTGTATCCCGTGGCCGCGGGCACCAACGTCCTGGTGACGGGCTCCGAGCAGGTCAGCGTGCCCGCGCTCGGCGACGCGGGCCGGGTCCGCGCATGGGTGGCCGCGCCCCGGGTGACACTCGTGGACATCGGCCAGGACCCGACCGATGCCGGCATGTTCGGGCTGAGCACCGACCTGCTCATCGACGATGTGCGCGTGGTCGCGCGCGCCGCGGATGCGGTGCCGGATGCGGTGCGGCGGACCATCTGGTACGGCGCGCTCCAGTCGGCGCTCGAGAGTACGGTCGCCCAACGCCAGGCGTCCGGCCTCACGGACACCCCGGTGCACCTGACCGGCATCTCCTTCGCCGACGCGCCCTTCGTGCGGCTCGACGCCGGGTCGGACATCACGGGACCGTCCGCCCTCACGGGCGCCCTCACGGCCGGCCGCATCGCGCTGGCGCCGACGGACACGGATCCGCCGGTCGCATGGTGGGAGATCGATCCTGCCATGGGCGCGACCAGGGCGGTGCTCGATCCGGGTCTCGGTGGCGTGAACGGCAAGGTCGCGTGGGGCTCCATCAAGCACCGGCCACCCCCGCCGCGCATCACCGGCCCGAACGGCCCCAACACCTGGGTGTACGACCCGAAGACGGGCCGCATCGTGCGTCAGCCGCCCGGCGGTGGCGGTGCTCCCCAGGGGCCGCCACCCTCCCGCTGTGGCGGTGGCCAGGAGTACGTGACCATCCTCGGCTGCGTGTCGGTGCCGGCCGCCTGGGCCATCCGGTTCGGCGTGGGCCTCGTCGTGTCGGCCGTGCTCGCCGACGTCGTCATCTACCTCGTCACCTGACCCGGACCGCCTCGAGGACCCATCCCATGCCCCACGACCTCGTCATCCACGGCGGCACGCTCATCGATCCGGCGAGCGGCATCCGGGAGCCGCACGACATCGCGGTCCACCGCGGCCGCGTGGCGGCCGTGCAGCCACGCATCCCGCTCGGCGACGCCGCCGAGGCCGTGGATGCCACCGACCTCGTCGTCGTGCCAGGTCTCATCGACCTCCATGTCCACGTCTACTGGGGCGGCGCCGACCTGGCCGTGGAGCCAGGCCCTCATGATCTGGCACGGGGCGTCACGACCATGGTCGATGCCGGGTCAGCGGGCGCCAACAACTTCCCGGCCTTCCGACGCTGCGTGATGGAGCCATTCGAGGGCACCATCCTGGCCTTCCTCAATATCGCGGTCATGGGCCAGGCCGACGCGGACCTGGGGGAGCTGCATGACATCCGGTACGCGAAGGTCGACCGGGCCATCGAGGTCGCACGTGCTCACCCGGACCGGATCGTGGGCATCAAGGTGCGCGTGAGCGAGCAGCTCGCCGGTCGGAATGGGGTCGACGCGGTACGGCTCGCGCGCGAGGCCGGGACGGCGCTGGGGAGGCCCGTGATGGTCCACATCGGCGGCTCGAGCGCTCCCATGGAGGACATCCTCGAGCTGTTGGGGCCGGGTGACATCGTCACCCATGCCTACACCGGCTGGGAGCCGGGCATCGTGGACACGACCCGTCGGATCATCCCCGCTGCGCGCGAGGCTCGCGCGCGGGGCGTGCTGTTCGACGTGGGCCATGGACGAGGGTCATTCGCGTTCCGGCGCGCCGAGGATGCGCTCGCGGACGGGTTCCGGCCCGACACCATCAGCACCGACCTCCACCGGTTCAACGTGCCGACACCGGTCGTGGATCTCACCACCACCATGACCAAGTTCCTGTATCTGGGCCTCTCGCTCGAGGAGGTGGTGGCCATGACCACCGCCGCGCCCGCGGCAGCCATCGGGCTCGCGGGGGTCCGGGGCACGCTCGCGGTCGGCGCCACCGCCGACATCACGCTGCTGCGCCGAGAGGCCGGCAGCTACCTGCTCCAGGACTCCTATGGCGCGTCCGTGACGGCACGCGAGCGGCTCGTCGCGGCGGCCACGTTCGTGGCGGGGCGTCGGGTCATCTGACCGTCCGTCCGGGGAGATGGCGGGACCCGGATCAGCGTCGCTCGATGGTCACCGGAACGCCGGATGCAGAGCTCCGGTACATGCCATCGAGCACCTCGACCACGCGCGCGCCCAGCTCGGCGGGTGAGCGGATCCCCACATCGTGTCCCTGGGCAAGGTCGACGAACCGGTCGACCACCCGTGCGAAGGACCAGGTGATGTCGTCCTCGGACAGCTCCATCGTGATGTCGTCGGTCGCCCGCGAGCGTCGGACGAGGGGGCGGTCGAGGTCGACCAGCAGCTGACCGCGATCCCCGGTCACCCTGACCTGGAGCTGATGCTGGTCACCGAAGGCGCCCGGCGGCAGCGACGCCCCGGACACGACACCCACGATGCCGTCCTCCAGCCGAAGCGCGATGGCGTCGTGCAGCTCGACGCTCGCCCCGGCTGGCGTGGCCGTGATCGCGGTCACCTCGGTCGCCCGCTGGGGGACCAGCCGGAACAGGAGACCGATGCCATGGGTCAGCTGGCCCTGCCCGTAGCCACCCCCAGAGACACGTGGATCGGACCAGGTCTCGCTGCGAGGCGGTGAGTCGATGGGGATGTCCACGTAGGTCCGACCCGCCAGCAGCAGGTCCCGCACGACCGTGGACATGGTCAGGCTGACGTGCTCGACACGGCCCACGCCACCGTCCTCGTGGAGCAGCCGACGAGCCGCCTCCACGATACCCATCTCGTTCCAGGCGTAGCACAGCATCAGCACCCGGCCACGCTCGCGCGCGAGACGGTCGAGCGCCCACGCATCAGCCGGGTCGACGGCGAAGGGCTTCTCGGCCAGGACATGGCATCCGGCCTCGAGTGCCGCGCGTGCCTGCGCCGCACGCTCAGCGACAGGTCCCGTGAGCACCACCAGGTCGGGGCGTGCCGCGATGACCTCGCCCCAGTCGGTCGTGGCGCGCGGGAACCGGAACATGCGCTGGACATCGCGGAGGACCCCCTCGTCACGACGACACACGATGAGTGGCGCGACGTCGTCGCGCGCCGCGAACGCTGGCAGATGCGCCGCGATGGCCCAGGTGCCGGCACCGATCACACCCAGGGTCAGTGGTGCCACGTGAGGGGTCCTCCCATGCATGGATCGGGCGGGACGGCATCGTGCCGCCCCGCCCGGTCGGTGGTCCCGATGGCGGTCGGGCGATGCGCTCGCCCGACCGGAGATCGACTCAGCAGGTCTTCGCGGACTCCGCCTCGGGGTAGATGGTCAGGAGGTTGTCCTTGTCGATCGCCTCGTGGACGATGAACAGGTTGCGCGGCAGGGTCTTGCCATCCAGCAGGTCGATGACCGCCGGGACGAGCGTCTTGCCATAGCGCTCCGGGAAGTACGCCGAGTCGGCGATCCACGCCGGATTGCACAGGATCTCGGTCCATGCGGACGGATCCGCACCCTGCGAACCGATGCGCAGCTCGCCCTCGCGACCGGCGGTACGCGCGGCAGCGAGCGCACCCAGCGCCATGTCGTCGTTGAGGCTCAGGACCACGAGCACCCCACCCGACGGGATCGTCGGCAACACGCTCGTGACCGATTCGAGGGCCTGGTCGGTGGTGCCACCGACGCCCAGCTGCTGGAGCTTGTCCGCGGGGATCTCGCCGCAGATGCTCGCGAAGCCTGCCAGCATGCCGCCGACGCGGTCCGTGTTGACCTGGCCGACCGCGGGAGACTCCAGGGTCAGGATCTTGTCATAGGTGCAGCCGTTCTCGGCCTGGAGGGCCTCCCCGGTCGCGATGCCCGAGATCTCGCCGGCATGGAAGTTGTCGGCTCCCATGAACACGACCTCGCAGGGGTCCTGATGGATGTCGATGGCGATCGTGGGCACGTTGTCGTAGGCACCACAGATCTCCGCCGACGACTCGGCGTACAGCTGGAAGTTGAGGACCGCCTCGGCGCCCTGGACCTTCATCTGCTGGGCACAGGCGAGTGCCTCCGCCTGGTCGACCTTCGAGTCGCAGTAGACGAGGTTCAGACCTGCGGTCTCGGCCTCGGCGCGGATGCTGTCCGAGACCAGCTTCACGAACGGGAGGGAATCGCCCAGCGAGATGTACCCGACGGTCTTGCCCTCGCCGCTGCCGGGGGTGGCGCCGTCGTAGGGGTTCACCTCGGGGGACGTCCCGGGCGCAGTGGATGGTGATGCGTCCTGGGCCGCCACCAGACCGGGGACGGACGCCGCAAGCAGCGCACCAAGACCGACGGTCACCACGAGCCGCCGCACGGACGTTGCCGAACGATGCATGGACAGAACCTCCTCTGCGCGGAGTCGTACGGCGACCGCGCTCCCCCCGACATCCGGCAATGCATTCTGGAAACGATGCGCAGCCGGATGTGCCGGGACAGTAGGACCCGTCACGATGCGGTGTCAAGTCGGTCGCGAGCCGGTCACAGGCCCGTCGGCGATCATCCGCCGCGAGGCCGCGCCCCCGGGCCGTCCTGTGGCTGGATGACAGGCAGTTGCGGCTTGCGATGACCGACCCGCTCGTAGACCGATCCGGGGATGGCATCCAGCGTCTTGTAGACCGTCCAGGTGCACTGCCGGCGCGTCTCCGGCGCGTCCGCGGAGCCACCCCAGCGCGGCGGGTCGACCACGCGCACGGGATGACCCCAACGCTCCATGGGCAGCTTCTCGAGCGCGAGACAGCAGTGGGCGCAGTAGTAGCAGATGCCCGCCTCGTTCCAGGCCCAGTCGTGACGTTCCTGGGTGACCCCGAACTCGTAGGGAGCCAGCACCCGGGAGCCCGTCCCCTCGATCTCATCGCCGCGCATGGACCGGCCACCGGATCCGCACGGGTCGAAGCTGACGACCCACCGGTCGGGATGCTCCTCGAGCCCCACCTCGCCATCGCGTCTCGGTCCACACATGTGGGCGCGCATCGCCTCGAGCACCAGGTACAGGTTGCGTTCGAGGGTGTCCGCGTATGGCGTGACCCGGGTGTCGAACGCCATGTAGCGCTCCTGGATGTAGGGCTCGAGCACCGCGCGATAGCAGTCCTCCAGACGCGCTTCCCCGAACCGGCGCGCGACGTACGCCAGGACGCCCGCCATCAGGTCCGCGTACCGGTCGTGCAGCCCGCGCCATCCTTCGCCCAGCTCCTCGATCAGCGGCTCGGCGTCAGCCATGGTCAGGTCGTAGCCCCGGATGCCACCGGCCAGGCGGCCAGCGAGCGCCCCCAGCGAGCCCCAGCTGACCTGGGGCTCGAGGGGCGTCCCATCGGGCCACGCGAGGAGCGCCCGCAAGCGGTCGACCTCGGCCTGGCGCTCCGACTCGGTCACACCCTGGGCGCCCAGCCAGTCGAGGAAGCCCGCGGTCCAGACCTTGTAGATGAGGTAGACCACCTTGGCCTCCTCCATGAAGGAGTCCACGAGCTGTGCCGCGACCTCCCGACGACCCGCCAGCAGCCCGAACTCGTCACCTGCCTCGCGGAGCGCGGCCCGGGCCGCACCGAGCGTGGGGACCGTCTGTGACGACCAGTCGCCGGCGCGGACGCGCTTGCCGACCGTGTCGGACCAGACCAGCCGGACCGGATCGGGTGTCATGTGTCGCTCGTCAGGCGGTCGACTGGGTGAGCCGGATGCGCAGCTGATCGAAGCCCACGGCGGCCAGGAGCAGCACGCCGTTCGCGACCTCGATCCAGAACGACGGCACGCCCAGCTGGATGAGGCCGTTGGCAAGGACGCCCACGATGAGCACCGCGATGATGGTGCCGGTGATCCCGCCGCGACCTCCCGCGAGGCTCGCGCCACCCAGGACCACGGCCGTGACGACCTGGAGCTCGAAGCCCGTGTTGGCGTTCACGGACGCGCCGCCCACCTGTGACAGCAGGATGAGGCCGGCGAGGCCTGCCATGGCCGCCGAGAGCAGGAAGCCGATGGCGATGGCGCGGTTCGTCCGGATGCCCGCCAGGCGCGCCGCCGTGGGGCTCGCGCCGATGGCATACATCGACCGGCCGTACGTGGTGTAGCGCAGGATGACGATGGAGATGATGACGACCGCGACGAAGATGTAGACCGGGACCGGCAGACCGCCCTCGGGGATGCGCATGATGCCCAGACCGCCGAAGTTCTCGATGCGGATGGTCTGACCATCGCCGAGCACCTTGGTCAGTCCCCGGAATATCGCGAGTGTGCCCAGGGTCGTGATGAGGGCGTTGATGCGCAACACCGTGACGCTGAACGCGTTGAGGGCGCCGATGAGGAGCGCGCCGAGGAGCGCGATGACGAACGCGATCTCGATGCCGAGGCCCATCGCGAACGGTGTCTTGGTCACGCCGACGGGGGCCGCCATGACCGCCATGAGCATCGCCGTGAATGCCGCCATGGAGCCGACCGACAGGTCGAACTGGCCGCCGATCATGAGCAGCGTGGCAGGGCAGGCCACGATGCCGATGCGCGCCACGTTCTGGAGGATGTTGACGATGTTGTCGGTGCTGAAGAAGTACTTCGACGTGAACGAGAAGAACAGGAACAGGGCGACCAGGACCAGGAACAGGGCGGCCGTCTCGGGCACGCTGATGCCCCGGCGGCGTGGTGGCAGCGCTGCCGCCTCCCCGCTCGAGGCGCCCGTGACGAGCGCCTCCCCCGCTGCGCGCGGGGTCCCGGAGCCCAGATCCTCGTCCGTCACATCAACCTCCTGCGGCGGCCAGCAGCTGGGCCGTCGTGATCGCGTCCCCGCGCAGCTCGGTCGCCACGCGTCCCTTCGACATCACGTACACGCGATCCGCCACCTGGACCGCCTCCTCGTAGTCCGATGTCACCACGAGCACCGCGGCACCCTGTGCCGCGAGATCCCGAAGCGACCGATAGATGTCCTCGCGGGCGCCCACGTCCACGCCTCGTGTGGGCTCGATGAGCACGAGCGCGCGTGAGTCGCGTTCCAGCCAGCGCGCCAGGAGCACCTTCTGCTGGTTGCCGCCCGAGAGCGTGCCCATCGTCTGGCGGGGGTCGTTGCGAGAGCGGATGGACAATCGTTCGCGCCAGCGTTGGAACGCCTTCCCCTCGATGCGTTCCGAGATGAAGCCCAGGGTCGCGAGACGCGACCAGCTGGCGACCGCCACGTTCTCGGCGATGGGTCGCACCAGGAACGCACCGCCTGCCTTGCGGTCCGCGGGCAGGAAGCCGGTGCCCGCCTCGATCGCCGCGAACGGGTCCTTGAGCGTGCGCGCCTCGCCAGCCACCTCGAGCGTACCCGCCGACAGCGGGTGGATGCCGAACGCGGTCTCGCCGACCTCGGCGGCGCCCGAGCCGAGCTTGCCGAAGAGACCCACGACCTCGCCGGGACGTACCTCCAGCGAGACGTCCGCGAAGGCACGGCCGGAGGCGGCACCACGCCAGGCAAGGGCGGGCCGCTCCCCGACGTTCCACGTCGTGGGCGCGGGGCGACCCACCTCGGCCATGCGTCGGCCGATCATCGCCTCGATCATCGCACGTCGGTCGGTGGCGGCGACCTCGGTGAGCAGCGATGTCGAGCCGTCCCGCAGCACCTGCACCCGGTCGGCGACCGCGGTCACCTCGTCCAGGCGGTGCGTGATGTAGATGATGGCAACGCCCTGGTCGCGCAGCCGACGGATGAACCGGAACAGGGTCTCGGCCTCGTGGTGTGACAGCGCGGCCGTCGGCTCATCGAGGATGAGCAACCGAGCCGAGCCGGATAGGGAGCGGGCGATCTCCACGATCTGGCGCTCGCCCACCCGGAGCGTGCCCACGATGGCGTCCGGGTCGATGTCCACCTGGAGCTGGTCCAGGATCCGCTTCGCCCGATCCTTCATCGCCTTCCAGGACACGAACCCGTGGTTCGCGGGCAGGCGACCGAGCGAGATGTTCTCCGCGACCGTCAGGGTCGAGGCGTCCTGGAACTCCTGGAAGATGATGGCCACGCCCAGGTCGCGGGCCTGACGCGGCGTGAGCACGCCGTGGCTCTCGCCATCGACCTCGATGGCGCCCGAGTCCGCCTGGTAGTCACCCGCGATGATCTTGACGAGGGTCGACTTGCCGGCACCGTTCTCGCCCAGGAGGGCGAGCACGGAACCGCCGACGGCGTCGAGGTCCACACCATGGAGGACCTCGACGCCGCCGAAGGACTTGCGGATGTCACGAGCCCGAAGCTCGAAGGTCATCGGCTCGTGTCCCTGGAGGACCGACCTAGCAGGGCAGCGTGTCCGGGTAGACCTCCCGGATGTTGGTGCGGTCGATCACCTCGTGGGCCGTGAACAGGGGCCCTTCGACGGTCTTGCCATCGAGGATGTCGATCATCGCCGGCACGACCGTGCGGCCGTAACGCTCGGGGAAGTAGGCCACCGTGGCGATGTACTGCGGGTTGCAGGCGATGTCCGTCCACGCGGAGGGATCGGCGCCCTGGCCGGCCACGAACACGTCCGCCTCGCGGCCCTGGGTGCGGGCAGCGCCCAGCGCGCCGAGGATGCCGTCCTCGTTGATGGCGACCACGACGATGCGGTTGCCCGGCAGCGCCGGCAGCAGGTTGGAGACCGCCTCGAGGGCCGGGTCGGTGCGGTCGGCGCCGTCGAGGATGGTCTCGTTGACGAGCGGGCAGTACTCCTGGAAGCCGTCACGGAAGCCGCCCATGCGGTCGGTGTTGGCCTGGCCGGATGCCGCGGACTCCAGTGACACGTAGGCCGTGTAGTCGCAGTCCCAGGTGTCCTTGGCGTACTTGCCGATCGCGGCGCCCGAGAGACGACCTGCCTCATGGTTGTTGGCACCCATGAACACCGTCTCGCAGGGTGGCTGGACGATGTCGATGGCGATCGTGGGCACGCTGCCATAGGACGCGCAGATCTCGGGCGAGCTGTCCTGGAAGACCTGGAAGTTGATGACGCCCTGGACCTGCTGGGTGCCCAGCAGCTGGCCGCACGCGAGGGCCTCCTCGACGAGGACCTTGGAGTCGCACACGGTCAGCTCGAGGCCGGCGATCTCCGCCTGCTCGCGGATACCGTCCGAGACGAGCTTCACGAACGGCACGTTCTCGCCCAGCGAGATGTAGCCGACGCGCTTGCCGGCACCACTGCCGGGAGTGGCGCCATTCTCGGCATACGGATTCTCGGGCTGTGCCCCGGGCGTGCCGGATGCGTCCTGGGCCACCACGGCCGCAGGTGCGATCACCAGCAGGCCCGCGACGACGAGGGCGGCTCCCCTCGACACGCGAAGTCGTTCCATCACCCTCGGATCCTCCTCGGTACGGCGGGGTCAGCAATGCATTCTGGAAACGTTCGCCGCCCGCGTTGCCGGACTCTAGGCGGGCCGCCGATCGCGTGTCAAGTCAGCGCCGGAGCGGTGGCGACACGGTGGCGACCGCCTCGGGTCGTCGTGGTCCCACTGGTCGACGACGCGACCATGCCTCGCGGCCTCCCGGGTGACCGCCAGCCCATCTCAGGGCGCGGGCGGGTCGAGGGTGATGGTGCGCGACATCTCCGCCTCGATGACCACATCATCGAGCACGATGACCGGCGAGGCGAGCACCTCGACGGTGTAGGTGCCCGGAGGCACGGGCACGGGCTGGCCGCCGACGACCCCGCTGGCGACCTCGGCGCCATCCGCGTCGAGGACCCGGAAGGGCGCGCTCAGCGCCTGCGAGATGCTGGCCAGCAGGGAGTCGGCGTCCTGGGCATCGAACGAGCGGCCGCCGCCCAGCTCCGCCCAGCCGGCCAGCTGCTCCTTGAGCCCCGCGTCATCGATGGCGAAGCCGACGATGTTGAGCCGGATGTCGAGGCCGGACGCCACGAGCTCCTCGATGACCTGGCCGGGCTTTCCCTTGCAGCTCTCCTTGCCGTCGGTCACGAGCACGACGAGCGCGGCGCCCTCGGCGCCCGCGAGGTCCGCCGCGACCTCGCGCAGGGTGGCCGCGATGGGCGTCCTCGTCTTCTTGCTGATGCGAAGCTTCCGGATGCTGGCCGCCATGGCCTCACCATCGAGCGGGGTCAACGGGGTCAGCAGCTCGCTCTGGCAGCGACTCTGGCCATCGAAGATGCGCAGTGCCACGGGCAGCCCGTCGGGCAGCGTGTCATCGACCAGGCGTGTCAGCACGCCCTTGGCCACATCGATGCGGCGGGCATCGCCGAGGGGCTCGAGCATGCTGCCGGAGGTGTCGAGCAGGATCTCGACGCCCACGCCCGACCCGGCCACGACCGAGCTCCCGCCATCCGGTCCGCTCGGCGCCACGACCATCAGTCGACCTGGCTCATGGGAGACGGATCGGGCGCCGAAGGTGAGCTGGTAGGCAGCCTCGCGGCGGAGCCAGGTGGCCAGCCGGTCGAACGCCCGGTCGAGCGATCCATGTGACGCCGCGTACTCGTAGTGGCCACCCCAGGACCAGGCCCAGTCCTGCATCAGCTGGGTGCTCAGCTGGGGCGTGCCGCCCCCGCCGACATGGACCGTGAAGATGATCGGCCGCTCGTCCGCCAGCTCCTCCCACAGCTCGCCCATCCGGGCATAGGTGGAGGTCTCCGCGTCGGTGACCACCAGCATCGCGTGGGTGCCCCGCCGCCCTGCGAGGCGGTCGAGCGCTTCGAGCATCGAGGCTTCGGCGCCGCTCGAGCCACGGGCCGCCGCCACGCCCGCGACGGCATCCTCGAGGACGTAGGCGTCATCGGTCCACTCGTCGAGCAACGGCGAGTCCTCGAAGGGCAGGATGAGCACCGACTCCTCGCCGGCCACCACATCGCTCGCGAAGCCACGGAGCGCGGTGGAGACATAGGTGAGGTAGGAGCCCATGCTGCCGCTGGTGTCGTAGCTGAACACGGTCGAGAAGGGCGGCTGCTCAAGACGCACGAGGTAGCTCGCACCCGGCTCCACGTCCGCCTCCCAGCGGCTGACCATGGGGTCGGACGAGGGTGTCCTGCGCACCGCGACCTCGGTCCCCGCGACATCCAGGAGCACCAGCTCGATGCCCGCCGCGGGTGGTGCCGCGAGCGACAGGTCGACGGTGTTCTGCCCCTCCGGCACGGTCAGGCGATACCAGTCGATGTCCGCGCCGCGACGGATGCGACCGTCGGCGGCCACGTCCCGCACCAGGACCGTGGCTGTCTCGGGGGTGTCGTCGCCATCGCCACCGGTCGTGCGCGCCGTGGCGAGCGACAGGTCCGGGGGATCCAGCAGCTCCCGGATCGCCGGCCGCTCGTTGCGGCCCCACGCGCCCGTGATGGACCGGTACGTGTCGTCCGCGGACGCCTCGAGGATGCGCAGGATGGCAGGCATCTCGCGGTATGCCCGCTCATCGGCGGGGCCGTCACCGGTGAAACGGACATAGCGCGCCCAGGTGTCATCTGGCAGCCGGAACGGCGCGACGCCGCCGTCGGCCGCTCGCGACAGCTCCCAGGTCCCGATGTCCTGCCACGGGCCGAGCGGCGTCTCGGTGCCGACCGCGACCCGGACCCGCTCGAAGCGCTCGGTCGGGTCGCCATCGACGGCATCGACCCACTGGAGCTCGGTGATACGACCGGCGCGGCCATCGCGGAACCCCACGACCCAGCTCACGTCCGTGTCCGGGTCCAGCCACTGCTGCCACGGCCCGGTCGGGATCTCGTCCAGCATGGACGCTGGCTGGCGCGGGTCGGCAGGGCCCGGCTCCGCCCGGACGACATGACCGCCGAGAGCCGTGGATGCGATGTCGAGGGGCATCCCGGGCGTCCAGCCGGGTCGTGCGATGACCTGCCACTCGCCGAGCTGGAGGCTGCTTCGGTCGCCGCTCCAGGTGCTGGCGATGGTGAGCCGTGCGAGACGTGCCTCGGTCGGTGCGTCCAGCACGAATGACTGCTCGGCCATCCGCGGCGAGAGCTCTCCCGCGAGGACCGTCCGCCACGTGGAGCCGTCGTCGGAGAGCGCCAGCTCGAATGCGCGTGGTGCCGCCGCGAGGCTGGGGGCCCCCGCGAGTGGATCCACGATGAGACCGACCACCGGCACCGGGTCGTCGGATGCCAAGGCCATCGTGAAGGTCGCGGGTGTCCCGGAGATCGACCCGCTGAAGCCCGCGCCCGCCAGCGCGAAGCCATCGTGCAGGGACTCTTCGGAGACGTGGCTGAAGGTCGGTGACACGACACTCGCGCCGAGCGCGAGCGATGTCGCGTCGAGACCCCCCAGGAGGGCGTCGGGCAGTGGCCACGCCTGGCGCGCACCGACGGGTGTGCCGTCCCGATCGGGTGTCACCTCCACGGCGGTGCTGACCCGGCGACCGTCGGTCGTGCTGGCGCCGATGGTCAGCCGCGTGGGCACATCCGCCCACGCGTCGGGCGGCGCGTCGAGCGCGACCGTCACGCGTTGGGTCGCCCCCGGCGCGATGTCCAGGCGATCGGCATCGAGGGTCACGGCCCAGCGGTCATCGCTCAGGTGGTGCACGAGCTCGACGCGCACATCGTCGGCCGTCTCGTTCGACACCGCCAGCGAGCCTGTGACACGCTGACCGAACGTCTCGTAGGCGGAGATGACAGGCGACGCGAGCTCCAGCGAGAGCCCGATCCCCGTGGCGTCCGGGGCCGGCATCGCCTGCAGGCCGCCTCCGGCGACGGTGAGCTCATATGGCCCTCCGCTGAGCACGGCCAGATACAGGTCGCCCTCGGGCGGCAGCGCGCGCGAGGTCCACGTGCCGCGTGTCTCGTCCGGATCGATGCCCACCTGGCTGCCCTGCGCGTCGGTGAGGTCCACCCGCAGCTCGCCACCGAGCGCGCGCACCACCAGCACCTCGCCCCGGTCGGCCAGCCCGGTCGCGGGGATCCGGAACCAGTCGGTGTCCTCGGCACGCTGGCCGAAGCCGCCGCCCCGGATGACCAGACCCGCCGGGATGTCCCGAGCGGCTGACCGCACGTCGTTGGGCTCGAGGTCCGCGGGCAGGTCCCAGGGGTCGCCACGCTCCACGAGCAGGTGGTACGGCTGGATGCTGCCTCCCTCGGTGGTGAGGGTCACCTCGTAGTCGCCGACCTCCAGCCAGGCGTCGTAGAGGAAGGGCTCACCTGTGACCGGTTGGCGGGTCCGCATGATCTCGGTGCCACCGGTCGTCAGCCGCAGGCGCACCGTGTCGTCGGCGGGCGGCTCCAGCCGCAGCAGGAGATGCTCCGCGGCCTCGAGGCTGAAGCGGACGACGTCGGTGTCACCCGGTCCCGGCAGCCGGCCGGTTCGCTCGACGCCAAGATCCAGCGGCTCGGCGTTGTCGGCGTCGTCGTTGGGCTCTCGCTCGGTGCCCGGTGCGAGCGGGCCCAGCGGGGTCATGGTGATGGTGTAGTCCTCGCCCGTCGTGTCCACCATCACCCAGTGACGGCCCGGGATGAGGTACATGTCCCAGAGCGATGCCGAGGTCCCGTCGCGCGCGACGTCGGCCGTGCCGCGGACCTCCCGGTCGGGCTCGATCCAGAGCACGTCTCGGATGCCCGTGCCGGTCACGTCGAGGCGCCACACCGTGGGCTCGCCCGTCACCTCGATCATGTAGTGGTCGTCGTCGCCGTTGGCCGATCGACCGTGCATCACCAGCGACGGGTCGAAGGGCGTGGCGACGTCGGGCAGGTCGTTGGGCTCCGTCTCGTGATCGGCGGCCACGGGTCCTGCATCCACGACGGACAATCGATAGCCGTGTTCCGTATCCTCGGTGCCGTCCACCTCGATGAGATGGTCGCCCGACGCCAGCACGAGGTTGGACAGCACGATGTCGCCCCTGCCGGACCGACACTGGATCTCGTCCAGGTCAGGGCCGATGAGGCACAGGCGCCGCGGTTCCGCGCTGCTGACACGCACGGCCACCTCCAGACGGCGACCGGCCGCATCCGCGGGGATGGAGACCCGGTAGTGGTCGATGTCACGGGCACCCGCCAGACGCCCGGTGCGGGTGTCCCCGATGTCCATCGAGAGCGCCTGCTCTGGACCGTCGTTGGGCTCGGCGTCGGCTGCCGGGTCGGTGGGCGTGCCGCTCGACAGCACGTAGCCGAGCGGCCCCGCGCCACTGCCGGCGATCTCCACCAGGTAATCGGCGGCCGGCAGGACCAGGTCATACAGGTGGGCGTATCCGTCACGCTGGACATCCGCGACCGCGAGCTGGGCACCAGCCGCGTCGAGCAGGCGCATCCGGAGCGAGTCGCCCGCCACGGTCCGCAGGTCGAGCTGCACGGGGATGTCCGCCTCGTCGTCCGTGACCGTCCAGCGAAACAGGTCGGGTGTCCCCGCGCCATCCCCGACGAGCGAGAACGGCAGACGGATGGGCGTCGCGCTGGATGTGTCGTCGTTGGGCTCGACATCACCGTTCGGTGGCAGCTCGAGCTCCCGCTCGATGGACACGCGGTACTCACCCGGAGGAGCCGGAGGCCCCTTCGCCGGGTCCCCCCGCGAGATCCCCAGGAGATAGGTGCCCGCGCGCAGCGAGACTCCGGTCTCCACGCCCGGGGTGTCATCGGTCGCCGACGAGTCGACCCGCAGGAACTCCCGGGCGTCGATGGGGAACACGCCCGGCTCGGTCCGGATGTCGAACACGTGGACCGAGGTGATGGTGGTCGGGATGCCGACGACCGTGATGCGCCACGTGATGAGCGCCTCGGCGGGCTCCACCGTCCACAGGATGAGATCCTGGTCGAGCCGCTCGGGCAGGGTGCCCGTGACGCAGATCGCGCTGCGCATCTCGGGGGCCTGCTCCGGCTGGTCGTTGACCTCGGTCTCGGCGATGCAGTCGGGGGCCAGCGGTGCGGACGCGGGGGTGACCGCCTGGGCATGCGCGGGCTGCGCCGTGCCGCCTGACCAGCTTCCGATGGCGAGGAGCGCGAGCAGGCTCACGGCACGACGCGACGCATGACACCAGGACACGAGGGAGAGCCTCCGGGGCGACTGGGACGACGCCGCCGATGCTAGGAGCGGGTCCCCGGGAGACGCCTCGGCCGAATGTCCTGTGTCGCCTCGGCCGTCGCGCCGGGCGGCCGCATCCCGCCGGGCGGGGGTGCCATGACCGCCGGGCGGGCTGTCCTCAGACGCCTGGTCGCCGCTGGAACAGCTCGACGGGGAAGCCATCAGGGTCCAGCAGGTAGCAGGACCGCGCGCCCTGGTTGGGTCCCGAGGTGATGTCCACGACATGCTCGGAACGGGCGCGGAACCCGAGGCCGACCACGCGCGCGTGCATCGCCTCCACGTCATCGACATACAGGCACAGGTGACCGGCCCCAGGGTCACAGGGTCGGGACGCGGCCGACAGCCGCTCGATGCCACGGTATTCGAGGAGCTCCACGAAGCCGCCCCCGGGGATGCGCAGGTAGGCCGCGCGGATGCTCGTGTGGTCGAGCGCGAGCACGGTGTTGAGATACGGGCCATCGAGGATGCGGTCGAACTCGACCTCCAGCCCCAGCCCGTCCCGATAGAAGATGAGCGCGCGGTCCATGTCGCTGACCGTGATGCCCCCGTGGAAGAAGCCTGTGATCGATGCCACTCGTCGGTGCCTCGTGTACCCGCCGGCGCGGCCATGCGCACCCTCACGGGACGAGCCGCATGGTGGCACAGCGACCGGCCTGACCGGCCTTTACGACGTGCGGCGAGGGATGTACGATGCGTCATGTCGACTGTTGACACGTGATCCCGAGGGGACGTTCGACAGGACGGAGGAGGAGGCACAGCGCCCGTGACGGCATCCAGCGCCCTGGGCTTCGGCGTCAACCTGAACAACCGGGAGCCGCTCATCGCGCCCGGCTATGGCATCCCGGAGCTGCTCGACCTGGCGCAGACGGTGGAGGGTCTGGGGTTCGATTCGCTGTGGGTCGGGGATTCACTGTTCTCCAAGCCCCGCTACGAATCGATGGCGTTGCTCTCCGCGCTCTCGCAGCGCACCTCGCGCGTCAAGCTGGGGACGGCGTGCATCGTCACGTCGCCACGCAACCCGCTGTACCTCGCGCTCGAGTGGGCGACCCTCGATGTGCTGTCGGGCGGCCGGACCATCTTCGGGCCCTGCGCCGGCAACCCCGAGGAGGGGGTGAAGCGCGAGTTCGCCGCCCTTGGCCTCCACTTCGACAAGCGCTTCTCGATCTTCGAGGAAGGCCTCGACATCGTGCGCCAGCTGTGGACCACGGGAACCGTCACCCACCACGGGGCCCAGTACGACTACACGGACATCAGCTTCTACTCAGGCACCGAGATGGGGCCCCTGATGCCCATCCAGCAGCCCCCGCCCTTCTGGATCGTGTCCAACCCGCGTCTGGTCACCGATGCCGCCGACGAGAAGATGGTGCGCACGATGAAGAATGCGTGCCGGCGCATCCTGCGCTACGGCGAGGGCTGGATGACCTGCTGCCGGGCACAGCATCCGGAGGAGCTGGTCGAGCAGCTGGGCTATCTCGACGAGGTGGCCAGGGAGACGGGCGATGACGCCAGGCGCCTGACCGTGAGCTATCAGGTGACGCTCAACATCGGGGATTCTGAGGAGGCTGCGCGGACCGCGTTCGGCGAGTACATCAGCCAGTACTACCCGGAGCTGTCCAAGGCGACACGTCTCGACAACTGGGGGCCGGTGGGCTCCCCGGAGCAGATCATCAGCTGGTTCCGGACGTTCGCGGAGGCGGGCGTCGACCACTTCATCTGCCGCTTCGGCTCGCTCGACCAGTTCGGGCAGGTCGAGCGGTTCGCGCGCGATGTGCTGCCGGCCCTGCGAGGGTCCGACGCGGCGACAGTGGAGGTGACCCGACCGTGAACGAGGGCAAGGTCCGCGAGCACGCGGAGCTGATCGTGAACACCTGCTTCACGGTGGAGCAGGGCGACGTGGTGACCATCATCACGGACGACGAGCACGCGGCCATCGCCCGTGTCGTCGCGGAGGTCGCCGCCGAGAAGGGCGCGTGGCCCGTGATCATGAACAACGAGACCCAGGTGGCACGTTGCCTCGGTGACACGCTGTTCCCGATGGCGCCACCCAAGAACCTGCATGACGCGATGCTCGCCGCGGACGAGATCATCATCATGACCAACCTCGAGTGGGCCAATCGCTTCGCCCATGTCAACGCGGTCCGTGAGTCCTGCGCCAACAACGTCAAGATCGCCTCGGTCGAGGGCGGCATGGGCGAGTGGGACATCAAGGTCCAGGACATCCTCGACTCGACCGAGCGGGCCGTCGCGGCCATGAAGAAGCTCGAGGGTGTCCGGAAGTGCCGTGTCTGGACCCCCGAGGGGACGGACGTCACGGTCTCCATCGAGGAGCGGCCCCCGCTGCAGGTCACACCCATCCGCCAGCGTGGCTGGATGATGGGTCCCCTGCCGCTTTGGGGAGAGGTGGCCTACGCCTCGGTGGAGAACGCGACCAACGGTGTCATCGCCGTGACCGGCAACATGCTGGGCATCGGCGTCGATGTGGTCAGCTCCCCCATCTACTGGCACGTCAAGGACGGCCGTGTCGTGAAGATCGAGGGCGAGCGCGACGCGAAGGAGCTGGCGCGGGTCATCGAGGGCGTGCCCAACGTGGACATCGTGGCCGAGTTCGCCTTCGGCACCAGCGCCATCTCGCCGCTCGGCTCCCCGTCCGAGAAGGGTCGCATCGGCAATGTCCACTTCGCGATGGGCGACAACCGGAACGCCTATCCCGGCGGCCAGAACTCGTGCCGGCTCCACCTCGATGGCGTGGTCCGGGGAGCCACCCTCGAGATCATCGAAGGCGGCGCTGGCAGCGGCTACATCGTCCGCGATGGCCAGTGGGACGTGTGACCGGGGTCATGACCGATGCGGTGACACGCCCCGATGGCGTGGCGGCGATCCCCATCCATTCGGTCGAGCCCATCCCCCTGGCGGATGGCGGCTGGAGCCGCATCGTGCTGAGCGGCAGCCGCGTCGGCGCAGGCACCGCGTTCGGGGTCTCCAGCTTCGCGCCCGGCACGACGACGGCGCTCATGAGCCACGAGACCGAGGAGCTCGCCTACGTGGTGAGCGGCACCGGCCACCTCCAGATGGAGGCCGATCGCGTGCCCTACGAGGCCGGCACCGCGCTCTACATCCCGGCCGGCGTCTGGCACGCGGTCGTGAGTATAGGCAACGAACCGGTCGTGATGGTGTTCGCGTTCGCGCATCCGGAGTATCCGCCGACCGAACGGCGCAGTGACCAGTGATGCCCACGATCGACGAGCTTCGCCACTCGGTGGCCATCGCCTGCCGGGTCATCGCGTCCGAGGGCTACCTCGACCTCACCCTCGGCCATGTGAGCGCCCGACAGCCGGGTGCCCGGACCATCTGGATCAAGCGCAAGGGCGTGGGTCTCGACGAGGTGGAGCCCGAGGACGTGATCGCGCTCGACCTCGATGACGACCACGCGTTCGAGGCACCCGAGCAGCATCTCGAGTCGGTGATGCATGCCGAGGTGTATCGCGCTCGTCCGGACGTGGATTCGGTCATCCACGGCCATCCGGTCTATGGCACGGCCCTTGGCGCGACCACGGCCGGGCTCGAGTTCCTGACCCACGACGCGGTCCTGTTCACCGACGGGATCGGCATCTACGACGAGGGTCCGGCGCTGGTGACCGAGGCCAGCCAGGGGCGAGCCGTCGCCGCCGCGCTGGGCCACCGCCGCGCGGCGCTCCTGCGGAACCACGGCGTGGTCATCGCGGGTGAGGACATCCGCTGGGCCGTGCTCACGGCCGTGACCCTCGAGCGCGCCATCCGGTTCCAGGTCACGGCCGCCGCGCTGGGGCCGTTCGTGCCCATCCCCAGGGTGGACGCCGAGATCCTGCGGCCACAGAAGTACCAGCCCTCCTTCCTCGACGACTACTGGGCCGCCTGGACGCGGCGGGTCGAGCGCTCGCGCACGGCCACGGCCAGCTGATGGACCTGCGCTGCGTCGTCAACGGCCAGGCTCGCCGGATCGATGTGGAGCCACAGGAGCTGCTCCTGGATGTGCTCCGGGACCGCCTCGGCCTGACGGGCGCCAAGCGCTCATGCGACGTCCAGGTGTGCGGCACGTGCACGGTGCTCGTGGATGACGCACCCGTCAGCGCCTGTACCACGCTCGCGGTGGACGCCGAAGGCCGGGAGGTCATGACCATCGAAGGGCTGCGTGAGACCGACGAGTGGCCAGCCATCGTTGAGGCCTTCGAGCGGCACGCGGCCGTCCAGTGCGGCTTCTGCACGCCTGGGATGGCGCTCACCATCCATGCGCTCATCGCTGCCGGCGACCTGACCGACGCGCACGCCGTGCAGCGCTGCCTGTCGGGGAACCTGTGTCGCTGTACCGGATATCGGGGCATCCTCGCGGCTGCCGCCGAGCTCGCGGGTGTGCCCGTGGAAGCGGGCGACAGCGTCCATGGGGGCGTCTGACCCATGACCATCGAGGCGCCCGCCCGGCCCGTCCGTACACCCGCACCCCAGGTCGGGCGGAGCATGCGGCGCGTGGACGCTGCCGAGAAGCTGCGTGGCGAGGCGCGTTTCGTGGGTGACATGCAGGTCCCGGGCATGCTCCACGGCAAGGTCCTCCGGAGTCCTGCTCCGCACGCACGCATCGTGTCCGTCGACGTGTCCGCGGCACTCGCGATGCCCGGCGTGGTGGCGGTGCTCACGGGTGGCGACCTCCTGGACATCGACCCCTACTGGGGCCATGCCATCCAGGACCGGCCCATCGTGGCCATCGACCGAGTGCGGTTCGCGGGCGAGCCCGTGGCGGCGGTCGCGGCCGAGGACGAGGCCACTGCCGAGGCTGCGGTCGCGGCCATCGAGGTGGTCTACGACGAGCTGCCCATCGTGGGCACCATCGAGGAGGCGCTCGCACCCGATGCGCCGCTGGTCCATGACGGGCCGCTGCGGCCCGGCCTGTTCCACGGCCTGGGCACGCTCCCGGAGCGCGACGGCAACGTGTGCTATCGCTATGGCTTCGAGCGGGGTGAGGTGGACGGGCTGTTCGCAGACGCTGCCATCGTGGTGGAGGGCGACTACGAGTTCCCGGGCGTCTACCAGTACGCGATGGAGACGCACAGCGTCATCGCCCAGTGGGACGCGGACGGCGTGACCATGTGGGCGACCTGCCAGCACCCGTTCCTGGTGCGGGCGGAGATCGCGGCGCTGTTCGAGCTGCCGCTGGGCAGGGTGCGCATCGTGGTGCCCTATCTCGGCGGAGGGTTCGGCAGCAAGTCGTACACCAAGATGGAGCCCATCACGGTGGCCCTGGCACGCAAGGCCGGACGTCCCGTGCGCATCGTCAACCGGGTGTCGGAGTCGATGGTCACGACGCGTCGTCATGGTGCGCGGATCCGCATGCGCACCGCCGCGGACGCCCACGGTCGGCTGCTGGCGCGGGACACGACCATCTCCTTCGACACGGGCGCCTACGCCGACAACGGGCCGCGCGTGACCGCGACGGGCGGGGATGCGGCACCGGGTCCGTATCGATGGTCGGGGGTCCGCGTGGATGCGCTGTGCGTCTACACCAACACCGCACCATCGGGCTCATACCGCGCCTTCGGCGCCTCGCATGTCCAGTGGGTCGGCGAGATGCAGGTGGACGAGGTGGCCCGACGCGCCGGCATCGACGCGGTCGAGGTCCGACGACGCAACCTGCTGCGTCCGGGCGAGCAGGTGCGACCGGGCGGCAAGCCGCTCGACGCGGACCTCGTCGGGGACATCGAGAAGGTCGCTGCTGCCCTCGGCTGGGACGACCCGCGGGACCCCGACATCGGCCGCGGCCTGTCGGTGGGCCTCCTCGCGGCCGGCGCACACCCGGTGTCCAGTGCCGTCGTGCGCCTGGAGGCGGATGGCGAGGCCATCGTGCTGGTCGGCTCCACCGAGATGGGCCAGGGCCAGCGCACGGCGTTCGCCCAGATCGCCGCCGAGGTCCTGGGCATGGACGCCGAGCGTGTCCGCTGCATGGGCACGGACACCCGCTTCACGCCCTACGACCGCTCCACCGGTGCCAGCCGCTCCACCACGCTCGCCGGGCTGGCCGTCCAGCGCGCCGCCCAGGAGGTGCGCGACGACCTGCTCGCCATCGCCGGCCGGATCTGGCCGGGCCGGGAGGCCGATGTCGTGCTCGCCGAGGGTGCCGCGTGGTGTGGCGATGAGCGACGCTCGTTCCCGGAGCTCATCGCGAGGCGCTTCGGTCTGTCGGGCGGCCAGCTCATCGGTGAGGGGGGCGTCCATCCCGAGGGGACGGGGTCATACGCCGAAGGGCCCGTGTTCTGGGAGGTGTGCATCGGCGCTGCCGAGGTCCGGCTCGATCGCGCGACGGGTGCCCTGAAGGTCACCCGCACCGCCACCGTGGCGGATGTCGGCCGCGCCATCAATCCCCAGCTCGTGGAGCGACAGGACGAAGGGGCCACGATGCAGGGCATCGGCAATGCATTGTTCGAGGAGATGGTCTTCGAGCAGGGGCTGCTGACCAACGACGACCTGCTGGAGTACCGCATCCCCAGCACCCAGGACCTGCCGGAGCGGTCCACCTGCGTCATCGTCGAGAACGGCGACGGGCCGGGGCCGTTCGGCGCCAAGGGCTGTGGCGAGGGCGCCTTCGCAGGCATCATCGCGGCGCTCGCCACCGCGGTCGCGGATGCGGGCGTGCCCATGCATGCCCTGCCACTCACACCGGAACGCGTCTGGAGACGGATCCAGGAGCTCGAGAAGGAGTCACGATGACCAGGTTTCGCAGCGTCGCCATCATGGGTACCGGCACGATGGGACCCGGCATGGGCGCCGTGATGGCGCGTGCCGGCTATCAGGTCGCGCTCTATGACACCAGCACCGAGGCGCTGGAGCGCGCCAAGGCCGGCTATGAGCTGGCGTGGGGCGTGCTCGACCGGCTGGAGAGCCCGACCGTCGAGGGCGGCTCCGTGCGCTACGCGGACAGCGTCTCGGCCGCGCTCGCGGGCGCCGAACTCGTGATCGAGGCGATCCCCGAGAACCTCGAGCTCAAGCAGAAGGTCTACGCCGAGTACGAGCAGCACGTCGGACCCGAGGTCATCCTCGCGTCCAACACCTCGGGCATCCCGGCCACGAAGATCGCCGCGAACCTCCAGCACCCCGAGCGGGTGGTGGTCATGCACTGGTCCAATCCGCCCCACCTCATCCCCATGATCGAGGTGGTGCCCGGCGAGCAGACGAGCCAGTCCACCGTGGACGACACCATCGCCGTCATCAAGGACGTGGGCTACTTCCCCTGCCTGCTCAAGAAGGAGGTCCCGGGGTTCGTCGAGAACCGGGTGCTCTACGCGATCATGCGCGAGTGCCTGGCGCTCGTGGACGAGGGCGTCGTGGACCTCGAGGAGCTGGACCTCAACGTCAAATGGGGCATCGGCTACAAGCTCGCGGTCATCCCGCCGATGCACCTCCTGGACATGGCGGGCATGGACATCTACACCGCCGTGGCGGGCTACCTCAACCCGGACCTGTCGAACGCGTCCGAGGTGAGCCCCACCATCCGGGACCTGGTGGCGAGGGGTCGCCTGGGCATGAAGACCAAGGGTGGCCTGTTCGACTACACCGAGGAAGAGGTCGGCGCGCTGCGCTCACAGCGTGGTGCGTCGCTGGTCAAGGTGCGCAAGGCGCTCAGCTAGGTCGTCGCCCACCACGGAGGAGGTGTCCCGATGCGGATCTACCTGCTGGACCTGGGGTCGCTCGTCATCGACCGTTCCGACGTCCTGTGGCACATCGACGTCGGGACGCCTGTCCGATTCCCCGTGTTCGGGGTCTACATCGACCACCCTGAGGGGAAGTTCATCTTCGACACCGGCTACGACCTGGACCATGTGAACAAGGTCCTGCCGTTCGAGCTGCCCGAGCAGACACCCCAGCAGACGCTCCCGGCACAGCTGGACGTCATCGGCGTCAAGCCCGAGGAGATCGACTACGTCATCAACTCGCACTTCCACTTCGACCATGTCGGCGGCAACAAGTACCTCACCAACGCCACGCTTCTCACCAGCAAGTGGGAGCTGCGCTCGGGTCTCGTGCCCGAGCCGTTCGAGCGCCTGGGCTACAGCGACGTGACGTTCTACGAGCGGGGTGTGACCAAGGTCGAGTTCCTCGAGGGCGACGTCGAGATCGCCCGGGGCCTCACCCTGTTCGAGACGCCCGGTCACACCATCGGCCACTACTCCCTGCTCGCGGAGCCCGAGGGTCGTCGACCGATGATCTTCTGCGGTGACGCGGTGTACACGCAGGAGACGCTCGACCGGATGATCATCGGTGGCTTCCACCTCGACCCGGTCGACTCCATCAGCGCCATCAAGCGCATCAAGCAGATGGCAAAGGATCACGACGCGGAGATCTTCCCCTCCCACGACATGGGTCCGTGGGAGTCGTGGAAGCATGCTCCCGAGCACTACGAGTGACCCGACATCCCGGAGGAGTTCGACCATGACACTGGAAGGTCGCGTCGCGATCGTCACCGGCAGCGCCCAGGGCATCGGGCGTGCCATCGCGGACAAGCTGGCAGCCGAGGGCGCATCGGTCGTCCTCGCCGATCTCAACGAGGACGGCGCGAAGGCCGCGGCCGCGAGCCTGCCGTCCGCCGTCGGCATCCGGACGGATGTCTCGGACGAGGCGTCGGTCAAGGCGATGGTGCAGGCAGCCGTGGACACCTACGGCAAGCTGGACATCCTCGTCAACAACGCAGCCATCGTGCCCTTCACCGCGTGGGACGAGGTGGACTTCGCGGAGTGGCGCCGGATCATGGCCGTCAACCTCGATGGCACGTTCCTGACCAACCGCCACGCGTCTGACGAGATGCGCAAGGCCGGCTATGGCCGCATCGTCAACATCGCCTCGAACGTGATCGTGGCAGGCACCCCGAACCTCGCCCACTACGTCGCCTCCAAGGGTGGCGTGCTCGGCTTCACACGGGCACTCGCCACGGAGCTCGGCAAGCACGGCATCACGGTCAACGCCGTGGCACCCGGGCTGACCGAGACGGAGGGTACGGCGGCCTCACCACACGCTGAGGCATTCGATTTCGTGCAGTCGCTCCAGGCCATCCCGCGGCGTGGCCTGGCAGCCGACATCGCGCCGGCGGTCGCGTTCCTGGTGAGCGAGGAGGCACGCTGGGTGACCGGCTCGATGCTCGTGGTCGACGGCGGCCACACGCGTCACTAGGCGGCCGATGCCATGGCCTCCTTCCGAGTCCTGAGCGGCGGTCCCATCCTCGCGGTGTCGGACTTTGGCGCGTCCATGGCCTTCTACACGGAAGGCCTCGGCTTCACCCTGGATGCGAGGTTCGACGACCCGCCATTCGCGATCCTCTCGAACGGTCCCGTGGGTCTGTGCCTCGCGGAGCAGGGACATCCCGCGTCGGATCTGGACGGGTACGTCATGACCGCGCCCGCGGACCCGGCTCACCCGTCGGCCGTGCTGGTCCTGCGTGTGGCGGACGTCCATGCGGTCCATACCGAGCTGGCGGCTCGGGGCGTGCCGTTCGCGAGCGAGCCCTGGTCACCCCCGTGGGGCGGTGGTCGGTTCTTCGTCCGCGACCCTGACGGGTTCCTCGTGGAGATCGAGACCCTGGCGTAGCCCGCCCCATCGACACAGCCCGATACCCGAGGAGCACCGACCCATGAGCACCGACCACGGCGCGACCTTCACCTACACCGGGGGCCCGGTCGCGGTCTCCGAACGGGCACGAGCGGGTCTGGGCCGCCCGGTCCTGTACGAGTACGACCCCGTCTATCTCCAGCGGTTCCTCGATGTGGAGCGGCGCGTCGCCGAGGTGTTCCACACGCAGGGCGATGTCGTGGTCATGATGGGCGAGGCGATCCTGGGCCTCGAGGCAGGCGCCAAGGGCCTCACCCGACCGGGGATGAAGGCGCTCAACCTCGTGTCCGGGATCTTCGGCAAGTGGTTCGGAGACTGGCTCCGGGACCTGGGTGCCGAGGTCATCGAGATCGAGGTGCCCTGGAACGAGGCCATCGATCCCGCGTCGGTGGAGCGCGCCTTCGTGGAGCATCCGGACATCGGCCTCGTCGGTGTCGTCCACTCGGAGACGCCCTCGGGATCCCTGAACCCGATGGCCGAGATCGGTCCGATCGCTCGCCGTCACGGCGCCCTGACCATCGTGGATGCCGTGTCCGCGTTCGCGGGCACACCCATCCATCACGACGACTGGGGCCTGGACATCACGGTCGGCGGGACGCAGAAGGGGCTCGGGGCATCTCCGGGGCTGGCCTTCGTGGCGGTGAGCGACCGTGCATGGGCCGCGCTCCGCGCGAACCCGGCAGCACCGCGTGGCTCCTACCTGTCGCTGCTCGACTGGAAGGACCGCTGGATCGACGCGGGTCGGCGCAAGTTCCCCTACACCACATCCGTTGCCGAGATCAACGGCGTGGACGCGGCGCTCGCGGAGCTGTTCGAGGATGGCCTGGAGGCATCGTATGCGCGCCATCGACGGGCGGCGAACGCGTGTCGAGCCGGTGTGCGCGGCATGGGCCTGGACCTGTGGGTGACCGACGACGCTGCGGCGTCGCACGCCGTGACCGCCGTGAAGGTCCCGGACGGCATCTCCAATGCGGAGGTCATCGCCCACATCCGCTCGACGTACGGCGTGATGATCTCCGATGGCGAGCACGGCCCGATGACCGAGGCCGTCTTCCGTCTGGGCCACATGGGCCCCGCCGCGACATCGCTACATCCGATCGTGGCGCTCAGTGCCCTGGGCAAGGGCCTGCGCGACTACGGCGTCGCCGTCGACATCGGCACCGGCCTGGAGGCAGCGCTCGAGGTGCTCG
The DNA here is from genome assembly GCA_964650135.1 of uncultured Anaerolineaceae bacterium. Lineage (GTDB taxonomy): Bacteria > Chloroflexota > Limnocylindria > Limnocylindrales > CSP1-4 > JAFMJV01. The sequence goes on along the minus strand of CAZYTQ010000001.1, from coordinate 52,361 downwards.
GCAGCTGACGCCCACTGGCGGCGTGGCGCCGGCGGCGCATGCCGATGACGAGCATGACCCCGTGTCAGGTCCGCTCGCGGAGACGCACAGGAAGGAGGTGTCCGACCCACCGACCACCAGTACGCCATCCGATGTCAGGGCGGCGATCACGTCGGTCCGCCCGCTCGCAGTCCAGATCCAGAGGGGGGATCCACGCATGAGACGAACCATCGCACCCGTCCTGGTCGCCGCCACACTGCTCGTGGGAGCGGTCGCGCCAGCACTCGCCCAGGGCAGCACGCCACCAGCCGCTGAGGGCACCGACCCACTGCCGTCCTGGAACGCAGGGGAGCCCAGGGAGCGAATCCTGTCGTTCGTGGACGCGGTGACCCGCGAAGGGAGCGCCGACTTCGTTCCGGTCGAGGAGCGACTGGCGGTGTTCGACATCGACGGCACGCTGTGGGCCGAGCGTCCCTTCTACCTCGACGCGCTCTGGGCCGGCGAAGGCGTCGCCGCCTTGGCGGCCGACCACCCGGAGTGGGCGGACCAGCTGCCCTTCGCGCCCATCGTGGAGGGCGACTACGACGTGCTCACGAGCATCGCCCAGGTCGACCTGATGCGGATGCTCGATGCGGGCTACGGCGACATGACCGAGGCGGAGTGGGAGGCAGCGGTCCTCGCATGGCTCCAGACGAGCATGAACGACGCCCTGGGGCGGCCCAACGCGACCGGCACCTACCTGCCCATGATGGAGCTGCTGGCCTATCTCGAAGCCAACGACTTCACGGTCTATCTCGTGACCGCAGCCGAGGAGCAGTTCATCCGCGCCGTCGCTGATGACATCTTCGGCGTCCCACCCGAGCGGGTCATCGGCAACACCATGGCGCGGTCCGTGGCGACCGCCGAAGACGGCTCTGTCAGCATCACCCGGGATGCCAGCCCAGGATTCGCCAACGAGCGCGAGACCAAGATGCTGAGCATCTACGACGTCACCGGACGCAAGCCCATCTTCGCGGCGGGCAACTCCGATGGCGACTACTGGATGATGAGATGGGCCACGTCCGACGACGACCTGGGCCTCTCCGTCCTGGTCCTCCACGATGACGCCGACCGGGAGTTCGACTACGCCCGCATCCCGACGCTGGGAGGCGCGGCGCTCGAGTCGGACCCCGAATGGGTGGGTGTGTCCATGAAGGACGCCTGGTCCACGGTGTTCGCCACGCAGTAGCGTGTGTCCGGGCGAGCCCTCCACGGGCTCGTCCGGATCCTGCGGGAGTGCCGGGAGCACGAGCGGCGACCCGGCATCCGCGCCACGACGGGGAGGTACGGACTCCATGAAGGCACTCGCGTCGCAGGGTCCCGAGCGACTGGAGCTCATCGACACGCCCGATCCGGTGATCGATGACCCGGGCGACGCGGTGGTGCGTGTGACCACGACCGCGCTGTGCGGCGCGGACCTGTTCCCGTACCACGGCTGGGTGCCAGGGTTCCTGGCCGGCACCATCCTGGGCCACGAGTTCGTGGGCATCGTGGAGGCCGTCGGGCCGGCGGTCCGGGGCCTTCGACCCGGTGACCGGGTCGTCTCGAACTCGACCATCAGCTGCGGCACCTGTATCACCTGCCGGGCTGGTCGCTCGTCACAGTGTCCGGACCGGGCGTTGTTCGGCTATTCCGGGGTGTACCGCCAGCTCCACGGCGGGCAGGCCGAGCGCGTGCGCGTGCCCGGTGCCGATCGGACACTCCTGGTCCTGCCGGACGGTGTCACCGACGAGCAAGCGGTCTTCCTCGCCGACATGCTCCCGACGGGGCTCTCAGGTGTCCGACGCGCCGATCTCCAGCCAGGGGATGTGGCGGTCGTCGTGGGCTGTGGCACGGTCGGCCTCATGGCCGTCCAGCTCGCCGCGAAGGTCGCACGCTGCGTCATCGCGGTCGACGGCATCGTGCAGCGGCGCGAGCTCGCCCTGCGCATGGGCGCGACCACCGCGGTCACCCCGGACGCGGCGGCCCAGGCGATCGCCGACGCGACCGATGGGCTGGGTGCGGACGGGGTGATCGAGGCCGCCGGATCGCCGGGCGCCCTGCTCGCGGCCATCGGCTTCGCGCGTGGCCAGGGCACGATCTCGGTCATCGGCGCGCACTTCGAGCCTGACTTCCCGCTGGACATGGGCCGCATGTTCGAGAGGGAGCTGACGCTCCGCGTGACATGGGGCCACGGTCTCGATGACCGGGACCGCATCGTCCGCATGCTCGCCGCGGGCGTGCTGGACCCGACACCAGCCATCACGCACCGGTTCCCGCTCGCGGATGCTGCGGAGGCCTACCGTGTGTTCGATGGCCGCGAGGCCGTCAAGGTCCTGCTCGCGCCGTAGCCCGCCGGGTCGACCCGATGGCGGCGTGTCACGCCGCTGACCCGACCCGAAGGCCGGTCAGGCCGCTGGTCCGATGGCCGGTCAGGCCGCTGGTCCGACCCGCCGCCGGCCGACCCACACACCGATCAGCGCACCCGCCGCGATCGCGGTGGCCACTGGCAGCAGCGCCCACAGGGCCAGCGCGACGTCGGACTGGTCGGGGATGGCACCCCAGTGCCCACCCGTGTCAAAGAACAATCGTTCGTTGACCACCGGCCCGGGGAGCAGGAGGTAGCGTACCGTCGCCCGGTGGCCATGACCATCGGGGAACTCGGGCCCTGGCACGACGACAGCCTCGGTGATGAGTGGCCGGAGCCGGGGCATCCCCCGACGCAGTCCCGCGTCCGCGGTCTCCGTGCACACATCCTGGGGCACCGCCGGATCGCAGGAGACACGCAGTGGTGGCAGGGTCGCGGCCAGCGCGACCCAAGCGAGCCCGAACAGCAGGCCCGCGACCACTCCGACCGCGAGCCAGCGCCTCACGAGGGCGCGGTCAGCCGCTCCGCGGCGAGTGCGAGCACGGTCGCCGTGTCGACGGCCGCGTCGAGACCCGCGTCGGACGAGAACTGGGCGTATCCCTCGGGTGTGTGGAACGCCCAGCCGCCGGGTCGACCGACCCCCACGAGCGCGGCCGGGACCATGCGCGTGATGACCCCGAAGTCGGCCGCGAAGGGCAGCGGCATCGGCGGCTCCACGTACTGCCGGCCGGCCGCTCGATGCGCGGCAGCCACGGCGGCGCGCACGCCGTCGTCGGGCGCGATGCCCGGCCACAGGTCGCCGGACTCCCAGTCCGCGTCCACCCGCTCACGCAGCCAGGCGGCGAGCTGGTCGATCCCGGCCTCGTCGGGCGCCCAGAGCAGGAACCGCGCGCTCCACCCGACGCCCGTGTTCGACTCGACATCGCCATCGAAGACGAGCGTCTCGAGCATCAGGCGCGTGCCGGGGATCTCGATGGCGGCCTCCGCGGCGGCCGCGAGCGCCCGGAGCTCTGCCCGGGGTGCGCCATCGGCGAGGTCTCGCGTGCCATACACGCTCGCGGTGTCGCGACGCATCCAGGCCGACTCCAGCCAGGCCGTGTCGAGGAACTCCGGGTGGGCGTAGAGCGCGACGTCGATACCCGCCCATGCGCCTCCGCGGGCAGAGAGTGCCTTGCCTCCGCCGCGTGCCACCGTGTTCGGCGCGTGGATCTCGTCCGCCGGACAACCCATCACCACGACGCTCCCGTGGAGTGCCGCACGATCCGCGGCCAGCGCCGCCACGACACCCACGACCGCAGCGCTGTTGGGTCCGTGGCCACATGAATGGATGGGCTCGATGACACCCGGTCGGGGCACGGATGGCACGGCGTCGTAGTTGGCGACGATGCCCACGGTCCGACCGGGCAGGTCGCCCCGCAGCGTGGCGCGGAAGGCCGTCGGCATGCCGGCGATGCCGGTCTCGACCGAGAGGCCGAGCTCCGCCAGCGTGCGCACCAGCGATGCCGCGGTCCGATGCTCCTCGTGCGCCAGCTCGGGTGTGGCATGGACCGCTGTGATGACGCCACCCAGCAGCTCCCGTCGTGCGGCGACCTGCTCGCGGATCCAGGCATCTCGGGGGTCGGTCATCGGGGCCTCCAGGACTCAGGCGTTACGTCGGGCGACCGCGCTGGTCATCGCGGCCATGTCGGCCGAGGGCATCCCGGACCGCCCGTCCGACGAGCACGGTCACCAGGTTCGCCTTGAACACGGCCGTGCCGTTGCTGTCCGTGTCCGGCTCGGCAGCGGTCGCCGCCAGCTCGCCCGCGGCACGCAGCAGCTGGTCATCGAGGGCGTCGGCCGCCTGGCCAGTCAACAGCGTCTCGGCCTCCGGCACACGCACCGATCGATGACCCACGGAACCGACCGCGACCCTGACCTCCGCCAGCCGGCCATCCTCCACGCGCACGAGACTGCTGACCGTCGCCGCCGGTCGTTCGTGCACGTGGAACCGCTGATGGGACATCCCGGCACCGGCCGGCAGCGGGGGCACCTCGATGGCCAGGAGCAGCTCGCCGGGCTGGAGTGCCGTCTCCCAGGGCCCGAGCAGGAACTCGCCGAGACGGAGCGTACGCTCCGTCTTCCCATCGCCGACCACGATCCGGGCATCCCCGGCCAGCAGCAGGGTCGCCGGGTCCGAGTGCGGGTCGGCGAAGCAGAGGTTGCCCCCCAGGGTGCCGGCGCTCCGGACACGGATGTTCGCGATGCGCCCTTCCACGAAGGCGAGGGCCGGCCAGCCGGCAGCCACGATGGGCGAGCGCTCGATGCGTCGATGGGTCGCGGTCGCGCCGATGCGCAGCACCCCGTCCTCGTCGACCGAGACCGTGTCAAGACCCGGGATCCGCTTGAGGTCCACCAGGTCGGCCACGCTCGCGAGGCCCAGCTTGAGCAGCAGCAGGAGCTCCGTGCCGCCGGCGTAGACCGCGGCGTCGTCGCCCAGATCCCGGAGCAGGGCCGTGGCCTCGGGCACCGATGCCGGCTGGTGGAGCCGGAACGGGGCGAGTCGGGTCATGGCGGGCTCCCGGCCGCCGCACGGGCCGACATGCCCGGTGCCGTCCCGGACAGCGACGCCATCGCTGCGTCGATACCGGCCCCGATGTCGATCTCGACACCCAGGTCACGCATCGTCTGGCCGATCGCCGCGAGTCCGGCGACGGCGAACGCGGGCCGGGCCGTGTTGCCCATATGACCGATGCGGATGATGTTGCCCGCTCCCTGGCCGGCCGACAGCTGCACCCCGTACGTCGCCCGGGCATGGTCGCGCACCTGGATGTCCGTGATGCCGTCAGGCACCCGGATGGAGGTCACCGATGCGGCGAGGATGTCGTCGGAGACGCCCCACAGCCGGAGACCCATGCCCCGGACACCGGCCCGACACGCCTGCGCGACCCGCTCGTGACGTGCCAGCACGACGTCGGTCCCCGTGGCCAGCAGCAGCTCCGCGGCAGCCAGCACGCCCATCACGTCGGGTACCGAGGGGGTGAACGGGAAGCGACCCTCGCGATGCCACAGGTCGCGCCAGTCGAGCACGCTCAGGAACGACCCGCGTGGCGCGTCCGGATTGGCCTCGATGGCCGCCCATGCCTGGTCGGAGATGGCCATCAGGGACATGCCGGGGGGTCCACCGAGACACTTCTGGGGCCCCGCGACCACGAGGTCCAGCTGCCATTCCTCGGGCCGCAGCTCGATCCCGCCGTACGAGGACACGGCATCCACGATGGTCACCACGCCGCGTGCCCGACAGATGGGGCCGATGCGATCGACCGGGTTCACGGTGCCCGACGGCGTCTCCGAGTGGACGACCGCGAGCACCTTGATGTCCGGATGCGCGTCGAGATACGCCCCCACTGCGGCGGGGTCGATCGACTGGTCATAGGGGACCTCGATCTCGTGGAGCTCGGCGCCGATGGCCGACAGCCACATCCCGAATCCCTTGCCGAACACACCCGACACGAGGTTGAGGCAGGGCGTGCCACGGGTCGTGAGGGCACGTGCCGCCGCCTCCAGGCCCAGGATCGCCTCGCCCTGCATCAGGATGATCTCGTGGCTGGTCGACCCGAAGATGCGGCCGACGGCCGCCTCGGCGGCCCGGAATCGGTCCTTGAACACGGGGTCGTAGTGATACAGCACGGGGCCGCCCATGGCAGCCCGGACCTCGGGGAAGACATCGTTGGGCCCTGCGCTCAGGGTCAGATCTGCTGGCTCCATCGGTCCACCTCCATGGTGATCGGTCGGATGCCGCTCCGCCGCGAGCCGGCGACTCGGCGGGGATGACGCCTCATCGGGCCCCCCGGACATACGGGACGCCGAGTGCCGAGGGCAGGCGCGCGTCCCGAGCGAAGAGCACCAGGACCACCATCACCGACACGAACGGCAGCATGAACACCACGTCCTGCGGGATCTGGATACCCACCAGCTGGAGCGCTGTCGCGGCCGACAGCGAGATGCCGAACAGCAGGCCACCCAGGACCGACCACCACGGCCGACCACGCGCAAGCATCGTGATGACGATGGCGATGAAGCCCATGCCATTGGTCACGAAGGGCACGAAGGTGCCGGCTCCCACCAGGCACAGGTAGGCACCCCCGATGCCGCCCAGGAACCCGCACATCAGCTCGGCGAGCGTGCGCGTGCGCACCACGCTGACGCCCGCCGCGTCCAGCGAGTCCGGTCGCTCACCGGCCGCACGGATCTCGAGACCCATCCGGGTCCGTCGCAGGGCCCATGCCGTGACGGCCACCAACACGACGCCGAGATACACGATGAGCGGCTGGCTGAACAGGCTCCCCCCGAGGATCGGGACCTCGGACAGGATCGGCACCTTGAGCACCGGCACGGACGGGAGCCTGGGATAGGTCCCGGAGTACCAGATGTGATGCATCACGCTCGTGGCGCCCTCGGCCAGCAGGATGACCGCGATGCCCACGACGATCTGGTCCAGGCCCATCCGGATACAGAACACGACCATCACCAGCGACACCAGGGCCCCCGCGATGCCCCCAGCGAGGAAGCCCAGCCAGGGCTCACCGGTCGCGAGGGTGACCATGAAGGCGACGAACGCGCCCGAGATCATGAAGCCCTCGAGGCCGACGTTGAGCACGCCGGACCGCTCCGCGATGGTCTCGCCGAGGCTGGCATAGAGCAGCGGCACGCCGGCCACGATGCCCGCCGCCAGCAGGGCCGTCAGGAACGTGGGCGTGAGGAGGTCGCTCATGCCGCATCCCCGGGGGCGACCGCGGATGCGACCCCGCGGGTCCGTCGGAGCGAGGGACGGCTCGGCCGCGCGTTCGTGAGGTACTGGGTCACGACCATGAACAGGAACATGAGACCCATGAACACGAGCAGGAAGTCGCTCGGCAGGTCGGCCCGCCGCGTGGCGTAGTCGCCGCCGATGGACAGGATGCCGAAGAACAGTGCCAGCGGGATCATGGCCAGCACGTTGAGGCGCGCGAGGAACACCAGCGGCACCACCTTGAGACCGTACGCCGGATCCCAGTCGGAACGCATGAACCCGAACACGCCCGCGATGTCCACGAAGGCCGCCAGACCGATGAGGCCGCCGCTGAGCAGGAATGCCACGACGATGAGGCGCGGCACGTCGATCCCCAGGTGGATGGCGGCACGCGGACTGGCACCCAGGACGTCCAGGCGGGCCCCGAACGAGGTCCTCGTGAGCACCATATGGACGATGAGGACGACCAGCAGGGACAACGGGACCCCCACATCGATGCTCGTACCGAACAAGCTCGGCAACATGTGCTCGGGTGGGATGACGCCCGTCTGGGGCACCATCTGAGGGCCCTTGAATGGGCCCTTGACGAGCATGTTCGCGATGGCCACGCCGATGAACGACATCATGAGCGTGGTCACGATCTCGTTGAGCCCGTAGCGTGCCTTGAGGACCGCCGGCGGGATGGTCCAGAGGGCGCCCGCGCCGATGGCGATGATGGCCAGCAGCACCAGCGCGATGGGCCACGCGACGACCGTCATGAGCCACGGGCCGATGCCCGCCACGAGCGCGGCGCCCAGCAGGTACTGGCCATCCACACCAAGGTTCCAGAGGCTGCCGCGAAAGGCGACCACGAGACCCGCACCGACCAGCAGCACGGGTGCCATGCGTGTGATGCTGTCCTGGAGGCCCGACGCCCGCAGCACTCCGGCCTGCAGGATGTCTCGATAGAACGCGATGGGGTCTCGACCGATGATGGCCAGCAGGATCCCGGACGCGACGAACGCGAGCACGATGGGTCCGACCGAGGTGGCCAGGTGACCAAGGAGCGTCCGCCAGCGAGAGCCGTCGTCGTCCTCGGGCACGATCGTGGCGCTGATCGACTCGGTGGTCGTGGTCACGCGGCGGCCCGCGGTGGCGTGTCAGGAGCCCCACGGGGCGCCGCCTGGGCACCGATGACCAGCTCGCCGACCCGCGTCGCCGCGTCCGGGCCGTTGGCGAGGATGCCCACGATCCGGCCGCGCGACAGCACGATGATGCGCTCGGAGAGGTCGAGCAGCTCGTCCAGGTCGGTGGAGATGACGATGATGCCGACACCACGCGCAGCCAGCTCCCGGATGCGCTCCCGGACCACCCCGATGGTCCGCACATCGAGCCCGTGCGTGGGCTTGTTGAAGACCACCACCCGTGGGTCGAACGAGAGCTCCCGGGCCAGCAGCGCCTTCTGGATGTTGCCGCCGCTGAGCTTGCCGATGTGGGTGTCGATGCTCGGCGTGCGGATGTCGAACCGTTCCACCAGGTCCCGTGCGTTCGCATCGATGGCGCCGCGGTCGAGCGTGCCCCGACGCCAGAAGGGCGCGTCCCCGATGCGTTTGAGGACGAGGTTGAGGCTCACCGGGTAGCGTCCCACGACGCCTTCGCCCAGACGATCGTCGGTCACATAGCGCAGCCCGGCGCGTTGGCGTCGACCCACGTTCGCGTCCTCGATGGGGCGACCTTCGAGGCGGATCGTGCCCGCGGTCGTCCGGCGCTGCCCCGCGATGACCTCGGCGAGCGCGTGCTGACCGCTGCCGTCCATGCCTGCCACGCCCAGGATCTCGCCCGCGCGCAGCTCGAACGTGGCGTCGACGAGGCTGTGCTGGCCGTGACCACCCGAGGCGGCGACCCCCTCGAGCTCGAGCACGACCGGCCGGTCGACCGCTGGCGCGACGGAGCCGGCCTCCGCTCCGTCGGTGGCGACCTGGAGATCCTCGCGCAGCTCGGCGATGGCATCCACGTCCGGGGTGTCGTCACCGAACATGATGCCCACGATGCGACGCTGGATGACGGCAGGGTCCACGCCCTCGATGTCGGCAGGACCGAGCGAGCCCACCACGCGACCCGTCTTGAGCACCGTCACGCGATCGCCGATGGCGATGGCCTCGTGGAGCTTGTGGGTGATGAAGATGATGGCCATCCCGGCAGCCTTGAGACCCAGCAGCACCTTCTGCAGCTCCTCGATGCCCTGGGGCGTGAGCATCGAGGTGGGCTCATCCAGGATGAGCACCCGTGAGCCTTTCCAGAGGGCCTTGATGATCTCCACGTACTGCTGCTGGCCGAGCGCCAGCGCCCCGACGCGGATCGTCGGATCGATGTGCACGGCGAGCGTCGCGGCGAGGTCGTCGAACCGGCGGCGGGCAGCGGCCTCGTCGAGGACCATGCGCGGCTCCGAGCCGAGCATCAGGTTCTCGAGGACGCTCAGGGTCGGGATGAGGCTCAGGTGCTGATAGACCATGCCGATGCCCAGGTCACGACCCGCCCGTGGCGAGTCGATGCGCACCTCGCGGCCATGCACCCGGATGGTGCCCTCATCGGGCTGATAGAGACCCGAGAGGATGCTCATGAGCGTCGACTTGCCGGCGCCGTTCTCGCCCAGGAGGCACAGGACCTCCCCGCCCATCACCCGAAGGCTGATGTGGTCGTTGGCGAGGACGCCGGGGAACGCCTTGGTGATACCGGACAGCTCGACCGCGGGGATCTCGATCCCCGCGGTCGCGGATGGCTGCGTCATGACGAGCGAGGAGCCCACGCGCGTGACGGTCCTCGCTCGCCCATGGGGTGGACTACTGGCCGGTGACGACCGCGTCGACCTCGGCCTGGGTCGGCGTGAGCGGGACCGTGATGGTGCCGTCGGCGATGCCGGCCTGGGCCGCTTCGACGGCCGCCCAGGCATCCGCGCCGATCTTGTCGGTCTGGAGCAGCTTGATGCCCCCATTCGCCGCATCGAGCGTGTAGCCCGTGCTGCCGAACGTGCCGGCCGCCACGTCCGCGAGCGCCTGGATGTATCCGGGTGCGAAGTCCCACACGACCGAGGAGAGCAGGACGCCCTGCGCGTCGATGGAGGTCTTGTCGCCGATCACGTCGATGAACCAGACCTTGTCCGCGCCTGCCGGCGGGGTGGCCGTCTCGATCGCCTGGAGCATGCCGAAGGACGAGCCGTCGCCCATGCCGAAGATGACGTCCGCGCCACCCGCGATGATCGCCTCGGTGGTGGACTTGCCACCTGCCGCGTCGCCATAGCCGGCGGGCCCGATCTGGGCCTGGAGGATCTGGATGTCCGGGTTGGTGGCCTTGGCACCGGCCGCGAAGCCGCCTGCCTGCTTGTGCCAGTTCACGTCATCCGCGGAGATGACGATGCCCACGGTGCCGGTCGTGCTGGTCAACGCCGCGAGCACGCCCGCGAGGTAGCCGCCCTCCTGGCTGTTGGTCTCGAACGCCTGGACCAGGCCAGCCGTGGTCTCGTCCGGCTGATCCCACACGATCGACGGGATGCCGTTGTCACGCGCGAACTGGGCGGCCGTGGTCGTGTAGCCGCTCGCCTGGGCGATGATGAACTGGGCACCATCCTCCCGGAGCTGGTTGAGGATGGGTGCCGGGTCGTCATAGCCCGAGCCATCGGCCTTGATGAGCACGGCGCCGATGCTCGCGGCGGCAGCCTCCGCACCCGCCAGCCCCTGCTGGTTCCAGCCGAAGTCGGTGCCCGCCTCGGGCGAGATGTAGGCGATCGTGGTGATGGGCGGTGTGGTCGCATCCTGTGCGAGCACAGGCACCGCGGACCCGGCCAGCAACGCGGCCGTCAGGCCGACGGACCAGACGCGGACCCCGCGTCGCATCGTTCGTTCCGACATGGACGAGAACCTCCTCATTGCTGGTCGGGTGTCCGCCGACGGCGGCTTGCCCTCCACGTTCGAATGTGGCGCGCTCAGTGTGGGCCGTCCTCGGCTCGGGGATCCGCGGGTGCGGCCCGGGAGGGACCCTTCATGCGACCACGTCGGGGGCGGTCGAGCCAAAGAACAACCGTTGGGCGTTCTGGCCGAGGACCGCGTCCGTGATCGGATCCGGCAGACCGCTCACGCGCACCTTCGCGAGCTCCACCGTCAGGTGATGGAAGGGGGCGTCCGACCCGTACAGGACACGCTCGGGACCGGCGCGCTCGACCGCCTCGCGGATCTTGGAATGCATCGGCATGCCGGAGGTCTCCAGGTACACCCGCGGGTTGCGGGCCGCGACATCGATCGAGGCGTTGATGTAGACGATGTTGCCATGTCCCATGTGACCCAGGATCACGGGCACGTCCTGGAAGCGGCGGATGAGCTCCTCGATGCTCCACGGCAGCGAGAAGATGGGGTGACCGCAGTGGATGAGGGCCGGCAGCTGTCGCTCGCGAAGGACCTCCATGACCGGATGGACCATCGGGTCGTCCGGGTGGTATCCGTCGAGCAGCGGGTGCATCTTGACGCCCCGGAATCGCGACCCCGGCTCATCGAGGAGCCGGGCCACCGAAGCCGCTGCGCCCGGCTCGCGCGGGTTCACCCACACCAGTCCGTACAGACCCGGCGTGCGGCCGATGATGTCGCGGACCAGCTGGTTATCGGGATGGAACACCATGCCGGTGTCGACCCCGTGCTCGCGCATCGTGGCCACCAGCCCATCGCGGTCGATGGCCACCCCGAAGTACGGGAAGTCGCCCACGTGCATGTGGCTGTCGAGCACCATCGATGTAGTATGCGCGGGGCAGTGTTGACAGTCAACAAGTCGCGGCGCCGTGGCCACGTCGAGACCGCGCCACGATGGATATCCTTGGGATGCTGTCGTGCAGATGGAAAGGCGGACCGTGGACGGCTTCGACAACAAGACGCTCCGGGAACGCGTGTACGAGCATCTCCGCGGCGGCATCCTGGCCAGCCGCATCGCGCCCGGCACGGTGCTCCAGGAGGTGCCGCTCGCGGGCGCTCTGGGCGTGAGTCGAGGCCCCATCCGGGAGGCGCTCGGGGATCTCGCCGCCGAGGGCCTCGTGACCATCACGCCCCGCCGCGGAGCGATCGTGAGCACGCTCACTCGACGGGACTTCCTCGAGGCGTACCAGGTGCGTGAGTCCCTGGAGATGCTCGCCGTCCGGCTCGCGGTGCCGATCCTGGGCGAGGAGGCGTTCGAATCGTTCGCGCACGCCCAGGCACGCATGGTGGAGTGCGCCGCGGTCGATGACTTCCTGGGGTTCTATGACGCGAACGTCGCGTTCCACGAAGCCTGGATCGTGGCGTCCGGCAACTCCAAGCTGCTCGACGTCTATCGGCGGCTGATGGCCCAGCTGGTCATGTATCGGCGCCCGTCGGCATTGCTGCGCGGCGGCCTCGACCGGTCCGTCGCGGAGCACGCGGCGATCATCGACGCGGCCCGGGCATGTGACGCCGACGCGGCCGCGGAGCTGATGGCCCGTCACATCCAGGTCCCCCAGGCGCGACTCGCCTCGATGACCGAGGACGACTTCACCCGCGAGACCCACCAGGCGCTCCAGTCGATGGGGCCCATCATCGAGGCCGAGGTCCCGTCGCTGCGTCGGTGACCCACGGTGGCGCGATGGGGTCGCCCGGTGTCAGCGAATCGATCGTCGGGACACATCGACGCGAGGCCGCGGAGCGGGAGGTGATCATGTCGGACGCCGTCATGAGCGTCACTGGACCGGTCCCCGGGGATCGACTGGGGGTCGTGCTGACCCACGAGCATCTGATGAGCGACAGCCGGCACTACTACGTGGCATCGGACGATCCGGTGCTGGCACGGATGGGCGAAGCGTCCGTGGGCATGGGCTCGCTCCATCTGCTGCGCCGGAACCTGTTCGCGGTCCGCGACAACCTGCTGCTCGACGATGTGGCGGTCGCGGTGGAGGAAGTGGCCACGTTCGGGGCGCTGGGCGGCGGCACGATCGTGGACACGACTCCCCCGGATGCCCACCGGGACCCCCTGGTCCTGCGTGAGATCGCCGAGCGCACGGGCCTGACCATCGTGATGGGCTCGGGCCACTACATCCACCCGGTCCATCCGGCCAGCCTGGAGCACGAGCCCGTGGGGTCGATCGCCGATCGACTCATCGCGGAGATCGAGGGTGGCGTCGAGGACACCGGCATCCGGCCCGGTGTGATCGGGGAGCTGGGGACCTGGCACCCGCTGCATCCCCGCGAGGAACGAGTGCTCCGGGCCGCGGCGCGTGCCCAGCGCGCGACCGGTCTGGCCATCAGCGTCCATGTGCACATCGCGGCACGTGCCGGGCTGCATGTGCTGGACGTGCTGGAATCAGCAGGGGCGGACCTGACCCGGGTGATCATGGGCCATCTGGACATCGCGTTCGGCCACCTGGACACGACCGAGGACGAGGTCCTCAGGTATCACCGCACGATCGCCGCTCGCGGCGCCTACGTGGAGTACGACACGTGGGGCACGGAGGTGTTCGCGCCCCGTTCGCCGGTCACGCCGCCGTTCTGGACGCCCAGCGACCTCACCCGGGCACGAGCCGTCGCGCAGCTGGTCGCCGATGGCCACGGCGACCGGTTGCTGCTCTCCCACGACGTGTTCACGAAGAGCCAGCTGCTGCGATATGGCGGGTTCGGCTACGGGCACATCCTGCGGGACAGCCAGCATCGGTTGCGCGAGGTGGGCCTCGGAGAGACCGATATCGAGCGGATACTGGTCGAGAACCCACGTCGCGTCCTCGCCGGCTGACGGACGCCCCGAAGCCGCGGCGGATCATGCCGTGCGCCGAGCATCATGCCAGCGCCGAGCGGGCGCCGTTCCACGGACCGTTGGCTCAGACGGCCGGCGGTGCCCCGGTGGACTGACGGACCACGAGCTCCGGGCCGTCCTCGATCATCAGGTCATGCGCCGGCACGCCCGAGATCGCATCGAGCAGCATGCGGACCGCTTCCTCGCCCATGCGCTCGGCAGGCATCCGGACCGTGGTCAAGGGCGGCGCGGTATGGGCCGCGAACGGGTGGTCGTTGAACGCAACGATCGAGACGTCTTCGGGGACGCGGCGACCGCTCGCACGCAGCTCTGCGAGCGCCCCGATGGCGCTCATGAGGCTCGCCACGAAGTAGGCCGTCGGCTGGTTGGCGCCGGTGGCCGAGATGACGGTCCGCACGGCCCTTCGCCCGCCGTCCTCGGTCGGCGGGGCCGCCGCGAGCCAGCCCGGCTCGATGGGGATCCCGGCAGCGGTCATGGCCCTGCCATAGCCCGTCAGACGGCGTCGGGCGGTGTCCGTGTCGGCGTCGATGCCCAGGAAGCCGACGCGACGATGACCCAGGCCGACGAGATGCTCGACCGCGATGCGACTGCCCTGCTCGTCGTCAACGACCACGGATCCGTGGACCCGGCTCGTGCGCCGATTGACGAGCACGAGCGGGATGCCGCGCTCGGCGAGCTGGGACACGAGGTCGTCATCGACCGACGCGAACGCCACGATGAGGCCGTCCACGCGACCATCGGCGATGAGCCGTTCGGAGACATCCTGCATCGCGTCAGGGACCGCGCTGGCCTCGATGACCATGACCATCCGACGGGCCGCCGCGGCCGCCGACTGGATGCCATGGGTCACGTCCGCGAAGCCAAGGTTGTCGAGGCTCGGGATGACCAGGCCGATGGTGTCGGTGCGCCGCGTGCGCAGGCCGCGTGCCAGTGCATTCGGCCGATACCTCAACTCCCGGGCGGCCTCCAGGATCCGCTCCCGGGTGTCAGGCCTGACCTGCTGGTTGGGGTCGTTGCGAAGCACACGCGACGCCGTCGATGGATCGACGCCCGCACGTCGTGCGACATCCTTGAGATTGGCCACAGCGTTCGCTCCCTGCTTCCGGGTCACCGCGCCGCGGTGTCGGCCCCGCCGGCTCCAGATGGTGGCAGGGTTCCGCGTCCGATGCGAGCCCTGATCGCGGTCACAGGACGGCCCCGGCGTCGGCTGTCAGCCTTCGTCCGAGGCGCGGTCGTCCAGCGGGCCGCTGGCCGTGCTGGTCAACGGTGGTCCGCCCACGATGCCCGCTGCGCGCAGCCGCTCCAGGTCCTCGGCCGAGTGACCGAGCTCCCCGCCCAGCACCGCCTGGTTGTCCTGGCCCAGGTCGCCACCCAGATGACGCACGCGTCCGGGTGTCAACGTCAGGCGCGGGATGGCGTTCTGGACCCTGGCGCGCCCGAGCCGCGGGTCATCCACGGTGGTGATGGTGTCGCGGGCGATGTACTGAGGGTCCTTGAAGATGTCCGAGATGTCATAGATGGGCCCGACCACGGCCTGCTCGCGCTCGAAGGCCGCCATGACCTCGGCGAGCGTGTGACGTGCGATCCAGTCGCCGATGTAACGGTTGAGCATGTCCTGGTGCTCGACACGGCCGGCGTGGTCCTGGAACCATGGCTCGTCCACGACCTCGGCATGGCCCACGAGACGCAGCACGCGGTCGGCGATGGACTGGGAGCTGGCCGACAGGCCGAGCCACTTGCCATCGCTCGTCTGGAACGCGTTGCGCGGTGCGGTCCAGTCGGTGCTGCTGCCCGTCCGGTTCTGGATGTAGCCCAGCTGGTCGTAGACCAACGCCTGGGGGCCCAGCAGCCAGAACAGTGGCTCATAGATGGCCAGGTCGATGACCTGCCCGGGCCCACCGTTCACGGTCCGATGCCACAGCGCGAACATGGTCGCGAAGGTGCCGAACATCGACGCGACACCATCACCCAATGCGAACGGGGGCAGCGTCGGCGGACCATCCGGCTGGCCATTGATGTGCGCGTACCCGCTGATGGACTCGGCGACCGTGCCAAAGCCCGGTCGCGGACTGTACGGACCGGTCTGGCCGTAGCCCGAGCAACGCACCATGACCAGGTTGGGGTTGATGGCGTGGAGCACGTCCGGACCCAGGCCCCAGCGCTCGAACGTCCCCGGCCGGAACGACTCGATGAGCACATCCGCGTCCTTGACCAGCTCCTTGAGCAGCTCGGCGCCCTCGGGCTCCCCGAAGTCGATCGACACCAACCGCTTGTTGCGACTGACGAACGCCCACCACAGCGAGACCCCGTCCTTCTGCCAGCCAAGCGTGCGCAGGGCATCGCCCCGGGGATGCTCGACCTTGATGACATCGGCGCCGAAGTCCCCGAGCAGGGTGCCGATGACGGGCCCCGCGAACAGGACCG
The DNA here is from genome assembly GCA_964650135.1 of uncultured Anaerolineaceae bacterium. Lineage (GTDB taxonomy): Bacteria > Chloroflexota > Limnocylindria > Limnocylindrales > CSP1-4 > JAFMJV01. The sequence goes on along the minus strand of CAZYTQ010000001.1, from coordinate 36,030 downwards.
CGGCGTCGATGACCCTGAGGCCAGCCAGCGGTCCGGGCGAGTGCTCGGGATCAGGGGTCGTCACGACGTCAGCGTTCTCCTTGACACGCTGGTACCGGGTCGTTCGTCCGCCCGCCAGCGTCGGCCTGATGCTACGCCACGAACAATCGCTTGTCGAGAGGTATCTTCGGAGCACCGCCGGGCGTCATCCCGCGCCCGGGTCGCTGCGGTCAGAAGCCGCCGTTGGCGGTCCAGCCACCGTCGATCAGGATGGCCGCGCCCGTGGCGTAGCTGAACGTGTCGCCCGCGAGCGCGACGATCGAGCGCGCGATCTCGTCGGGATCCGCCAGCCGGTCCATGGGTGTGCGGCCCCGGATGGCCGACTCGGAGACCCAGCCACCCTCGATGCCCGCGACCACCATCTCTGTCGCCACGAACCCAGGGCTCACGGCAAGGACCCGGATGCCGTCGGTGGCCCACTCCTGGCCCAGCACCTGGGTGAGCATCACCACACCGGCCTTCGCGGCGCAGTAGTTGGCGCGCCCCGCGAACGCCCGATGGCCGGCCACGGACGCCACGTTGACGACCACACCCCGGGCGGCCTTCAGGGCCGCGTGGAGTGCCTGGGCGCAGTAGAACGTGCCGGACAGGTCCACATCGATGACCCGTCGCCATTGCTCCACGCGCATGGTGGCAGCGGGCGCCCGGTCCGCGATGCCGGCCGCGTTCACCAGCAGGGCCACCTCCTCGACCTCGGCGGCGGCGGCGGCCACCGAGTCCGGATCGCTCACGTCGACCCGGGTCCAGGTCACGCCCTCGAGCCGCGGCTCTCCGATGTCCCAGCCTCGCACCTGCCAGCCAGCCGCCAGCAGCTGCCGGGCGGTCGCCTCGCCGATGCCCGACGAGACACCCGTGATGACCGCGACGCTCACGGCGTGTCGAGACCGTACGCCTCGACCAGGGTCGGATCCACCGGGTAGACATAGCAGCGCGCGGTCGCGGCACCATCCACGGGGATGCACTGGCCGCTCACGAACGAGGCGTCCGCCGACAGCAGGAACGAGGCGACCGAGCCGACCTCGGATGCCTCCCCCACCCGGTTCATCGGGTGGATCGCTGCCATGTCGCGCTCCATGCGGGCCGGATCCGGATCGCGGTCGATGACCTGCTGGAGCAGCTCCGTGCGCATCGCACCGGGTTCGATGGCGTTGGCACGGATGCCCACCGGGCCGTACTCCACCGCGATGTATCGGGTGAGCGCGTTGATACCCCCCTTGGCGGTGTCATATGCCGCCCATCCGGTGAACGCGGCCCGCGCGTGGATCGACGAGATGTTGACGATGGCACCCGCGCTCCGCTGGGCCACGAACTGCTGGATCGCCTCCGAGCAGCCCCAGTAGTAGCCCATGAGCGACACCCGGAACAGACGCTCCACCTCATCCTGGACCGGGTCGTGGAGGTTGCCTGGCAGCGGCAGGGCCGCGTTGTTCACCCAGCCGCCGAGGGGTGCGAGGGCCACGGCTCGGTCGCGCGCCCGGCGCAGGTCATCGCGTGAGCCCGCGTCACCGATGACGACGTCACCCGCTCCGGCCACGCCCTTGGCGTCCGCCGCGCGGACCGGGTCCAGCTCCAGGCCGACGACCGCCCAGCCGTCACCGATGAGTCGCTCGAAGATGGCCCGCCCCAGGCCCGTGCCACAGCCCGTGACCACGACGCTCTGTGTCATGCCTGTCCCTCCCTCACTTCGCCGGCACGCGTGACGCTGCCGACCGATCGATCCGTCGCCTCGAACAGCGCGCAGGTGATCCACGTCTCGTGGCTGCCACGCGGCTCCAGCCATCCTGCCTGCCCCCGCTCGATGGCCGCGGCCAGCCCCTCGGACGGCCACGACATGTGGGGCTCGATGGCCGTGATGCGACTGCGCTCGAACCAGGGCATGCCCGGTGTCAGCACCTCCTGCCACAACCACGCGTGCGGGAACGTGGCCTGGTCCCATGCGAGCGCCACGCCACTGCCGCTGCGCGGGTCACGGATGGCCGCCCAGGCGGATGGCATGTCGGGCAGCCACACCAGTCGGTGGACCCGTCGCGGCAGCACGGGCAGTCGCAGGTCCACGGGTCGGCCGTCCCGTCCCGGGAGCGTGGGCCAGGTGCCGCTCGACCCAGGTTCGATGTCGCCGTCCTCGTCCGGGAAGGCCGTGGACGCCTCGATGCGGTCCGCGGGGATGTCCAGCACGCTCGACTCGGTGACCGCGAACGCCGGATGGTGGCCCCAGATGAACGGGACCCGGAGATCGGACTCGTTCAGTGCGCGCTCCTCGATGCGCAGCGCCGCGTGATCGGCATCGATGGTCATCGTGCGCTCGAGCACGAGCGGCAAGCGCGCCGCGGTACGCAGGACCACGCGGTCGTCGGCGCGCTCCACGACCTCCCAGCGCGCGGTGGATACCTCGCCGTGGAAGGGCAGCGGGGTGCCCATGACCTCGCACGCGTCGCCCGCGTTGGGGAACAGCTCCTGCCAGTCTCCGCGGTACTCGGACATCCAGTCGTTGACCGGGTCCCCCCACGTCACCGATCGGCTCGCCCGCAAGGGTGCCAGCCAGTCCCCGTGGAACAGCGCGTTGTGCTGCGGGTCCCGCCCGACATGGACGATGTCCGCGCCACGCTCCTCGTCGACCCGGACCAGCAACCGGTCCGTCCGCAGCTCGATCATGCGACCTCCCTCGCGTGCGCCCAGCCAGCGAGCGCCGCATCCACGATGGCCTCCGTCTCACCCAGGTAACGCGCCGGATCGAGCAGCGCCGCCGCATCCGGCAGCCGTGCCGCCAGATCGGCGGGCAGCTCCGTCCCGACCACGTCGTGCAGCGAGCGCCCCTCGACCCGCGCCCGGGCGCACAGGTCGTACACCAGCTCGTGGGCGCGTGCCCGGCCCGCGACCGGGGCGATGCCCATCATGAGCGCCTCGGCCATCACCAGCCCGCCGTCCAGCTCCAGGTTGGCCCGCATGCGCGCCGGGTCCACGCTCAGGGCACCCAGCAGCTCGGCGCTCAGCGCGAGGCATCCCGCGGCCATGGTCATGACGCCTGGCACCACGTCCCACTCGATCTGCCACTCGCCGGCGGCACGCTCGTGCCGCACCTGCATGGCCGTGAGAGCGGCGGGCATCAGGCTGAGCGCGATGCTGCCCATGCCGACGATCGATTCGCTCAGGATCGGGTTCGCCTTCTGGGGCATCGTGGAGGACGAGCCGCGGCCGTGGCTGAGGGTCTCGTGGACCTCCCCGACCTCGGTCCGCGCGAGGTCGATGACCTCGCGCGCGATGCGCACACAGCTGGACGCGAGCGACGCTGCGAGCATGCATGCCTCCGCGACGCCATCGCGCGCGGCGTGCCATGGCACGCCGGTGTCCGCGAGACCCAGGAGCCGGGCGACCTCGCCCCGGATGATGGCCGCGTGGGGGCCCATGGCGGCGGTCGTGCCACCGGCCCCGAACAGCTCCACGACCTCGATACGCGGTCGTGCCTCGCGCAGCCGCTGTCGCTGTCGGGTGATCTCCGCGAGCCAGGTCGCCGCCTTGGCGCCGAATGTCGTGGGCACGGCCTGCTGGCCATGGGTGCGGGCAGCCATGATGCTCGAGCGATGGTCCCGGGCGATCCCCGCGACCACGTCACCGAGCGTCCGCACGAGCGTCTCGAGCCGGTCGAGCGCGGCGGCCAGCTGCAGCGCCAGGCCCGTGTCCATGATGTCCTGGGTCGTGGCCCCCCAGTGGAGATATGCGGCGACGTCCGCTGGTGCGTCGCGGCCGACGGCACCCAGCAGACCCACGATGGGATAGCCCACATGGCGGATCCCCGCGGCCAGCGCCCCGTCCGGGATGCCCATGCCATCGATGCGCGCCACGATCGCGGCCGCGGCCTCGGCCGGGATGACCCCCACGCCCGCCTGGGCCACGGCGAGCTCGCGCTCCACGCGCAGCCAGGCACGGATGGTCTCGGCCTGCGAGAACACCCGGGTCATGACCGGGTCACCGAAGGTGTCCTGGAGCATCGCCCAGGGCTGACCCACCGGCCGGTCTCCCTGTCCCGTCATCGGGTCGCTCATCCGCGGCTGCGCAGACGGTCGAGCGAGAGCGCCACGAGGAGCACCACGCCCACCGTGATGGTCTGGTAGAAGCTGGGCACGTTGAGCAGGATGAGGCCGTTGGTCATGGTGGCCAGGAACACCGCGCCGAGCAGCGTCCGGAGCACGTTGCCGCGGCCACCGTAGATGGACGTGCCACCCAGCACGACCGCGGTCAGGATGTCGAACTCGGCACCCGTCGCCAGACCGGGCGCTGCGGATGCGAGACGTCCGGCGAGGACCACGCCCGCGAGACCCGACAGCAGGCCCGCCACCGCGTACACCTCGATGCGGTGCCGCGACACTCGGACCCCCGCGATGCGGGCGGCCCGTTCCGCGGACCCCACGGCATAGGTGTGGAGGCCCCACGTGGTCCGCGCCATCACCCATGCCGCCACGATGTACAGCACGATCATGAGCACGACCGGCACCGGCAGCGGCCCGATGAAGCCCCGGCCGAGCCACTTGAGCAGCTCGCCCGCATCGCCCGACAGGCCGATGGATCGACCCTCCGTGTACACGAACGCCACGCCCCGGATGACCAGGGCCGTGCCCAGGGTCGCGATGAACGCCGGGATCCGGATGGTCTCCGCAAGGACACCGTTGGCGAGGCCGAACAGCGTCGCGAAGGCGAGCGCGACGACGATGGCCACGATGTCCGGGCCACCCATCTGCTCGATGATGATCACGGCCGCGAGCCCCGCGAACGCCATCACGGCGCCCTGGCTGATGTCGATGCCGCCTGCGATGAGCACCATCGTGGCGCCCACCGCGGCGATGGCGGTGACCGCGGACTGGCGCAGGATGTTGACCAGGTTGTCCTGGGTCAGGAAGCGGTCGCTCAGGACCACGAACACGACGGCCATCACGAGCAGCGCCAGGAGCACCCCGTAGCGCGCCCAGAAGTCACCCCCGATGCGCGAGCCAGCCGCCGGCATCGGGCCCTCTGCGACGGCGCTCTCCGGTGTCGCGCCCTCCATGCCCTCGCTCATGCGGCGCGGCTGCGACCCGCTGCCGCACCCACCAGGCCGGTCTCTGTCGCCTCGGCGGCATCGAAGTCGGCGACCACGCGTCCGTTGCGGAACACCACGATGCGGTCGGCCACCGACACCAGCTCGGCCAGCTCGGAGCTGATGAGCAGGATGCCCTTGCCCTCCGCCGCGAGATCCCGCAGCAGGTCCAGCAGCTCTCGCTTCGCCTTCACATCGATGCCATGGGTCGGCTCGTCGAGGACCAGCACGTCCAGCTGCTCGGCGAGCAGTCGACCGACCACGACCTTCTGCTGGTTGCCACCGCTCAGCTGCTCGATGAGCGCCTGGTCGGAGGGTGTCTTGATGGCGAGGCGATCGATGGTCCTGCGGGCCAACGCCCGCAGGCGGCCCATGTCCAGGATTCCGCCGTGGGCGGTGTCACCGGGCGCCCGCACACCCACGTTGAGTCGGATCGAGAGGCCCGGCAGGATGCTCTCGGCCTTGCGGTCCTCGGCGAGATACGCGACCCCCGCGCGATAGCCGTCCCAGGGCGACCGCATCCGGACCGCCCGGCCCCGCACGATGACCTCGCCCTCATCTGGCCGGAGCGACCCGGTGAGCGCCCGCGCGATGGTGCTGCGTCCCGCGCCGACGAGCCCGAAGACACCCAGGATCTCGCCTCGGTGGAGCACCAGGTCAGCGGGCCCGTGGCGACCCACCCGCAGGCCGCGCGCCTCGATCACCGGCTCGTCCAGGGCTACGTCCCGACGAGCACGCCGCTCACCTGGCTCGCCGATCCCCGGGGTCATGGCCGCGACGATGGCGTCCAGCTGGTGGACCGGCTCGGCGAAGTCACCGACGTTGGCGCCGTCGCGGATGACCGTGACCCGGTCGCACAGCGCGCCGATCTCGTCGAGGCGGTGCGAGATGTAGATGATGGCCACGCCCCGAGCCGCGAGCGCACGGAGGGTCGTGAACAGACGATCGGTCTCCCAGGGCGTCAGCGACGAGGTCGGCTCGTCGAGCAGCATCACGGTGGCTGCGTCGCGCAACGCGCGGGCGGCAGCCACGAGCTGGCGATCGCCGATGGACAGCGACGCGACCCGCACCGTCGGGTCCAGGTGCAGCCCGACCGCATCGAGGAGGGGCGTCGCGGCACGGCCCATGGCTGCGCGGTCGAGACGCCACGCGCTGCGCGGGAAGCGGTGCTCCTCACCCAGGAACAGGTTCTCCGCGACCGTCAGGTCCGGGACCAGGTCGAGCTCCTGGCGGACCACCCCGATGCCCAGCGCCTGGGCGTCACGGACGCTCGACAGCTGCACGGCCTCGCCTCGGACCCGGACCTCGCCGCTGTCCGGCGCGAGATCGCCGGTCAGGATCCGGATGAGCGTGGACTTGCCGGCACCATTGGCACCCACCAGCCCGAGGATCTCGCCCGCCGCGACGGCGAGCGAGACACCCCGGAGTGCGCGGACCGCCTCGAACGCCCGGTGGACGTCGAGGGCGGCGAGCGCGGGCACGACCGCCGACGCCGGAGTGTCGGCGGCAGTGGGCGAGCCCGTGGCAGCAGCGACCGGGAGCGGGTCGAGCCCACCCCCGGTCACGGCCGGTCCGTTTCCGGCCAAGGTCACTGGGCGGGATACAGCAGGTCGATGTAGGCCTGCGCGTTCTCCCCGGTGATGAGCACCGGCGGGACGTCGATCTGCGTCTCGACCGTGCCACCGCTGGCGAGCGTGATGAGCGCCTGCGCGATCATCCGGCCCGTGTTCACCGGCTCCGGGCTCACCGAGGCCGGGAAGTCGCCCGCGAGGACGCCCTCGAGGACGCGCTTGTCGATGCCCAGCCCACCCACGATGACGTCCGTGTTGAGCGCCTTGCCGGCCGACTGGACCGCCGAGCGAGCGCCCAGCGAGCCGGGGTCGTTGACGGTCATGATCAGGTCGAGGTCCGGATGCGCCTGGAGGATGGTCTCCACCGCGGTGAGTGCCGTGTCCTCGGCCCACGCCTCGACGTCCGAGACGATCTCGTAGTTGGTGACCGACTCGTTGAGCCCGTCGATGAGGCCCTGCTTGCGGTCGAGGAGACCCGTGCCCAACGAGTCGGCATTGAGGACCGCGACCGTGTAGGTCTCCTTGCCCGGCTTGAGCGCGAGCAGCGCCTGGCCGTTCGCCTGGCCCTGGAGTCGTCCGAACTCATGCTCCGGAAGGCCGACATAGGCATCGGCGCCCTCGAAGGTGGACACCTGGGACACGACCGGGATGCCCGCCGCGTGGGCCGCCTCCACCGCCGTGGTGATGGCCACCGGATCGATGGACACGATGCCCACGCCCTGGATGCCCGCCGCGATGAGGTTCTCGATGCCCGACACCTGGCCTGCCGCGTCACCCTTGGGATCCGCGATCGCCAGCTCGATGCCGCAGGCATCGGCGATCTCGCGCAGACCCTGCTCCGTGAACCGGAAGTAATCGAACTCCATGTTGAGCGGCGAGTAGCCCAGCTTCTGGACACCCGTGCCGCAGTCCGCCGCTGCCGGCGATCCGGCGGCGGGTGCCGACGGGGATTGTGCGAGGGCCGCCGAGCCCAGGACCAGGACACCCAGCGTGGCGCCCAGCGATGCGACGCGCATCGACCTCATGACCTTCCTCCTCGTCCGTCCGTGGCAGCAGTCAAACGATTTCCTGCGTGCCTTGCCGGGCAGTGTGGCCGGTCGCGCCCGTCGGTGTCAAGAGGGCGTCGATCGAGTGCCGATCGGGTGACGGCGCGGCTACCGGCGGGCGCCGCGATGGGCCTTGAGGCGACGTGCGGAGCCGCGCACCAGGAGCTCCGGCGGGTCGTCCAGCAGCACGTCTCGTGGCGCGGCGCCAGCGATGCGCTCGAGGACCAGCTCCACGGCCGCCCGTCCCAGCTGCTCCAGCGGCAGGCGGACCGTCGTCAGGGGTGGCTCGAAATACTCCGCGACCGGCGAGTCGTGGAGCGCCACCACCGCGAGATCATCGGGCACCCGCTGTCCCCGCTCGCGAGCGGCGCGGATGACGCCGATGGCGGCCATGATGTTGGCCACGAACACCGCGCTCATCCGCGGGTCGTGGAGCACCTCGGGGGCCACCGCGTGACCCGACGCAGCGTCCCAGCCACGGCCCGCCACGACACGCGGCGAGAGACCGGCCTCGGTCATCGCGGTCTCGTAGCCCGCCTGGCGACGTGCCGTCGTGTCCATCGCGGGGGGGCCCGAGACATGGGTGATGTGTCGATGACCCAGCTCGATGAGATGACGGGTCGCCATGCTCGCGCCGGCCGCATCGTCGACGACGATGGACCCCACGGCCCCCGCGATGCGCCGATTGACCGCGATCACCGGCGCCGAGCCGCGCGCCAGCCCACGCAGCAGCTCGTCCTCGACCGTCGCGGACGCGACCAGGAGCGCATCGACACGGCCCTCCTGGAGCAGGCGGGCGAATGACGCCTCCGTGGTCGCGGCATCCGCGCCGCTGCCCAGGATGAGCACGAAGCCCGCCTCCGCGGCACGTCGTTCGGCACCCACCACGATCGGCCCGTAGACCGGGTTGGAGACCTCGGGCAGCACGAGGCCGAGCGCCGAGGTGGTCGACATGCGCAGGCCACGTGCGAGCGCGTTGGGTCGATAGCCCAGCGCCTGGACCGACGCGAGCACCCGTTCCCGGGTCGTGTCCGTGATCTTGAGCGTGCGGTCGGCGTTGAGCACGCGCGAGACGACGCTCGGATCCACACCCGCCCGGGCCGCCACGTCGCGGAGCGTCGGGGGCCGGCCGGGCGCCGCCGCACGCGGCGGGCTCATGGACGACCGGGCCGCCCGCCGATGGGCCCCATCAGGCGGGCGTCACGCGGGCAGCATCGGGGCGTGGAGCGGGGCACCGACCGGGGCACCCTCGATCTCGGCGAGATGCTGGAAGCCGATGTTCGCCGCCCCGAGACGTATCAGGCCGTCACCGAAGTACGCGATGTTGGTCGGCGCGCTGAGCGTCAGGCCGGTCCAGTCGTCGAGGAGCGTGGTGACCGTGTGGCCGTCCCACGCCAGGATCGCATCCGGCCGGAAGCAGGAGATGAGCAGTCGCCCGTCGGCAGCGAACGCCAGGCCATCGGGGACCGTGCGCGGCAGCGTCGTCACCAGCTCCCGGGGACCCAGTGACCCGTCGGCCGTGATGGGCAGCCGGACCAGCGCCGGGCCCGATGTCTCGAGCACGTACAGGTGGGCGCCCGTCGGATCGATCGCGACCCCGTTGGCGAAGTCACGTGTCTCGGTGGAGCCGACGCGGGTCGTGCCGTCGGGCTCCACGATGAACACACCCCCGTCGTGGTCGGCCCATGACCCCGACTCCGAGACGTACAGCCGGCCCACAGCGTCGAACACCAACGCGTTGGGGATGCGCAGCGGCACGTCTGGCGCACCGCGGCTCCATGCATCGTGGACGCCGGTCACGGGATCGAAGCGCATGACCGCGTGGTGGACCTGGTCACACCAGAAGATGCGCCCCGCCCCATCGATGGCGATGCCGAGGACGTAACCCCCGGTCTGGGCGATCGTGGTCACTGCCCCGGTCGCGATGTCCACCCGATACAGCTGGCCTGCCTCACCGCCCGCGACGATGGTGCCCGTCACGGGATCCCACGCCAGGCCCTCCGGATGGTCGAGCCCACCCGCCAGCACGCGTCCGCTCGCCATGTGCGTCACCTCGTCGTCGGGAAATCGTGTGTCCGCTGGAGGCTAGAGGGCACGGGCCGTCCGCGTCAACGGTGCGGCATCGGACCCCGATCAGCTGGGTGTCAGCGTCAGGATGCGCGCCGGGGTGTCGGTCGTGATGGTCCGGATGGTGCCATCGTCGAGGCCGCGTTCGCGGAGCAGCGGCACCATGTGGCTCAGGACGTGGCCGTAGCCCCAACCGCCATAGCGCACGTAGTCGGTCTTGAGCGCGGTGTCCATGGACAGGATGATCCGGGCGCCATGGCCCTCCCCCACGAGCGTGGCCACCGCATCGGCCGTCTCCCAGTCGCGGGCCGGGAAGCGACCCGGTCGCTGGACGATGTCATAGCCGCACAGGTCGTAGCCCAGCACGGCGCCACGCTCGGCGATGGCCCGGTGGTAGCCGATGTCCGGCAGGGTCGGGTTGAGGTGACCGATGACGACGCGGGACAGGTCGGCGCCGGCATCCTCGAGGATGTCCACGACATCCAGGCCGGCCTTCGCCCACGGGTCGGTGTGGACCATCATGCCCATGCCCGTCTCATGCATCGCGAGCACGCTCGCCCGGAGCGACCGCTCCTCGAAGGGCATGACGGGCGCACCGGTGCCCACCTCGCCCAGGAACCCCGCGCGGACCCCGCTGTCCCCGATGCCGCTGCGATGCTCGCCGATGAGCACTGCCGCCAGCTGCTCGATGCTCCTCTCGAGGGACTCCGGTGGGGTGAGCGCCTCGACGAAGAACGCGCTGCCCGCCACGATGTGGATGCCGGACCGTCGCGACAGCTCGGGCAGCTCACGCGCATCGTGGCGCAGGCCGATGGCCGAGACCTCGGCCAGGGTTCCGCCACCCACCGCCCGATAGCGCGTCAGCTCGTCGGCGCGCAGCTCGATGGACCCCTGGTCGATGTTGTCCTTCGACAGCATCCCCTCGCGGGACCACAGGATCTCGCCGAGGTGCTCCAGCGTGACGGGCTGGTGAAACAGCCGCCGCGCCTCGGGTTCGGTGGGCTCGGGGACCATCCGCTCGATGTCATTGAGCAGATGCTCGTGGAGGAGCGCGGGGCCGGCGTCGGCTGGATCGATGGGGCCGAGCACCGTCAGGATCCGTCCGACCAGGTCTCGCGTGTCGTTCGTGTCCGTGTCGCTCATGCCACCCTCCCCTGCGGTCCGATCTCGATGCATGCCACGCCCAGGAACCGGCTCGCGGCGCGCAGTTCCGGACGCCGGTCACCACGCATCAGCGCGAGGTGATGGGCCGGCGCGACGTCGATCCAGGCAGCGCTCGCACCCGGCGATGCCGGGTCATCGAAGCCGATCGTGCCGCTCGGTCCGTTCAGATGCTCGAAACCCCGGCCGCTGAGGTCTCCCGCGGACACGACGATCCGATGGGGCATCGTGGGCGTGCCGGGGCCGAAGGCCGCGATGGTCGCCGGCCCGGCCGCGAAGTCGAAGCGTGTCGCGATGCCCATCCCATTGCGGCCGGGGTACAGCTCGTTGGGGCACAGCCGCGGCACGCCATCCCCGGCCAGCGACAGGTCCGCCATGCCACACGAGGACACCACGAGCTCGCCCGTGGCGCTCTCCACGAGATAGCCCTCGCTGTACTGCGCGGCCCCGGCGATGCGGGCGCCGAGCATCAGGGCGACGGCCGTGGCGCCATCCCCGGTGCATGCGACCGGCACCCCTGTGGACCACAGCATCGATGAGCCCAGACATGCGACGACCCCCAGGCGCTCGCTCCAGCGGAGCACGTCGGAGTGGCAGTTGAGGGCCAGCGCATCGAGTGACCCGATGTCGGCCACGGCCTCGAGGAAGCGATGGGTGCGCAGGCTGCGCTCCAGCAGCGGCTCCACGCCGCCCATGACACGCACACCAGCCGGCAGCGCGGCAAGAGGTGTCCGGAACGCCTGCGCCAACGCCGTCTCCACCGCTGGACCATCGATGGTCACGAGATCGACGCCGAGGTCCGCGGCGTGCTCCGCATCGAGGATGACGTCGCCATACCCGATGACCGCACCGCCCAGCAGGCCCAGCCGCGCGCCACGCACGGCGTCCGCGGCGGCCGCCCCCACGACCGCTCGCGCCACCGGGCTCGCGTCACCGTCCGTGGTCACCGTGAGGAACCGCTTGCCCTCCCGGGACAGCACGTTGGCGAGCATCACCGAGCCGAGCATGCTGGATGCCCGGGTCGCTTCCACCTCATCCACGTCCGTGACGAGATGCGCGGTTCGTCGGTCGTCCCAGATCACGGTGGGGCCATGGAAGTCGGCCAATGCCGAGGCACCGAACGTGGGTGGGGCGGCCATCGTCGCGGCGACCACGACCACCCGCACATCGGCATCCGCGAACCGCTGCCGCGCCACGGCAGCGGCCGGCTCACCGTCCAGCAGCCCCGATCGTGTCACCTCCAGACCGTGCGCCTCCAGCGCTCCGGCCAGCTGCTCGGTGTATGCCTCCTGTGATGGCCGATAGTCAGCCGGGAAGTGGTCGTCGAAGAACGCCCAGTACGGCGTCAACAGGCCGACCCGGATCGGCCCCGAGAAGCGGGTGCCACGCCCGACGGATCGATCGGTCACGCGGCGGATGCCTCGACCTCGATCTCGATGCACATGCCCGGCTCCACGAGCGCGGTCACGCCGACCGCCGTGGAGGGCGGGCAATGCTCGCCGAAGAAGGCATCGACCTCCTCGCGAGCCGCCGGCCATTCACGCATGTCGGTGAGGAAGAACCGGCAGCGCACGATGTGGGTGCGGTCACGACCCTCGCCGTCGAGGACCTCCTCGATGCGCTCGAGACAGCGGCGGGTCTGGGGACGGATGCCGCCCTCGACGACCGGGCCGGCCGGGGTCCGCCCGACCATCCCGTTGACGAACAGCAGGTCACCGGCGCGCCGGACCATGTCGAACATGCGGATCCCTCCGTGGTGGCGGGTGTGAATGCCCGCCCTGGGTTCGCCGGCACCCGTCGAGGGACGCCGGCACCCTCATGGGTTGTACGAGAACGCCTTGTTGAGGCAGTACATGCCGCCATCGACGAGCAGGTCCGTGCCCGTGATGAAGGATGCCTTGGGCGAGGCGAGGAAGACGACCGCATCCGCGATCTCCTCGGGCCTGCCGAGTCGGCGCAGGGGCATCCGCTCGTCGTAGGCACCGAGCTCCTCCTTGCGCCGCTCGGGCGTCAGCGCGTCGAGGTAGACCTGGACGACCGGCGTGGCCGTGAAGCCCGGGGACACCGAGCAGACACGGATGCCAAGAGGGCCCAGCTCGAGCGCGAAGCCGCGGGTGAGGGCCACGACGGCAGCCTTGGCCGCGGAGTACGCCGCGTTCTGGGGGATGGTCACGTAGGCGTTAAGCGAGGCGATGCTCACGATGACCCCGCCTCCCAGGCGCTGCATGCCCGGCAGTGCGGCCTTCATGGTGTGGAACATCGCGGTCACGTCGACGTTGAAGTTCCTCTCGAAGCTCTCGACGGTCTGCTGGCTGGGGTTGATGAACTCGTACCAGGCCGCGTTGTTGACGACCACGCCGACCGTGCCCAGCTCGGCCTCGGCACGCGCGAACATCGCGTCCACCTGCGCCTTGTCGCCGATGTCCGCGCCGATGCCGACAGCCGTGCCACCCGCGGCGCGCACCGCGGCCACGGTCTCGGCGGTCTTCGCCTCATCGACGTCGTTGACGACCACCCGATCGCCCTCGGCCGCGAAACCGAGGCAGATGGCCCGCCCGATGCCGTGCGCGGCACCCGTGACGAGGACGGTCCTGGGGGACGGGGGTTCAGCCATCGTGTGCTCCGCTCCGCTGATGGGGTGGTGCGACCGCGGCTCCAGCCGCGATCGCACGGGATGTGGCCAGGGTCAGCCCGAGACCTCGCAGTCGAAGGCGTTGAAGTACCGGGAGACCTCTGGGTCGTCCATGTTCTCCTGCGTCACGACCACGAACGGGTCCTCGATGACGACCCGCTCGTCGGACCTCTCGCGGGCACCCGCGAGATGCTCGAGGATGCTGGTCACGCCCTGGTAGCCCAGCTCGTAGGGCTTCTGGCCCACCAGCGCATACACGCTGCCGTCCCGGAGCCAGTCGATCTCGTTGGGCAACGTATCGGGCGCCATGACGGTCACCTGGTCGGACAGACCGGCCTCCTCGAGCGCCGTGATGACACCCTGGACGCCATAGAGGTTCGTGCCCCAGACACCCTTGAGGTCAGGATGGGCCTGGAGCACACCCGAGAACACCTGGGCAGCCGCCGCCGGGTCGTCGCCCGTGTAGTCGGAGCCCACGAACTCGATGTTCGGATGATCCGCGACGACCTCCTTGAAGCCCGTCAGGCGGCCATCCGTGCTGGGCACGCCGGCCTGGAAGTCGATGACATAGACCTTGCCGGCGTCACCGATCCGCTCGAACAGGATCTCGGCCGCCATCCGGCCCATGGCCACCTGGTCGGACATCAGCGTGGCGACCTGGCCGGTCGTGTCAAGCGGCTCCTCGATGATGGACACCGGGATGCCCGAGTCGATGATCTCCTGGACGATCGGCGCCGCCTCGACGGCGAAGACCGCATCGATGACCAGGCCGTCCGGTGCGACCGCTGCAGCGGCCTGGATGACCTGGTTCTGGAGGTTCGCATCGAACTGTGCCGGTGCCTGGATGTCGATGGTGGCGCCGGTGTCTCGCCCGGCCACGCGCGCGCCGCACTCCATGGACGCGAAGTAGGGGTTGTTCTGGACGCCGCTCACGAGCGTGATGGTCTTGCCCGTGCCGTCCACGCCGGTCCCCCCGGACGTGGCAGGCGAGGTGGCCGGCGACTGCGCGAGCACCGCGGAGCCGGCGAGCAGGGTCGCGGCCAGGGCGATGGCCCCCGTGCCGAGCGAACGTTGGACCAGGTGCATCGGTGCCTCCTCTGCGTGACGCTGGATCAGGCTGGACCGGGCCCGTCGGCAGGCGCCGACGGATCCCCGGGGATCCCTGGATCGGTGGGTGGCGACGTCTCGGGAGCCCCGCCACCGGACAGGCCGCGCGAGATACGTTCCCGCTGCAGCTGGTCGAAGGCGACCGCGACGATGAGCATCGCCCCGATCACGATGTTCTGCCAGAAGGGGTCGACCCGGAGGATGACCAGGCCGCTCAGGAGCACGACGGGGATGCTGGTGCCCACGACGGTGCCCGTGATGGTGCCCCGGCCCCCGAACAGGCTGGTACCGCCGATGATCACCGCGGCGATCGCCGCGAGAGCGGTGTTGGTGTAGCCCGCGACCGAGACGGTGGTGAACCGGGACATGTCGATGATGGCCGCGATGCCCGCACAGACACCCATGATCGCGAACACGAGGATCGTGAGCCGGCCGATGGGCAGGCCCGCGCGGCGCGCCGCCTCACGGTTGGATCCGACCGCGTAGCAGGCGAGCCCGAGCGTGGTCTGGGAGAGCACCACCCAGCCCGCGAAGGCGACCCCGATGGCGATGACCGCGGGCCACGGGACACCCATCAGGGATCCCCGGCCGATGGTGTCCCTCATCGCGTCCGGGACCTGCTGCGACAGCGGACCGACCGAGATCAGCTGTGCGATGCCCAGTGCGATGCTGAGGGTCCCGAGGGTCACGATGAACGAAGGGATGCGCAGCCGGACCGTGATCAGGCCGTTGACCACGCCGCAGGCGAGGCCCACGACGAGCACCGCGAGGCAGCCGGTGACGATGGCGATGAGGTCGCCCAGGCCCGCGTCCACGAGGCTCGTCATGACCTTGATGCCCACGACGCCCGAGAGCACCAGCACCGATCCGATGGACAGGTCGAGCTGGCCCGCGATGAGCACGAAGGTCGCGCCGACCGCGACGACCAGCACACTCGACGCGGCGAGGATCATGGCGCGCACGCTGAGCGACGACAGGAAGGCACCGTTCGGCGATGCCAGCCAGAAGACCACGATGAGCACCACGAGCGCCACGAAGATGGCGCCGTTGGAGCCGATGAGGAAGCGGTCGAGCAGGCTCCGGAGGCTCCGGGGAGCCTGGGCCACCGGGGTTCCCTCGACGCGCGCCGCAGGTCCGGTCATGCAGCCCGCGAGCCGGTGATGGCGGCGACGAGGTCGTCCGTGGTCGCCTCCCGGGTCCGGAAGGTGGCCGCCACCGAGCCGAGGCGCATCGCCACCACCCGATCCGTGAGCGCCAGCACATCCGACATGTTGTGACTGATGAGGACCACGGTCACGCCCTGGTCACGCACCCGACGGATGACGTCGTGGACCATGCGCGACTGGCGAACGCCCAGCGCGGCGGTCGGCTCGTCGAGCAGCAGCAGCCGACGGGCCCAGATGAGTGCGCGGGCGATGGCGACGGCCTGACGCTGGCCACCCGAGAGGTACGACACGGGTCGGTCGAGACGCGGCAGGTCGATGCCCAGCTGGCTGAGACGTGTCGCCGCCTCGCGCCGCATGGCACCCCGATCGGCGAAGCGGAGACGACCCAGGACGCCCGGCCGCACGATCTCCCGGCCGAGATACAGGTTGATGGCCGGCTCGAGGTCGGGGGCCAGCGCGAGATCCTGGAACACCGTCTCGATGCCATGCTCGCGAGCGTCGTGCGGACCTTCGAACGTGACGTCGTGGCCATCCACGATGATGGAGCCCGTATCGGGTCGGATGACCCCGCTCAGGCAGCCGATGAGGGTGGACTTGCCCGCGCCGTTGTCACCGATGATCCCCAGGATCTCGCCCTCGTGGATCTCGAGGTCCACACCGCGCAGCGCCTGGACGTGCCCGAAGGCCTTGCGCAGGCCCACGGCCGTCAGCAGGGTCGGCTCGCGCACATCCATCCTCTACACTGCGGGGCGGTGATGACCAAACGTTTGACCAAGGCTACGAGGTCGGACATGGCGGCGTCAAGAGGCACGACGGGTCACGCCCGTGCCGGGGACGCAACGGGTCTGGTGGGCCCGAGCGGCACACGGCCGACCACCCTGCGGGACGTGGCCGCCCACGCGGACGTGGATGTCAGCGTCGTGTCGCGGGTCGTCAACGGTGACCCACGACTGCGGGTCTCGGACACGACCAGGGAGCGGGTCGAGCGTTCCCTGCGCCAGCTCGAGTACCGGCCCAACGTCCAGGCGCGCGGCCTGCGCCTCGCACGCACCTGGACCATCGGATTCGTGCTGCCGGACCTGATGAACCCGTTCTACGCGCCCATCGTGGAGGGCGCGGAGCAGCGGGCATCCGAGCTCGGTTACATGGTGGTCATCGTGCGCGAGCTGGATCGCGCGGGAGCCGATGCCTCGGAGCCTGCCTTCGCGCGATTGCTCCACGAGGACCGGGTCGATGGCCTCCTGGTCGCGTCCGGTCGCGTGGACGACGAGGTGCTGCGCGCGCTCGATCAGGGCCGTCGCCCGATGGTCATCGTCAACCGGCGCGTTCCGGGTGTGGCGGGCAGCGTGATCGTGGATGATCGGGCAGCAGCAGCCGTGGCCGCGGACCATCTCCTGGCCCTGGGCCATCGACGCCTGGGCCATGTGGCCGGGCCATCGGGCATCGACAACACCCAGCGGCGTCAGGCCGGTGTCGCGGCAGCGGCCGCGCGGGTGGGAGCATCCGTGACGACCGTCCATGGCGAAGGCTGGGACCCCGATTCCGGCCACGCGGCGGCGTTGCGCCTGCTCACCGACCACGACGTCACCGGGGTCGTGGCGACCAACATCATCGTCGCCGCGGGCGTGGTCGGAGCCGCACAGGGGCTCGGCCGGCGGGTGCCGGAGGACCTGAGCGTCGTGGCGCTCCACGACTTCCCCGTGGCGCACTTCCTGCGGCCCGCGCTGACCACGGTCGTGCTGCCCCTCGAGGAGCTCGGCCGTCAGGCCGTCGATGAGCTGATGTGGCGTCTCGGCGGCAACCCTCGCCGGGAGATCGTGGTCGCCGGCGAGCCGCAGCTCATCGCGCGGGACTCGACCTCACGTACTGCGCACTGGAACCCACCACGCTCGCTCGTCCGCGACCGGGATGGATGACTCAGACCGCCGGCACCATCGCCTGGCGTGGCTGCTCGATGACGAGGCCGAGCAGCTCCTCCTCCAGGAAGCCACGCTCCCGCAGCAGTCCCATGAAGTCGCGTGGCAGGTAGTCGTAGCCGGTGCCGCCGTATGCCCGCAGCATCGACAAGGCACACACGTCGTGCGAGAGCAGCACCCGGTCCAGGAAGCCACGACGACGGGCCTCCAGCAGGTAGCGCACGCGACGCTCGGGCACCAGGGGCACGCGCCCTCTGATGCAGTCGTACTGGACCCACGCTCCCCGACGGGCGATGGCCTCGTGGTAGTCGAGATCCGGATCCGTGTCCGTGTGGCCCACGATGATCCGGGAGGGTCGCACGCCGCCCTCCTCGAGGATGTCCAGCTGGGCGATGCCCACCTGGCCGAATCGAGCATGGAGCGTGATGGGCACGCCGGTGCGGGCATGTGCGATCGCCGCGGCCCTGAGCGTGCGCTCCTCGGCAGGGCTCACGAAGTCGTGATCGGCTCCCAGCTCGCCGATGATGCCGGCTCGGATGCCGGTGTCGCCGACCCCCTGCTCGATCTCGGCGGTCAGGAGGTCCCCGAGCTGGCGGGTGGTGCGCTCCGCGAAGCCGGGTTCGTACCACGGCTCGCGGTAGCGGCCGCAGCCCATGACGATGGGCATGTCGAGCGCCTCCGAGACGCGCTGCAGGAAGGCCGGGTCACGACCCATCCGCGCATCGGTCGTCACGTCCACGATCCAGGGGACGCCCGGCCAGCCACCGGCCTGGACCGCATCCACGAACCGACGCGCCTCGTCGGTCTGGAGCTCCTCGTCGAGGAGCTGGAAGTCGAATGCCAGCATCGCGGCGGGGAACACCCGGATGAGGTCGACGCGCAGATGCTCGTGGGGCAGGCCGAAGCCCAGCGTCGACGCGTCGACGGGGCCCCGGACCGTCATCACCAGGTCCGTCATGGCGGGCCTACTCGTTGGGCGTGCCGTCGAAGGCCTGCTTCGACGTGATGAACTCCACCCGGATACCGTCGGGGTCGATCATGTACACCGCCCGGCCACCGGTGTTGGGGCCGATGGTCGGGGTCACGGGCGGGTTGACCGACTTGACGCCCTTGGCGACCAGCTCCTCGTACAACGCGTCGCAGTCATCCGTGAAGAACGCGAGATGCGCGGTGCCCGGATTGGCCGTTCGGGTATCGACGGGCGTCTTCTCGACGTTGCGGTACTCCAGGATCTCCAGGAACACGCCGGTGTCGGCGGGCATCCGCAGGATCGCGGCATGGATGTCCGCGTCCGGGTAGCCCACGATCGTCCGGATGTACTCGGCCTGCGGGTTCCACTGGAACACCACCTCGAAGCCGAGGATGTCGCGGTAGAAGGCCAGTGACCGCTCGAGGTCGGCGACCTGGATACCCATGTGATGCGGGCGGGTGATGGTAGGCACGGGAACCTCCGGTGTGACGCGGCGAGGATGGGAGACGGGAGTGGCGACCGCGGGCGAGCTACAGGTCGTCCAGCAACCCCTGGGTGTCGGTGACCTGGGACTGCTGGGCGATCCACGCCGGATCGACCAGTACGCCGAAGCCGGGCAGGTCCGGCAGCGGGTCCATGAGCCCGTCGCGCACGACAGGCTGGACCAGCGGGTCGTCCATGGGGTGGACGCCCGTATAGGGCACCCCCCACTCGATGGGCACGTCGGTGTGGCCGAGCGCCCCCATGACCTGGCTGTGGATGTGGGGATACATGTGGGTCGACAGCTGGTTGCCGTGCTCCTTGACCTGCTGCGCGATGCCTCGCAACCGGGTGATGCCGCCATTCGTCGTGGCGTCCACGCGGTTGACGTCCACGGCATCGAACTTCAGCAGCGCCTGTGGGTGATACGAGCCGCCCTGCTCGTCGCCCATCGCGACGGGCGTGGAGATGCCCTCCCGGATCTCGCGCACCATCTGGGCGTCGCCGGGGGGCACGATGTCCTCGAACCACCCGACATCCAGGCCGTCGAGGCGCCGGCCGAACTCGATGGCGTCCGCGGACGTCTTGTGCAGGAAGTTGGCATCGATGCCCAGCCATGCGTCCGGGTAGGCCTCGCGAGCTGCCCGCAGACGCGCGATCGACTCGTCGCGGGTGGGCCCGATGGGCAGCTTGAATCGGCGCCAGCCCTGGTCCCAGAGCGCCGTGACCTGGTCGACGGTCGCCTGAGGGCTGATGCTCGGCGGGTAGCCCACGATGCCTGTGACGGGCATGCGCTCCCGGCCACCTCCGAGGTACGCGGTGATGTTCTGGCCGGCGGCCTTCGCCGCGAGGTCCCACGCGGCGCAATCCACGACGGACAGGGCCCGCATGCCGATACCGGCCGCATGGACCGAGTTGTTCGACCAGAGCGCCTTGTGGAAGGCCGTCTCGGGATCGGTCACCGGCTCCCCCACGTACTGGGGCCCGATGGTCCGCTCGATGATGGCCGCCAGGGGTCCATCACGGGTCAGGCCGAAGGCGAATCCGGTGAGCCCGCTCTCGGCGTCGATGCGCACGAGGAAGAACTCGCGGTGGCGCATGATCCAGGTGCCGAACACGATGGGCACCTCGAGCTCATGCAGGATGGTCGCCGCACGGACACGGACGATACGATCGACGTCGGGCACTGATCCCTCCACATTCACTGGCCTGACCAGTCTAGAGCCTCACGGTGCTATGCGACCAGGTACCCGTCGTCGCACATCAGGGTATGGCCGGTGACCAGCTCCGCGGCGTCGCTGGCGAGGAAGATCGCCGCACCGATGAGCTCACGCGGCAGGCCCAGCCGGGGTCGCAGCATGCGCCCCTTGATCCAGTCTGCCGTGATCGAGGTGCGCTGAGCGGCGGCACGCGTCAGGGGCGAGTCCATGAGCGTGGGTCCGATGCCGTTGACCCTGACGCCCCGGTCACGCCACTCGAGCGCGAGCGCACGCGTGACACCCAGGACGCCGCCCTTCGACGCGAGATAGGCGCTCGCCCACGGATACGCGATGAACGAGCCGATCGAGGCCAGGTTGATGATGCTGCCCTTGCCTTGGGCAAGCATCGGTCGCCCGAATGCCTGGCAGCATAGGTAGGTGCCCTTGAGGTTCAGGTCCAGGATGAAGTCGAAGCGCTCCTCCGGGAAGTCCTCGGCGGGCGAGCGGAACGCGGAGCCGGCCGAGTTGACCAGGATGTCCACGTGCCCGTGGTCGCGGACCACCAGCTCGGCAAGCCCATCGACCTGCTCCTTCGAGGTCACATCGAGATGGTGCGCGGTAGCCGCTCCGCCCTGGGCGCGGATGAGGTCCACGGTCTCCGAGGTGCCCTGATCGTTCACGTCAGCAACGACCACGGTCACGCCCGCTTGGGCATAGCCGATGGAGATCGCCCGGCCGAGACCCGAGCCGGCGCCGGTCACGACGGCCACCCGGCCGCCCAGGTCGAACAGGCCATCCACGAAGCCCGCCGGGATGGTGAGCTCCTGGTCATCCGCAGCGCGCTGGTCGGTCACCTCGTGGCCTCCTGGTCGGTCCAGCTGGCGGGGTCGTTGGGATGGTCGCCAAGGAGGTGGACCGTGGCGACCAGGTGGGGGAACATCGGCAGCGACGACAGCGCCGCGTGGAGCTCCGTGGCGTCAGCAGCGTGCCAGATGCCCCAGTTGGCACGCTGACCGGGGATGCGCCAGAGCCGCTTGAGATGGCCGGCTGCAGCCAGCTCGCGGGCACGCTGCCCCTCCGCGGTGATGAGCCGCTGCTGCTCGTCGGCCGTGATGCCGGCCGGCCAGGTGAACGTGATGTGCACCAGGAAGTCCATGTCGTCCTCGTGGATGGTGGGTCGGCCCGCTCGGGCCGCTCGAAGGGGTGGGCGTCAGCCGATGCGGCCGGTCCAGGTGGGCAGGCCGGTGACACCCAGCGGGATGCGCCAGACCTGGCCCCCGAAGGATGCATCGGCCGAATCCGCGAGGACACCCGCGTCGGTCATGATCAGGTCGGTGCCCGCGAACACGCAGTTGGTGGGGATGGCACCGGCCTTGATGAAGCGGTCGTAGGTGCCGTCCGAACGGATGACATCGATGCCCCCTCCGTTGACGGTCGTCACGTACAGCCGGCCGTCGGCGCCCACGGCCATGCCGTCCGCGACGGGCTTCTCGCCGGGCAGCCTCGCGATGTCCTCGATGACGCCCGTCCCGGGACGGAGCCGACGCACCATGCCGGTGTACGACTCGGCCCACACGACGCTGCCGTCCGCCTCGATGGCGATGCCGTTGGGGAACGTGGGCGGGTCGAGCTCCGCGAGCAGACGACCGGAGCCATCGGCCTCCAGCACGAACAGGTACGACGGCTCCGGATCGGCCGGGCGATAGGTGCCCGGGTCGGTGAAGTAGAGGCGGCCATCCGGGCCGAAGACCAGGTCATTGGGGCCATGGAAGGTCCGGCCGTCGAGCTCGGTCGCGATGATGCGCGCTGGTCCGCCCTCCGACTCGATGACCTGGATCGAGGGCACGGACATCTCCTCGGCCCGCCACGGCCCGACCGTGCCGCCGTTCTGGCAGACATACATCCGGCCCCCATCCCCAAGGACGCACGAGTTGGGCGCACCCGCGGTGTACGCGTAGCGACGCACACCCCGGTCGCGCTGCCAGACCGAGACCTGGCTGCGATAGCTCTCCACGAAGCAGATGCGGCCGTCGGGCAGGACCGTGGGGCCTTCCGCCCAGCCGAGCCCGTCGGCGAGCAGCTCGTGGGTGGGTGTGTCGGATCCGCTCACTTGACAGCTCCTGCGGTGATCCCGCGCACGATGTATCGCTGCACGAACAGCGAGAACAGGAAGATGGGGATGATGGTCACGACGCCGACCGTGGCGGCCACGTTCCAGTCGATGGGCCGTTGCGCGGAGATCAGGCCCGCAGCGCCGAGGGGGATCGTCTTGAGGCCCTGGGAGTTGACGATGTACATGCCCACCAGGAACTCGTTCCAGATGAAGATGGCCGCGAAGATCGCCGCCACGATGAGCCCGGGTCGGACGAGGGGCAGCATCACCGACCACAGCACCCGCAGGCGGGTGCAGCCGTCCACCATGGCCGCATCATCGAGCTCGCGAGGGATCTCGTCAAAGAAGCCGATGAGGATCCAGATGGCGAGCGGCAGGCTGAAGGCCACGTAGGGGATGACCAGGCCCGGCAGCGTGTCGTCGAGGTCGATGAACCGCATCATCAGCAGGATCGGGATGGCCACGGCCACCGCCGGCATGAAGCGCAGGCTGAGCACCGTGTTCGCCCAGCCATCGCGGCGCGCGAACGGGATGCGCGAGAAGGCGTACGCGGCGGGCGCCGCGATCATCAGCGCCACGACCACCGTGATGGTCGTGACCATGATCGAGTTCACGGTGTAGCCCAGGAACCCACGGTTGATGAGCACGTCGCGATAGTTGGTCACGATCTGGTCGATATCGAGGTCGAGGGAGGGCGGTACCTGGAGGATCTCGATGCGGGCCTTGGTGCTCAGGAGCACGATGACCACGAACGGCGCGAACCCGATGATGGCGATGAGCACCAGGAGCAGATAGGCGAACGCACGCTCCAGTCGCCGCGTCCTCATCTGGCGTCCGCCCGGCGCAGCGCGAAGCGCGTGGCGAAGACCGTGAACGCGATCGTCGCGACGACCACCATCACGTACGCGATGGCGGAGGCGTAGCCGTAGCGCGTGAAGCTGAAGCCGGTCTCCCAGGCGTAGAAGCTGAGCGTCGTGGTGAGGCGGCCGGGCCCGCCGTAGGTGAGCCCGAACACCACATCGAACGAGCGGAAGGCGTCGATGGACCGGAAGACCGCCGCGAACACGATGGCCGGCCCAAGCAGTGGCAGCGTGATGCGCCTGAGCGTCGCAGCCCGCCCGGCGCCGTCCACGGCCGATGCCTCGAACACGTCCTGCGGCAGCGCCTGGAGACGCGCGAACACGATGACCATGATGAACGGCGTCCACTGCCAGGAGTCCACCAGGACGAGCGTGATCAGCGCCAGCTTGGGATCGGCGAGCCACAGCGGCTGCGGCAGCCCCAGCTCACCGAGCATCCAGTTGACCATGCCCCAGTCGGGGTTGAGCAGGGCTCGCCACATGAGCCCCACCACCACGGGCGTGAGCAGCATCGGCAGGATGAGCACACCGCGGACGATCCAGGAACCGCGCAGGTGGAGGTCGAAGAACAGGGCGAGCGCGGTCCCCAGGACCACCTGGATGGCGATGGACGCGATGACCAGGATCGCGGTGTTGATGGATGCCTGCCAGAACACCGGGTCCGCGGCGAGGCGTGCGTAGTTGTCCAGTCCGATGAACGTGAACGTGCTGGTCGTCTGGCTCCAGTCGAAGAAGCTGATGCCCAGGCTGTAGATGAGCGGGAAGACCGAGAACGCCACCAGGTACAGCGCGGCGGGCGCGACGAGCAGCAGCACATCCCGCCGCGTGTGCAGCGGGTGACCACGGTGCTCCGCGCTGGTGCCGGTCACGGGTGTCAGGGGTGCGACGCTGGAGGCGGTGGCCTGGGGCCACCGCCTCGATGAGGTCCGTTATCGCTGGTCGAGGGTCACTCGGCCAGGTGGCCACCAGCCTTGAGGATCGACTCCGCGGCGGCCTGGGCATTGGCCATCGCCGTGGGTGCGTCCTGGGCACCCGTCAGCGCGAGGTTGATCTCACGTGCCACCGCACCCACGATCTCGAAGGTCTGGGGGATGTTGGCGACCTCAAGGATCTGCGCGCTCTCGATGGCGCCGACCGCGGCCGGGATGTACGGCAGCGCCGCCACGATCTCAGCGTCGGAGCCGGTCGAGATCCGGTTGGGATCGGTCTGATAGGTCATGACCTGATACTTCTCGAAGTCCTTCGAGGTGATCTGCGTGAGCAGCAGCCAGGCGCAATCCTTCTGCTCCTGGGTGAGGTTGGCGGGGATGCCCAGACCCCAGCCACCACGGACACCGCGCGGGTTGCCGTCCTCGGCAGGCATGGGAGCCACCGCGACCGTGTCCTTGACCGGGGAGTCCGGGCCGTACAGCGCACCGGCGATGGTCGCCCACGCCGGCCACATCGCCACCCTGCCGGTCTGGAACGCGTCCAGCGCCTCCGTGAAACCGTAGCTCGTGACCGCAGCCGGCGAGTACGGCAGCAGGTCGATCATGTTCTGGAGGGCGGCGATCGCCTCGGGGCTGGTGAGGTTCGTGTTGAGGGTCTTGTCGTTCTTGTCACCGGTGGTCAGCTGACCGCCCATCGTGACGAAGCGGCTGTACCAGTCCACCAGGAAGTTGGACACGTCGTTGGCGCCCACCATGGCACTGCCCGCCACGTCGTCGGTGGTCAGCTGCTCGGCAGCCGCGAGGTACTCCGCCCAGGTCGTGGGCACGGCCGGCTGGCCCTCGCCGCCGAGGAGGTCGCTGCGATAGAACAGCAGCACCGACCCGCTGTGGATGCCCGGGATGAGATACAGCTGGTCCCCACCGAACTCGCCGGTCGCCGGGTCGAAGTACCCGGTGTACTCCAGCTGCCCGGCCGGGAAGTCCGCGAAGTCGTAGTCCGCGGGTGTCTTCGCCGGGTCGCTGACATATGGCGTCAGCTCCTCCAGCAGTCCCGCGCCAGCGGTGCCGGCCACGTTGAAGCCGATGGTGTGGACGATGTCGAACGCGGACTCGGGCGCCCGCAGGTTCTGGGCGACGGACTCGTTCAGCTGCGCGAGCGCCATGGTGGTGAGCTGGATATCGATGCCGGTCGCGGCCTCGATCTCCGCCTCCTTGTCGCGCAGGCCCAGATCGTCCCGCTCGCCGTCCACGAGGGCGATGCGCACGACCTTGCCGGCGCAGGCCATCGGGTCGAACGCCCCTGCCGCTGGCGACTGGGCACCGACCGCCCCTGCGGACAATCCGGTCACCAGCACCGCGCTGCCGATCGCGGCCGCGACGGCGCGCTGCCGCATGGGTCGCCGCGCGACCCGCCCTGCCAGGGTCTCCTGATCCACGACCGTCCTCCTCGGAACTCGCGATGCCGGCCCACCGAGCGGGGACCGACATGCCCCGACCGTACCGGAGCCGGCACCGTAGCGCAACGATCGGGGCCGTGTCAACAAACGGTTGCGCTTGGTGCGGTCACGCGAGCTCGCAACCCATCGACGAGCGCGTCATGCGTGATGTCCGCTTCGACGCCGGGCCGTCGAGATCCCCGCAGGCTGGGGACGTGCCCCTCAGGCCGGTCGAGGCGGCTGGAACAGCTCGAGGGTGATGCCGCTGGAGTCGACCAGGTACACGCCGTACCCGCCCGTGTTCACGCCCGCGGTGATGAGCACCGGGGAGGACGTGAAGCGCACTCCCTTGGCGCGCAGCTCGTCATAGGCGGCCGGCAGGTCATCGACCAGGAAACACAGGTGTGCATGCCCAGGCTCGTTGGGCCGGAGGTTCGCCGGCTCACCCTGGGGTCCGTACTGGAACAGCTCCACGACGTGACCCGTGCCCGGGATCCGAAGATGCGCTGCCTGGACGACCGTGTCGGGCAGCCCCACGATCTCCCGGAAGTAGGCGTCCGTGATCTCGCGTCGCCAGATCACCTCGCACCCCAGGAGCGCGAAGAGCTCGATCGACCGATCGAGATCGACGACCGAGAAGCCTGTGTGCTGTGTGCCGCTGACCTGCACCGTCATCGTCCTCCTGGTTGGCTAGAACAGCTGGTAGGCGGTCCAGCCGCCATCGACCCGGAGCGTCTCGCCCACGATGTATGAGGCGTCGTCGCTGGCCAGGAACACGACCGCCTCCGCGACCTCATCCACCTCGCCCAGTCGACCCATGGGCGTGCGACGCTCATACACCTCCACGGACGCCGTGCCCGCACTGACGCCCTGCGCCACGAGGTCGGTCATCACCACGCCTGGTGCGATGCCGACGACCCGGACCCCACGCGCCGCCCACTCGATGCCAAGCGCCTGGGTGAGCATGACCAGACCTGCCTTGGCGACCGAATAGGCGACCCGCCCCTCGATCGGGTGGAACCCGTTGACCGACGCGATGTTGACGATGACCCCGCGTCCCTGTGCGAGCATCACTCGTCCCGCCGATCGCGCGCAGTGGAAGGCACCCGAGAGCAGCACCGCGATGCTCTCGTCCCAGTCCTCGACAGCGAGCGTCTCCGCGGGAGCCGTGCGGGCGATCCCGGCGTTGTTGACCCACACGTCGATGGCGCCGTGGTCTGCGAGGGTGGCCCTGACCACCTCGTCCACCATGGCCGGGTCACGCACGTCGAGCGCCCGGAAGCTCACCCGCGCGCTCTGTCCAGCGAGCGCCGCGGCGGCTGCGGCACCCGTGATGCTGTCGACATCGGTGAGCACGACCCGGTCGCCGGCCGCCGCGAACCTGCGAGCCATGCCCAGACCGAGACCTCGTGCGGCACCCGTGATGACGACGGTCCGACCAGCGGTCCTGCTCACGCCGGGTCCTGCTCGGGGAAGCCGACCGCGTGGAGGTTGCCCCAGGGCACCCACCCGCCGTCCACCCGGAGGTTCTGACCCGTGATGTAGCTCGCCCGATCGGAGGCCAGGAACAGGACGGCGCTCGCGATCTCCGACACCTCCGCGACCCGACCCAACGGCGTCCGGCGCTCGTAGCGCTCGAGGCTCGCCACGCCCTGCTTCACCGCCACATCCATCATGTCGGTCCGGGTGACGCCCGGCGAGACGCAGTTGAGCCGGATGCCATGGTGGGCCCACTCGGTGGCGAGCACCTCCGTGAGCACGATGACACCCGCCTTGGCGGCGTTGTACGCCGAGCGCATGGGCCACCCGCCCATGCCACCGATGGACGCGATGCTGACGATGCTGCCGCCCTGCTGCTCGATCATCACCCGACCAACCGCTTGGGTGCACAGGAACACGCCGGTCAGCATGACGTCGATCTGGAGCCGCCAATCCTCCTCGGGCATCGTCTCGGAGGGATGCAGTCGGAACAGGCCTGCGTTGTTGACCAGGATGTCGATCCGGCCAAGACGACCCACGACGGTCTCCACCATCGCGGCGCACGATGTGCCGCTCGCCACATCCAGCTGGACCGCCTCGACCGCCAGGCCCTGGCTCGCGAGGCGCTCCGCGGCTGACCTCCCCCGCTCCTCCACCAGCTCGCCGATGACCACTCGAGCACCCGCGGTCGCGAGCCGCTCAGCGATGCCCAGGCCGATGCCACGACCCGCGCCGGTGACGACCGCGACCCGGCCAGCCAGGAGGTCGGGTGGTGCCGCGTCGGTCACGCAGGGAGCACGGGATAGCGGAGCGGTGCCCCACGGAGGCCGCTGGTGACCTCCGTCAGGTGCTCCAGGCCGAGGTTCGCGGTCGCCAGGCGATCGAGGTCCTCGCCGAAGAACGCGAGGTTGGTCGGCGAGCACAGGTCGAGGCCGGTCCAGTCATCGACGAGCGTGGTCGCCTCCGAGCCATCCCAGATCATGATGGCGTCCGGGCGATAGCACGAGATGAGCAGCCGTCCGTCGTCGACGAACGCAAGCCCATCGGGGACGGTCCGTGGCAGTCGGACGGCGACCTCGCGGGGCCCGAGTGCCCCGTCGGCACGGATGGGGAACCGGGCGACCGCCGGCCCCGATGTCTCGACCAGATACAGCCACGTGCCCGCCGGGTCGATCGCGATGCCGTTGGGGAAGTCGCGCGTCTCGGTGGACGCGAGCCGTGTCGTGCCATCCGACTCGATCACGAAGAGCGCCCCGTCATGCGTCGTCCAGTCACCTGACTCCGACACGTAGAGCCGACCCGCCGCGTCGAACACGAGCGCGTTGGGCACCCGGAAGGGCGTCTCCGGAGCACCCGTGCTCCAGGTGGCCGCGTGTCCGGTCGCCGGGTCATATCGCATCACCGAACGCGTGTCCTGGTCGCACCAGAAGATGCGGCCCTGACCGTCGATGGCGATACCCAGGATGTAGCCCCCCGGTCTGCCCAGGAGCGTCACGCCATCCCCGTGGATGTCGACCCGATACAGCTGACCGTCCTCGCCACCCGCGATGATCGATCCGGCCGGGTCCCACGCGAGGCCCTCCGGATGGTCGAGGCCGTCAGCCAGGACTCGCAGCTCCACGTTCGCGATGTCTCCCTTCGATGTGTGTCGTCTGGAGGCTAGGACCGGGCCGGGCCGGCGTCAACCGGACCGGCGCGGCCCGACGGGACGGATCCACGCGACGGGCCCACGGCCGTGCGCGGTGGACCTGCATCGTCCTTGACTCGCGCGCTATGGTGCGTCCATCCCGTGCGAGGAGGCAGCGTCGGGACACCCGGGTGCATCGAGGAGTGGTATGGACCGGATCTCCCGTCGAAGGCTGTTGCAGGTCGGTGCTGGGGCGATGGTGGCCGCCGGTGCCGCGCCGCTCCTCGGGCGGTCGCCGTTCGGCGTCCCAGGAGCGAGAGCACAGGGACTGCCCACCGACCAGACGCTGAAGCTGTGGTGGTGGGGCGAGCAGGAGGCGCCGGGCCTCGAGGGCTGGCTCGACGAGAGCATCGGCCTCTGGCAGTCGCGCTCGAGCAACTCCATCGAGTCCACGCTCCAGGACACGAGCGTGGTCATCTCCGAGTTCCAGACCGCGTCCGCCGCGGGAGCACCACCAGACATCCAATTCCTGTGGAACGGCATCTACCACATGGAGAGCGTCTGGCTGGGATACCTCGAGCCACTGAACGGGCTCATCAGCGACGAGGTCCTGGCGGCGTCGCAAGCGACGCCGCTCTCGGTCTTCCAGGGCCAGCAGTACCGCGTCGGCTGGTACAGCGTGCCGTTGCTGTGGGTCTACAACAAGGCCATGTTCGATGCTGCGGGTCTCGATGCGGACACGCCGCCGGCGACCTGGGATGAGCTGCTGGCCGCGTGCGAGGCCCTCAAGGCATCCGGTGTCACGCCCATCAGCGCGGGCCTCAAGGACGGGCCGTGGGGCGAGTGGTACATGGGCCACGCCACGGGCCAGAACCTGGACTCCGCGGCTGACGCCCTCAACCTCTTCGCGGGCACCCTCGACTGGCGGGAGCCCAAGTACTACGAGGCGTGGTCGCGTCTCGCCGAGCTGTGGAATGCCGGCAACTTCAACAACGACATGAACTCCATCGACCTGTACCCCGGCATCGACCTGTTCAGCACCGGACAGGCAGCCATGACCCAGATCGTGGGTCCGCTGGTGCCCGACGCCATCTCGCGGCTCGGACCGGACACCGTGGGGGCGATGACCTTCCCGGTGTTCGGCACCGGGAAGATGGCGGGCGTGCCGATCTTCGACAACCAGGGGCTGGGCATCTCGTCGCAGAGCGCCAACAAGGAGCTCGCCGCCGACTTCCTCACCTTCCTCCAGTCGGAGGAGCGGGTGGGTGCCCTGTGGGACCAGGTCCAGCAGTTCCCCACCAACAGCGGCTGGGATGGCTCGGTGGTCACGGACCCCACGCTGCTCTCGATCTGGCAGCGGTGGGTGGATGGCGAGACCGTGCCCTACATCTCGAACCTGATGCCCACGCTCTTCTGGACCGACGCCATGTTCGTCAACTCCCAGAAGATCGTGTCGGGTGAGTTCACGGGCGAGCAGGCGGGTGACAACGCCGCGCAGGTCGCCCAGAAGTGGCGCGAGCAGAACCCCGATCTGTTGGAGAAGTACGCCCTGTGGGCCGAGGACCTCGCGCTCTGACCGCGACCGTGACGGTCCCGGTCGGCCGCCTCGCGGCACGTCGGTAGCACGCCCATGGGACGGGATCTGCTGGCGGCCAGGGTCGCCCTCATCACGGGCGCGGGGCAAGGTCTCGGCCGGGTCATCGCGCAGGAGTATGCGGCCGAGGGCGCGACGGTCGTACTCCTGGAGCGGAACCCCGACAGCCTCGAAGAGACCCGACGCAGCATCGTGGACGCGGGCGGCAGCGCGCACGCCCACGCGCTCGATATCACCGACTACGACGCGTATCAGGCGGCGGTCGAGGACGCGGTGGCGAGGCTGGGCGGCATCGACATCCTGGTCAACAACGCGGCCATCGCACGATACGGCACCATCCTCACGGACACGCTCGAGGACTGGCGCGCGCAGATCACCGTGAACCTCGAGGCGGTCTACATGGGCACCAAGCTCGTGGTGCCACACATGGTCGCCAAGCGCTCCGGCCGCATCGTCAGCATCACCTCGATCCAGGGGATGATGGCCAGCGGGGAGGCTGGCGCGTACAACGCCGCCAAGGGCGGCATCATCGCGTTCACCAAGTCACTCGCGGTGGAGCTGGCGCCACATGGCATCGCCGCCAACGCCATCGCGCCCGGCTTCATGCGGACCCCCATGTCATTCATCGACGGGATCGATGAGACCACGACCGACGACTTCCAGGCGTTCTATGTCGAGCGACGCAAGGTGCCCATGGCCCGCACCGGTGTGCCCGAGGACGTCTCGGGGACGGCAGTGTTCCTGGCCTCCGACTACTGCCGGTACATGACAGGCCAGATCCTGATCGTGGATGGCGGCCTGACGAGCACCTTCTAGACCGCAGGATGCTGCGCACGGGTCGGCTGACGCCGCTCCTGTACCTCGCGCCCATGGTCCTGCTGCTGCTGTTCGTGTTCGGCTATCCCATCCTGGCCATCTTCGACTTCAGCACCAAGCGTGTCCGGGGAGCGGACGGACCGTTCATCGGGCTGGACAACTACCGGAGCATCGTCGCCGACCCCCTGTTCCTCGAATCGATCGTCCACAGCGCGCTGCTGTTGCTCGCGGTCCCCATCCTCGTGGTGAGCGCCCTGCTCGTGGCCGCGATGCTCCACGACCGGGTGCCCGGCTATCGGCTCTACCGGGCCATCCTGTTCGTGCCCTACATCCTCGCCATCCCCATCGTGGGGACGGTGTTCAGCAACATGGTCCAGCTGAACGGGGCGGTCAACACCTCGCTCCGGGGCGTGGGGCTGGACGGACTCGCGCTCGACTGGATCGGCGACCCCACGCTGGCGCTCTGGACGATCATGTTCATCATCCTGTGGCGGGAGATCGGCTTCGGCATCATCCTGTTCTCGGCGCGGATGACGGCCCTCAACGAGGAGGTCGCTGAGGCCGCCATGATCGATGGCGCGGGCTGGTGGCGGCGACTGCGCCACATCATCGTCCCGGAGCTCAAGCCGGTGATCGAGTTCTACTCGATCATCAGCGTCATCACGATGCTCTCGGCGGTGTTCGCGTACGTCTACGTCGTGACCCGCGGCGGACCCGGGACCGCCACCCAGATCATCGAGCTGTACATCTACAACTATGCGTTCCGAGGCAGCCTGCCGGGCATCGCCTCAGCGGTGGCCGTGCTCCTGTTCATCGTGACGGTGCTGCTGGTGGTGCCGATGTTCAAGGTCCGGCAGCAGACGCATGTCGAGGAGATGGCATGACGAGCCACAGCACGACCGATGACGCGCGGCGTGGCGAGCGACGGTGGCGACGACCATCGAGCGGCACGCTGCTCAAGGAGGTCGCCCTCGTCGGGGCCGTGTTGCTGGTGATCCTGCCGGGCCTGTTCGTGGTCTTCACGGCGCTCAAGACGCAGGACGGATACGCCCTCGACAAGATCGGGCCGCCGTCCACCCCGTATCTGGGCAACATCGAGGAGGCGATGCGGGGCGGTCGCTTCGGTCAGTGGTTGCTCAACAGCGTGATCCTCGCGACCGGGTCCGTGGTGCTCTCGCTGGCGGTCTCGGCACCCGCGGCGTTCGCGTTCGCACGGATGCGCTTCCCGGCCCAGACGCTCCTCCTGGCGGTGGTGACGGCGCTCATGATCGTGCCGCCCGTGGTGCTGGTGCTGCCACTGTTCCTGCTTCTCTCGCGCCTGGGCCTCACCAGCACCCATGCGGGCGTCATCCTGGTCTACGCGGGGCTGCTCACGCCGTTCTCGGTGTACCTGCTGACGAGCTTCTTCCGCTCGGTGCCGAACGCGCTCATCGAGGCCATGAGCATCGATGGGGCCGCAAGCCATACGGTGCTCGTCCGGTTGTTGCTACCGCTCACCGCACCAGCGCTCGCGACGCTCATCGTGGTCAACGCGCTCTGGGTCTGGAACGACTTGCTCATCGCGCTGGTGATGCTCCCCCGCGACGAGCTGCGGACGCTGATGGTGGGAGTGACCGTGTTCGGCTCCCGCTACAACGCCGATGTGCCGGTGGCCATGACCGGGATGTTGCTCGCCAGCCTGCCGATGCTCATCCTGTACCTCGTGGGGCAGCGGTACTTCATCCGAGGTCTCGCGGCCGGAGGGGTCCGAGGCTAGGACCGTGCCCGTCCGAGGGCTGGATGCCTACCGTGGTGCGGCGCCGATCCGCATGACCAGGATCTCGGCGGGCTCCGATCCCTGCGGCGTGACCGACCAGTGGCCCCCGCTGTCGACACGGCGCCACGCACCCATGCCCATCGCGTGGGACGGTCCATCGCCCGACTCCCACGTCACATCCCCTGCCGTGACGAGGATGACCTCGCCACCGGGTGCCATGGCTTCCTGGGTGAGGCTGTCGCCCGCTCGCAGCACGTGTGCGACGCTCGCGATCCGATCGTCGCTCGGCAGGACACCGTCCGCGTCGAGTGTCGCCCGATGGTTCGGCCAGCCGGATTGCTGCCCCCGGAAGCCGTCCGTCCGCCACTTGTTGTCCATGAGGTTGGGGACCACGAGCCAGAAGACCACGACCGGTTCGACCGAGTTCGACCAGAAGTTGTGCGGGACATCCGGAGGGACGAGGATGAAGTCTCGTGCTTCCAGGAGCTCCTCGCCATGCCCGACCTCCAGGCGACAGGCGCCGCGAAGGAAGTAGAAGATCTCGGTCGCCTCATCGTGGGAGTGCATGATCGGGCCCAGCGAATCGCCGACGAGGGCACCGTCCGCAGGGGACCACGCGGTCAGACCGCCGCGAGCCGCGCTGTCGAAGATCCCTGGCTGTCGGATGAGTGTGTCCCAGTCTCGTTCCACTCCTGCCTCCATGTCCGGGCCGAGTCGCCCGTGTCCCTCCCGTGCGGGTCGCACCAGGAGACCCCCGTCGCCGCTCGGCCCGAGGGGCCGATGTCCCGGTAGGGTACGGCGTCCGTGGGAGCCACCGACCCAGAACCGGCGACGTTCGGCCCGGCCCCAGCGACTCCTGCCGGCGTGACCCGACGTCAGGCCGCGGCCAGACGACGCGCCACGGCGCGATCCACCTCCTCGATGATGGCCACCACGCGACCCGTCTGGTCGAGCCCGGTGATCGTCCGTGTCACGAGCCCGAGGTCCGGGTGCGGTCCGTCCCGGACCGCCTCGACGCGCGACCGCGCGACCAGGGTGTCACCCGCGGTCACCGGCCCGGACAGCCGGATCGAGCGCCAGCCGGGCGATCGGAGCGCGGACGTGAGCGTCGGCGGGGCGACCGCGGGTTCCGCGAGGCCGATGATGATCGCCGCCGTCAGCGCCCCCAGCACGAGGGGCACACCGAAGGCGCCCTGCGCCGCGGCATGGCGGTCGCCGTGGACATCGCTCACGTTGTGGGTGACCCACGCGAGCCAGACATGCTCCGACTCGTCGATGGTACGTCCGTGTGGATGACGGATGAGCGTGCCCGGCACGGCGTCCTCGAACCACCACCCCGTGTCGGCGCCGGGGATCCGGCGGCGCGGCGTGTCGGCGCCCGGTGCGTCGGTGCCCGGACGATCCGGATCAGCCAAGCTCGGCCAGGATGCCGGTCGGGTCGTCGTGGGGCTGGCTGCGCACCCACTCGACATCGACCATGTGACCGAAGCCGGGCAGCTCGGGGAGTGGCGCCATCAGACCACCATCGAGGATCACCGGCTGGGGCAGCGGGTCGTCCATGGGGTGGACACCGGTGTTCGGGATGCCCCATTCGATGGGTCGGTCGGCGTAGCCCAGCGCCCCGAGGACCTGGCTGTGGACGTGGGGGAACATGTGGGGCGCGAAGTCGAGCCCCGCCGCGAGCGCCTGGTCGATGACCCGCCGCCCACGTGTCAGACCTCCCATGCAGGTCAGATCGACACGTACCACGTCCACGGCTCTCGCCTGGATGAGCGCCTCGGGGAAGTAGCTGCCGCCCTGCTCGTCACCCATCGCGATGGGCACGTCGATGCGGTCGCGCAGCTGGCGCAGGATGGCCGCGTCGCCCGGCGGGAAGATGTCCTCGAACCAGCCGAGCCGGACGTCCGGGATGGACTCGATGAAGCTCGCCGCGGTCTCCACGTCCTCGTAGACCCACGCCGCGTCCATGCCCAGCCACGCGTCGGGTGCCGCGGCACGTGCCGATCGCAGACGCGCGGCGCTCCGCTCGGCCGCACCGCCGATGGGCGCCTTGAACCGACGCCAGCCGGCCGCATACAGCTCGGCGGCCTGGGCACCGGTCTCCTCGGGACCCATGGTGCCGGGCGGGTAGCCGATGATCGCGGTCGCCGGCATCGGCTCGTTGCGACCGCCGAGCAGCCCCGCGATGGGCAGGTCGCGCAGCTTCGCGGCGGCGTCCCAGCAGGCGAGGTCGACGATGGACAGGGCGCGCAGCCCGATACCCGCCGCATGGGACGCGAGACTCCGACGCCAGGTGATGGTGAACGTCCGCTCGCGGTCCTCGATGGTCGTTCCGACGTACAGCGACGCGATGGTCTTGCGGATCTGCTCGGCCACCGCCCCGTCCCGGGTGAGGGTGTACATCAGCCCGTCCACGCCCCGATCCGTGCGGACGCGCACGAGGGCGAACTCGCGGGAGCGCATGATCCACTCGCCGAAGATGACCGGCGCGGGGAGCTGTGCCTGGATGGTCATCACGTCCACGGACGTGATGGTCGCGTTCGTCATGCGTCCTCCTGGATCTGGGTCGAGCCAGCGCTGCTCGCCCAGGCGCCCTGGGCCAGGAAGCCGCCGTCCACCGCGAGATAGCTGCCGGTCATGAAGCTCGAGCGTGGGCTGGCCAGGAACAGCGCCGCCTGCGCCACGTCCTCGGGCAGGCCCAGCCTGCCGAGCGGATGGAAGGCGCCGTACTGGGCCAGCGTCCTGTCGAGGTCGCCGCCCTCGGCCCGCGCCGCGGTGCGCACCATCTCCGAGTCCATGGTGCCCGGGCAGATGGCGTTCACCCGGATACCGTCCTTCGCATAGTCCAGGGCCATGTTCCGGGTGAGCGACAGCACGCCGCCCTTGCTGGCAGCGTACGAGGGCACCCCGGGCATGGACTGGACCCCCTGGACGCTGGCCATGTTGATGACCGAGCCGCCGGGCCCCTGGGCGCGGATGTGGGGCAGCGCGTACTTGG